>NZ_BAAAQN010000022.1:0-148366 GCF_039531695.1 Catenulispora yoronensis
GCCCAGGCGGTATCAAGGCGACCCTTCAGGCTTGTGCCCCAGCTCATGCGAGCCTTGACACCGCCTGGGCGGCGCGATTGGCTACGCCCGCCGAAGCGACGGAAAGACCGGAACCGAAGACCTAACTCTGGGTCAAACCAAAACCGGGGCGACCGGTCGTGATGGTGTCCCGTTCTGCTGGCCGCCGCCGGTCGCGATGCTGGTAAGGCGACCAGTCGCGATGCCAATCGGTCTGGCTGGCCGCCGCCGGTCGCGAGGCTTGCCGGTCCTGCTCGTCGCCGCCTGTTGCGATGTCAATTGTTCGGTTGCTAGCCGACACTGTCCTGCTGGCTGCTGCCGTTCGCGATGCGGGCAGCGCGGTTGGTCGCGGTGCCGAAATCATCTTGCTGGCTGCTGGCTGCTGGCTGCTGGCTGCTGGCGGCGATGGCGGTCGGGCTGCTCTCCCTACCGCAGCGACTGTCCCGCCAGGTCCTCCAGCCGCCGGACCCGGTCCGGGATCGGCGGGTGGGTTGAGAACAGCTTCGACATTCCGGCGCCGCCGCCGAAGGGGTTGGCGATCATCATCGAGCTTGTTGTCATCAGTTCCGGCTCGGGCGCCAGGGGCTTGTTCTTCGTGCCGTGTTCCAGCTTTACCAGGGCGGAGGCGAGGGCTAGGGGGTCGCCGGTCAGGCGGGCGCCGGAGGTGTCGGCTTGGTATTCGCGGGAGCGGCCGATGGCTAGTTGGATGAGGCTGGCGGCCAGGGGGCCGAGGAGCATGATGGCCATCATGCCCAGGAGGCCGGGGCCGTCGTCGTCGTCCGAGCGGCCGATGGGGATCAGCCAGGCGATGTTGACCAGCCACATGATTACGCTCGCCAGGGCGCCTGCTACGGAGGCGATGAGGATGTCGCGGTTGTAGACGTGGGACAGTTCGTGGCCCAGGACGCCGCGTAGTTCGCGTTCGTTGAGGAGGTTGAGGATGCCGGTGGTGCAGCATACGGCGGCGTGGTGGGGGTCGCGGCCGGTGGCGAAGGCGTTGGGGGCGTCGGTGTGGGAGATGTAGAGGCGGGGCATGGGTTGGCGGGCTTGGGTGGACAGTTCGCGGACGATGCGGTACATCGCCGGCTGTTCGACTTCGCTGACCGGTTGGGCGCGCATGGAGCGTAGGGCCATCTTGTCGCTGTTCCAGTACGCGTAGGCGTTGGTGCCGACGGCGATCAGCAGGGCGATGGTGATGCCGGTGCGCCCCCAGAAGCTGCCGATCACGATGATGATCCCGGACAGCAGGCCCATGAGGGCCGCGGTCTTCACCCCGTTGTGCCGGCCGTGACCGATAGTGCTGGCTGTCATCGATGTCCTTGCCCGTTTGTGGTTCCTTTCGTTCCCCTTGTGTCCAACGTAGGTGAAGATCTCTTCAGTTCCCGGATGTGTGGGCCGGGAGAGTGAGGTGGCGTTCGGTGCGCTACCCCGCGCCGGTGGGGGCGGGGGTGCGCCGTCCGGGTCAAAGGGCCAGGTCGCGGGAGGTGAAGCGGGCCCAGGCCAGGGAGGTGCAGATGAGGGCGTAGACGGCCTGGACCCAGAGGCTGTGGGTGATCGTGGTCCAGTACATCGGGGTGCGCAGGAGGTCGGCGAAGGACAGCCAGTCCTCGGAGAACAGCCAGGGCTGGAGGGTTGCGAGCTGGGGGATCGAGCCGGCGATCTCGGCGGCCACGATCAGGGCCACGGTGCCGGCCAGGGCGGTGGAGGGGGAGTCGGTCAGGGTGGAGATGGTCAGGCCGATGATGGCGACGCCGGCCATGCAGCAGGTCACGACCAGGGCGATCAGCAGGGCTCGGGCGAAGGCGGAGCCGAGGGGGATCGTCGCTCCGCTCAGCAGGGTCACGTCGCGCATGGGGAACAGCGCCGCGCCGGCGGCCAGGGCGGACAGGGCCACGGTGAAGGTCGCGGCCACGGCGAAGGCCACCGCCGCCAGCAGCTTGGCGGCCAGCAGGCGGGTGCGGCCCACGGGCCAGGCGAGCACGGTGCGCAGGGTGCCGTCCGCGGCGTCGCCGGCGACCTGGTCGGCCGCCACGGCGCCGACGGCCACCGGCAGGAACAGCGGCACGGTCAGGGCGAGGGAGGCGAAGACCAGGAACAGGCCGTTGCGCGCCACCTGGTTCAGCATTCCGGTCCCGGTCCCGGCGCCGAGGCCGGCCACCCGGACCGCGATCCCGACCAGGACCGGTAACAGGGCCAGGACGGCCAGGATCAGCAGGTTGCGGCGGCGCCGGAAGGTCAGCGCGAGTTCGATGCTGGGCATGGCTGCCTTCCTAGTTCCGGTCGGCCGGGGCGGGGGCCGGGGCGACGCCGGGAATGTGGCCCGGGGCGACGCCGGGAATCGGGCCCGGGGCGGGCACCGTGATCTGTTTTTGGTCCGGCGGGGTGCCGGTGGCCGGCCGCAGGCCGTCCGCGGGCGGCTGGGCCTTGTCCGCGGCGACGGTCGCCACCAGGGACTCCGGCGTCGCGAACGCCGCGTAGAGCCGCTGGTCCGGCGTGAAGACCAGGCTGACCAGGCGGCTGCTCCACACCAGCCCCACGGCGCTCTTGTCCCCGGCCGCCATCATCATCCGCAGGTAGCTCTGCAACGGCGTGCCCGGGGTGCCGGCCAGGGCCGCCAGCACGGCGGCGGTGCCCTCCGGGGCCGGCTGGTTCTTGGACTTCTCGGTGCCCAGCCCCGCGATCAGGCTGTCCGGGTCCACCCCGCCGATGGCGACGGCGGCCGTCCAGCCCTTGCCCGCGCCGCGCACGGGGTTCGCCGGCAGGTCCGGCTCCGGCTCGTCGACCACGGTGGCTCCCGGCGGCGGGATGAACCGCAGTTCGGCGGGATCGGCCTGGAAGCTGAGGGATTCGAACTCGGCCTTGATGGCGGGCTTCGAGGATCCCGTCGGGTAGACGGTCACGCTGACCGGCACCCCGGTCGCCGCGTCGACCGCGACGCGTACCGAGCCGACCGTGGTGCCCGGGCTGTTCGGCGTGATCCGCAGGACGTAGCAGTCACGCCCGGCGACGCGGGTCGTCCGCCCGGCCATGTAGTCGGTGTCGAACACCGCGGTCTGGATCGCCGACGGGCCGGTGAAGGTCTTGGCCAGCTCCGCCGGCGAGGCGAAGGACAGCAGCACCTCGGTCAGCGCGTCGACCGTGCCGTGGCGGGCCAGCTGCCGCGTGGAGTCCCACATCCACAGCTCGCTGTCGTCACGGACGATGTCGTACTCCGACATCGTGTCCAGCAGCGCCACCCGCTCCCGCTGTTCGCCGTCGGTGGCGTCGGCCACCACGCGCACCAGGTGGTTGCCGGACAGCAGCCGCAGGGGATCCGCGCCGCCGTCGGTGCCGAGCTTCGGCAGCCGGGGCAGTCCGATGTCGACGCTGAGCCGCACCGTCCCGGAGAACGCCCGGGCCGGCGACTTCCCCACCTTCTGCACCAGCCCTATCAGGGATATCCGGGGCAGGGCGGGAGAACCGGGCGCGCTGAGCACCTGCGAAAACGTGGTGACGGCCACGACTGCGACCGCCACCACGACAGGGGTCAGCAGACGCCAGCGCGGTCGTCTCACCTGTAGTTGGTGAACTGGATCGCGAAGTCGTAGTCCTGCTCCTTCAGGAGGGTCTGCGTCGCCTGGAGGTCGTCGCGCGACTTCGACGACACCCGCAGCTCCTCACCGATGATCTGCGCCTTCACACTCTTCGGCGCCTCGTCCCGGATCAGCTTGGAGATCTTCTTCGCGTTCTCCGAGGAGATCCCCTCCTTGATCGCGACGCTGATCCGGTATTCCTTGCCGGACACCCGGGGCTCCGAGGCGTCCACCACCTTCAGCGAGATCTTGCGCTTGATCAGCTTGTCCTTGAACACGTCGAGTACCGCCGCGACCCGCTCCTCGGAGTTGGCCCGCATCTCGATGCCCTCACCGGACCAGCGGATCTCGGCGTCCACCCCGCGGAAGTCGAAACGCTGGGCGATCTCCTTCGACGCCTGGTTGAGCGCGTTGTCGACCTCCTGGTGCTCGACCTTGCTCACCACGTCGAACGACGACTCCGAAGCCACAGTCCGGACCTCTTCTCTCTAACTCTCATCAGCGTCCACGTCCAGCGACGGACGTCCACATCCAGCGACGAACTGTCGTCGAACGATCCTAGACGCGTCCTCACCGCCATGAGCGCAAGTAGGACAGCGAAGGCGATCCCAGCCCGGTCACGGCGTCGTAACCGGCGCCCGTGCTGAGCAGGCCGTCGTCCCCCATCTGGTAGAGCCGGGCCTGGTGCACCCCCGCGCTGTCGTCGCCCAGGTCGACCACCGTCGCCGGGGGCATTCCCGGCCGTGACAACCCGGGGCACAGCGAAGTCGGGGTCACATCGTGGAACGCACCGGTGGCGGCCTTTCCGTAGAGTGCCGGGTTCAGGAACCCGAACGGATGACCCGCTCCCTGCTGCGCGTCCGCCATCAGCCCGGCGAACAGCGGCGTGGCCAGCGAGGTGCCGCCGATCGACGCCTCGCCGTACCCGGGCAGCCCGTTCGCCTGCTTCGTGGTGACGCCGACCAGGAAGCCGGTCATCGGATCGGCGTCCAGGGCCACGTCCGGCACCACCCGCATCGGCTTGGTCGCCTTCGCCCCGGACATCAGCGTCGTGCTCAGCGCGGTCGGGACCACCCCGTCCTGGTACGCCGGCTGCGGCACGTCCTCGCTCGTCCCGCCGCCGCCTCCGTACCGCCACTGCCCGGCCCCGGCCGCCGGGGCCCAGCCCTGGCCGTCCGGCGCCAGCATCGAGCGCCGGTCGCCCCAGCCGACCTCGCCGCCGTAGTTGTCGAACGGCCCGATCGCCAGGCTCGTCCCGCCGACCGCCGTCACCCACGGATCCTGCGCCGGATACTCGGTCTGCGGCCGTGCCGAGCCGGTGGCGCACTCGGCGGCCGGATCCACGGCGCCGCAGTCGCCGGAGGCGAACAGGAAGCTGATTCCCTGCTGTCCGCCGCGCTGGAACAGGGCCGAGTAGGCCGCCATCGTTGCGGGATCCTCGTCGCCGTAGATGCTGTGCGGGACGCCGCCCCACGAGTTGGAGACGATCGTCGCCAGGTGCTGATCCACGACCTTCTGCAAGGCGGCCATCAGATCGGTGTCGTCGCAGGAGGCGGCGGCGACGTAGACGATGTTCGCCTGCGGGGCCATGGCGTGCACGGCTTCGACGTCCAGAGCCTCCTCCGTCGCCCACGACGACGGCGACTCGCAGACGCCGTCGGTGAGGTGGTTGTAGGAGGGCGGAAGGACTTCGCGGTATTGCAGCGGTGTCAGCAGACGCTCGTCGTGGTTCATCGCGTAGCGGTTGGCGTCGGCGAGCATGGTGGGGGAGGCGTAGGCGTCGACGATGGCGACCGTCACGCCCGCGCCGCGTTCATGCGCCTGCGTGACGCCATAGGCGAAGCGCAGCTGCTCGGGGGTGTAGCCGCAGACGGAGAGCGGGTTGTGGCCGCCGAAAGCGTCGGGGACGTTCCTGGCCCGGTGCTCGCCGTAGTACCCGGAGCAGAGCTTGGGGCCCAGGTAGTGCGCGTCCGGATCGTTGGGCTCGTCCGTCTCCTCGGCCTGGTCGGTCTCTTCGAGGCTGTCGAGCTGGACATGGTTCGTGCGCATCGCGAGATGGTGCGGGGCGCCGTGCGGCGGCGTCGGCGGTGCCGCCGATTCCGACGGCGCCGCCGACGAGACCGGGCTCAGCGCGACGGATATCAGGGCCGCGGCCGCGACGGCGGCGGCCAAAGCGGTGCGAACGGACATGGACCCTCCCGGACAGTACGTCGATGTCCGTTACGTACCGTCCGGGTGATCGCGGGATGCGCTGACACCTCGAAAGGATGACCGCGCGTCCCGCTTTCTAGTGTTTGAAGGATTCGAGGTAGCCCGCGCGAGGGGCGCCGAGGCCGGTCGCCAAGTCGTAGCCGGGTCCGGCGGGCAGGCCCTGGTCGGATCCGAGCTCGAACAACCGCGTCCGGGCCTTGCCCTGCGCGTCCGGCCCGAGGTCCAGGACCGCGGAGATGATGGTCGGGGCGCCGGCCGGATGCGCGACGACGTCCATGAACGTGTTCTGGTTCGCGTGCTGGTAGATGACCGGGTTCGCGAAGCCGATCGCCCCGCCGCCGGCCGCGACCCTGGCCTGCTGGGCAACAGCCTGCACGCCCGCGAACATCGGCGTGCTCGCCGAGGTGCCGCCGATCGGGGTCTCGTCGTACCGGCCGGTGGTCGCGTCCGTGGCGCCGACCAGGACCGCGGTCATCAGGTCGCCGTTCATGGCGACGTCCGGGAGCGTGCGCATCGGCTTGGCCGCGCGGCGCCCCGTGGAGAGGGTGCGGGCGAGCCGGTCGGGCACCACGCCGCGCTGGTAGGACGGCTGCTGGAAGTCCTCGCTGGTCCCGCCGCCGCCACCGAAGTAGAAGTCGCCGGGGAACGGCACCCAGCGCTTGCCGTCGTCGGACAGCACCGACCGCCGGTCGCCCATCGACGACTCCCACAGCGGAGCCGCGTCGGGTCCGAGCGCCAGCGCCGTCCCGCCGACCCCGGTCACCCACGGCGAGGACACCGGCCACTCGGTCTGCGCCCGCGCCGACTCCGGATCGCAGCTCGGACCGGTCCGCACCGAGTCGTTGCCGCAGTCCCCAGTGGCGTAGTAGAAGCCGATGCCCTCGGCGGCGCCGTACGCGAACAGCTGCGTGGCCTGGGAGATCAGCGCCGGGTCGATTCCCCCGGTGGTGCGGTGCATCGTCTCCCCCAAGGACGAGGACACGATGTCGGCCGCACGGGTGTCGACGATCTGCGCGACGGTGGCGTTGATGTCCTCGTCGGAGCACGAGTTCGAGCCGAAGTAGTGGACCGTCGCCCCGGGCGCCATGCCGTGCACGGTCTCGACGTCCAGCGCCTCCTCCCCGGCCCAGTCCGCCGGCGTCTGGCACACCTTGTCGTTGGTGTGGGTCCACCTGGCCGGGGTGACCGTCTCCAGGTACTGGCCATCGGCGAACGGCGCGTCGCCGTGCGCCCGGGCGAAGCGATCGGCGTCGGCCCGCATGGTCGGCGAGCCGTAGGCGTCGATGACGGCGACCCGCACCCCGGCGCCGGTGAGGCCGGAGGCGGCGACGCCGTAGGCGGTGCGGAGCTGCGACGGGGCGTAGCCGCAGACGTCGAGCGGCTCCGGGGTGGTGTAGCCCGGAGGGAGCTTCGGGTCGGCGGTGACGGCGCCCCAGGTGGGGGAGCAGTTGATTTTGTTACTGCTCGTGGTGGTCGGTTTGGCGCCCGGCTTGGCGCTCGGTGCGGCCGGGGTGGTGTCGGCGGGCGGGTGGGCGGTCGGCTTGGCGCTGGGAACTGCTCCAGGCGAGTGAACGCCGTCCGTCGCGACACCACTGTCGACGTGCGCTGAGACCCGCGTGGGCCCACCCATTACGCCGCCCGAGTGACTCGTCCTCTCCTTCCGGGCCTGGAGGGCGGCGCTCGCACCCTCGCGCACACCCCGCTGCCGCGCCTGCCCGATCCGTGCCACGGTCGTCACGGCTCCGGTGACGTCGGCGGGCAGCGTCAGGGTCCGTAGGCCCAGGCCCAGGCTGCTGCCGAACGCCGTCCGCGCCGCTACGGGGCTCCCCGTGGCGTCGATCCAGTGCGTGCTTTGCCCGGTCACGCTCATCCCGGCCCGGCCGAGCCACCGCCGTACCGCCGACACCTGTGTGTCCGTCGCCCCGAACCGGGCCCGGGCCTGCTCCGGCGTCAGGAACCGCCCGTACTCCGGGCTGCCGGGCGTGGACACGGCCCGCGCGAACGCCTCCAGCCCGGCGGGGTCCCGCCCGGCCAGACCGATCCGCACACTCACCGATCCGTCACGGTCCGCCGACGCGCCACGGTCCACAGGCCGTCCGGTGGCGCCCTGCGCCGTCCCCGCCGTCAGAGCGACCGCCGCGACGGCGCATCCCAGATATCGAAGCATGAAACGGTCTTTTCCATCACGAAACGTTTCATGTCGGCAATCCATGAGTATGCCAATGGGTTCATCCGCTTTCCTGTCCTCATGACGCAATCCATCAAGAAGCCCTGGGGCATCTCCGTGTTCGGCGCCGCCAGCGTCGACGCCGCGCCCGACCTCGCCCGCCTCCGCCTCGCCTGCAACCAGACCGAGCCGACGCCCGCCGCGGCCTTCGCCGCCACCCGCGCCGCGACCACGGCCATCCGCGAGGCGCTGCGCGATCGCGGCGTGGCCGACGCCGGCATCTCCTCCTCGCGCCTGAACCTGAGCACCGCCTGGCGTTACCAGGAGGGCACCCGCATCCAGGCCGGCTACGACTGCTCGGTGTCCTTCGTGATCGAGATCCGGGATCTCGACTCCCTCGAACAAGTCCTCATCGACGCGGTCGCCGCCGGGGCGAACTCCGTCGAGGCGGTCGAGTTCGACGTGTCGACGAAGAAGGAGCTGCGGGCGAAGGCGCGCGCCAAGGCGGTCGCGGCCGCGCGTGAGAAGGGCGCGCTGTACGCCGAGGCCGCGGGCGTCGAGCTGGGCCCGGTCGTCCACATCGAAGACGTCGACTCGGACGCGTTGGTCAACACCTACCGGAGCCACACCCGCGACAGCGCCGGCGGCGACGCCGAGAGCAACCTGACTCCGGGCCGCATCACTGTGCAGGCGGCGGTGCACCTCGGGTTCGCGCTGGCCGGGGCTGTCGTGACGGATTTCTGAGTGCTTCCTCAGTCCACCCGCCGCAACCGGATCAACCGGCTCGCGTAGTCCCCCGCTGGCAGCCCCAGCTCCAGTCCCCGCTCCCGCAACAGCCGCCCCGAATACACCGCGCCCCAGAACAGGTCCTGATACGTCGACTCGTCCCGCAGCCCGACCAGCCGCACCGGTGCCGGCTCGTGCCCGAACCGCATCGTGGTCCGCCACACCAGCACCGCGTGCTCGGCGTCGTCCTGCGCCGCGTAGTGCACGCCGTTCACGCCATCAGCACTCTGCAACCGGTACGCGATGCCGCGCTGCACCAACGGCCGCACCTCCTTGTACTCGGCCACCAACTCCGCCGCCTCGGCCAGTTCCTCCGCTGACCACTCCGTCAGATCGCCGCCGATCCCGAGCACGCCGGCCATCGACACGTGGAAGCGGAACCGGAGCGGCGTCTCCCGGAACGTCATCGGGTTCGGGCTGTCCGTCACCCATGCCACCATCGCCGCCGCCGGATACAGCTGCCCGAACCCGGCCTGGATCCCGATCCGGTCCACCGGGTCGGTGTTGTCCGACGTCCACGCCTGATCGGTGCGCGCCAGCATGCCCAGATCCACGCGCCCGCCGCCGCCCGCGCAATCCTCGATCCGCAGCCCGGGGTGCTCCGCGCGCAACCGGTCCATGATTTCGTAGACGTTCCGCACGTGGTCGATCCACAGCCGGTCCGGATCCGCGTGCCCCGGCCACCCGGCCTCGGTCACCACCCGGTTCGCGTCCCACTTCAGGAAATCGACGGCGTGCTCCCGCACCAGCCGGTCCAGCGTCGCGTACACCCACGCCGCCACGTCCGGGCGCCCCACGTTCAGCATCAGCTGGTTCCGCAACTCAGTGGCCTGACGTGTCGGCGCGTGCACCACCCACTCCGGATGCGCCCGGTACAGGTCGCTGTCCGGATTCACCATCTCCGGCTCCACCCACAACCCGAACCGCATCCCCAGCCGGTGCACCTCGTCGGCGAGCGGTCGCAGCCCGTGCGGGAACGCGTCCTGGCGCGGCGTCCAGTCGCCCAGACCGGCATGGTCGTCCCGGCGCGCGCCGAACCAGCCGTCGTCGACGACGAACAGTTCCGCGCCGATCCGCGCGGCCAGTCGCGCCAGCTCGGTCTGCCCGGCCTCGGTGACGTCGAAGCCGGTGGCCTCCCACGAGTTGTAGACGACCGGCCGGTCCTCGTCCGGATGCGGCAGGACGTGGCGCCGGACGTGGTCGTGCCAGGCCCGGCTGGCCCCGCCGAAGCCGTCGGGGGAGAAGAGGCCGGCGAACACCGGAGTCACGACGCGCTCCGACGGCGCGAGGCTGAACGTCAGCGCCTCGTGTCCGAACCCGCCGGTGAACGTCACCCGGCCCACCGCGTCCCGGTGCACCGTGATCCGCCAGGTCCCGCTCCAGGCCAGGGCCGCGGTCCAGACCTGGCCGGAAGTCTCGGTGGCCTCGCCGGCGTCGAGGGCCAGCCACGGGTGCGCATGGTGGCTGGTGATGCCGCGTCGGGAGGTCAGCACGGTCTCGGCGACGGCCAGCCGGTCGCGCTGGAGCTGCATCTCGCTGGCCCAGCCGCCCGCGAGGTGGGTGAGGCGGTAGTCGGCGCGCTTCGGCAGCGCCCAGGCGGCGCTGTCGCAGCGTTCGACGACGATCGGGGCGGAGTCCGCGCCACCGGTGTGCGAGATCTCGGTCCAGCGCTCGATCACGTCGCTGTCGGGGCGGACGCGGTAGACGAGTTCCAGAGCCAGGGGATAGACGCGGTCGCGGAGGCGGAGACGCAGAACTCTGCCTTCCTCCTCGATGTCGTGCTCCACGAACGTCCACTGCGCCCCGCGGACGCCGTCGCCGAACCGCACGCGCAGCCCGGCGGGTCCGTAGCGGGCGCCGGTCTCGATCGGCATCTCGTCGGGGGCCGGGTCGGCCTCGAAGACGCTGTCGGCGGGGGAGCGCCAATCAGGGAGCTGTGTCACGTCGAGCGGCGGGCCCCAGTAGATGTGCCGCGGACTGCCGTCGGTGCCGATCCGTAGTGCGTAGACCGAGTTTGAGGTGCTGAGGAGTGCGGTTCCGTGGTCGGCGTCGAAGGTCACTTGCGAGGGGCTCATGGCGGCCGACCCTAAAGCTGCGTGATCGGTCTTGTCCATGTTTGTTGATTCCCCCACTATCAATGCGGGTTGATTCATAGGGAGGGTTCATGAAGGTCCGTTCCATCCTTTGTTCGTTGGCGTTGCTCGGTTCTGGGTTGTTCGCGCCTGGGTTGTCGGTGTCGGCGGCCTCGGCGGCCTCGGCGGCGTCGTCGGTCGCACCCTCGCCCGGGTCCTCGCTGGCCGCGTCCTGGACCGGGCCGCTGAGCACCAGCGGACGCTACGTCGTGGACGCGAACGGCAACCGCTTCAAGATGATCGGCGGCAACTGGGACGGCGCGCAGGGCCACTACCTGGGCAGCGGCTCTACCACCGACCCGGCGGACAACCAGGCCGGGGAGGTGTCGTACAACGTCCCGCTGGCCCTGGACCGGACGCCGATCGCGCAGATCCTGTCCGATTTCCACACCCTGGGGATCAACACCATCCGCCTGCCGTTCGCCGACGCGCTGATCCACGACACCTCGACCGTTCCCGACGCCGCCGTGGCGGCCAACCCGCAGCTGCGCGGCGAGACGCCGCTCCAGGTGTTCGACGCGGTGGTCAAAGCCCTGACAGACGACGGCTTCGCGGTGGTGCTGAACAACCACACCACCTCCTACCGCTGGTGCTGCGGGCTCGACGGCAACGAGCGCTGGAACAGCGGCCAGAGCACGCAGCAGTGGGAGTCGGACTGGCTGTTCATGGTGAACCGCTACAAGGCGAACAAGCGCGTCGTCGGGGCGGACCTGCGCAACGAGGTGCGGCGTGACACGTGGGACGACCCCAACTGGGGTTGGTACGACGCCCACGACGAATACGCGGCCTTCGAGGAGGCGGGCAACCAGATCCTCGCCGCCGACCCCGACCTGCTGGTCGTCATGGAGGGCATCAACTGGTACGGCATCCCCTTGGCCGGCCTCAACCACGGCCGCCCGATGCTCACCCCGGTGGCGAACCTGTCCAACACCCTGATCACGTCCAACAAGCTGGTCTACTCAGCACACTTCTACGCCTACACCGGCCCCGCCAACTCCGGCGCCGCCGCCGGCTCCACCGGAGCCACCAACGACCCCCGCTACGAGGACTACACCCCGGACCAACTCGCCTCGGTGGTGAACCAGGAAGCCCTGTTCGTCACCCAGTCCGGCCAGCACTTCACCGCCCCGGTCTGGATCAGCGAATTCGGCGCCGCCGGCCGCGGCTCCACCGACACCAAGGAACAGGCCTGGTTCGACCACTTCACCGACATCCTGGCCGCCAACGACACCGACTTCGCCATCTGGCCCCTCATCGGCTACACCACCCCCACCGGCACCCTCCAGGACAACTGGGCCCTCCTCTCCTACGACCCCACCGGCCACCGCACCGCCATCTTCGACACAGGCGACTGGCGCCTCCCCGACTGGAACAAGCTCCGCACAGCAACCACCCGCACCGGCCCCGTCCCACCCTCCACCCACTGGAACATGCTCGACCTCGACCACACCGACTACGACGTCTCCACCACAATGCTCAACCAACCCGACTGGTCCCCCGGCAACCGCAAAGCCGACTGCCCCGACACAGAACGCCTGACGGGCCTGTCCCGCAGCAACAGCCGCGGCCTATGCACCGACACCACCGAACCAACCAAATCCACCACCACCTGGACCACCGTCACCGACGAACGCTACGTGACCGAAGGCGACTGGGCCCCCGGCTACAGCAAACTCCAATGCCCCGACAACACTTTCACCGTCGGCTACAGCGTCCACAACAACGCCATGTCCGCCCTGCTGTGCGCCCCCTCCACCACACCCCTCCCAACCACCGGCCACACCGTGTGGTTCGACCACAGCGACAACCGCCCGGCTACAGGCGGCTCGACTGCCAGCGACTGGTCCCCGGGGTACTACAAGGGACAGTGCGCGGACGGGGAGTACGTGGCGGGGGTGGGGTATACGTGGCGGTGGAGTGAGGGTGGGGTGCCTGATGTGTTGTTGTGTCGGGGGCTCGCCTGACTGTTCGAAGCCGGTTCCACTCCGCATTCCCGGCGTGGCGCGACAATAGGCAGTTTCACGCATAGGAGTTGATAGGCTTCGTTGAGTCATTGCGGCCCGACGGGCTTCCGCGTCGTCGGATATGCTCCCACCCGCACGAGATTTTCGTGCTGCCATGGGGGGACGAACCGTGACGTTACTGCGCATGACCGCGCGCGAATTCGTATCCATTGACCGGGATGTGCTCGAGGCGCGGTTCCGCCTTGCCCATCTCTACAAGACGATCGGCGATGACCCGGATCGGAAGCTCGACCCTGCCGCTCCCTCGCCAGGGGATCTGGTGGCGTGGTGCGAGAGCGTCGTCGAGCTGGCCAGGGTGCTGGTCCGGGCCCGTCGGCCCGATCTGGTGATACTCGTCGAGTACCAAATCCCCAACATCCTCTACAACAGGAGCCCCGTCCGCATCGACGCTCTTGTCTGCGGGCGCGAGCCAGTGCGTGGCGATCCGCGCTATCTGGTGGTCGAGCTGAAGCGGTGGAGCGAGCCCAAGCAGGTGGCCACCGATCCCGAACTGGTCGCTATCGATGGGTACCGCAAGGACAAGGAGCATCCCGCCGCGCAGTCCAGCCGCTACAAGTGGCTGGCGATGGACGAGATCGACCAGTTCGCAGCATTCGAGGTCGACCTGCCGGCCATTGCTTACCTGCACAACGCGACCACGACCGAGGCCGATTGGTTGAAGTCGCTGAGCACCGCGAAGCCGAGTTGGGTTGTCCTGCGTGACGACGAGGACCAGTTCGTGAACTTCGTGCGCAAGACGTTCACTGAGGAACCGGGTGACTACGCTGCGGACGTCCTACGAGACAGCCGTGCCAAGAACGACGCCACGACCACGCTCACCAACAGCGCGGACGTGGTGGCGGGCAACGCGCCGTTCGCGTTGACCCCGCTGCAACGCGACGGGGTCAAGAGCATTGTGGAGGCCGGGTGCGATACCGCACCGCACGTCATCTTCGTGGAGGGCGGCCCGGGTACCGGCAAAAGCGTCGTCACCCTGCAGGCCTTGAGTCAGCTGCACAAGATGGGCAAGGCAGTACGACTTGTCACGGCGAGTACCGCCTATCGCGAGGCGTTGAAGAAGTCGCTGGCCGACAAAGGCATGAAGAAGCTGTCGTCGCTGCTCGCCACCACAGCGGATCTGCAGCGTCTTGACGAACCGCTGGACGTGTTGCTCTTCGACGAAGCCCAGCGGATGAACCAGTACCCGTCACGGACTCTGTCGTCGGCAGCGCGGGTGAACGACAATCGGTCGATCCACATCGTGATGCGCAGTGCCCGCGTGGTGTGCTTCGCGATGGACGTCGGACAAGTGGTGCGTGCCGACGAGCAGAACGACCATCGCAAGCTGCGGAAGCATGCCGAAAGCGCGCAGAAGAGAAAAGCCCAGCTATATGCGGCGGCCAATGGAGGTCTGGACGTCACGCACTTGCAGGACGTCAAGAAGGTCCACCTTCACGACCGTTTCCGGGCCGGGGGAACCGGCAACTACGAGATCTGGGTCGAGCGGCTCCTGGCCCCGAAGCCCGGTCCGGTCGCCTGGGTCCCGGGCGAGCGATTCCGGCTGCACGTCGCCGAGTCGCCGCAGTGGATGCACGGCTTTCTCCAAGAACGCATCAAGGACGGGCTTCGCGCGCGGATGGTGGCCGGGTTCTGCTGGAAATGGACGAAACACGGCAACCCGGAGGGCGACGGGCTGGCCTCGGACCACGTACACCTCAAAACGGAGGACGGCGTCTGGTCCTACCCGTGGAACGCCCACAAGCGCAGGGCTGATGCCCCCGCGTCGACACGCTGGGCGATCGACGACGAATTCGGTTTCGGCCAGATGGGCTGCGTTTTCACCTGTCACGGCCTGGAATTCGACTGGATCGGCGTCGTCATCGGTCCGGATTTCGTGTGGCGCGACGACCATTGGGTGGCGCGACGGCACGAACACAAGGACCGGATGACCGTGCAGGGTGTCCCGGCCGGTCAGAAGGACCAGAAGTTCGACGAACTTGTGCGCAACGTCTACCGCATCCTGCTCACTCGTGGCCTGCGCGGCGCGGTGCTGTACTCACCCGACTCCGAGACCCGTCAACACCTGGCCGGACTGGTCCACGGGATCACCCCTCCGGACCTGCCCGTGGCCTAGTCTTGGACCCGTCGAATCGGCGGCCCGACGGGCTTCCCACCGTGGATACGCCCCCACCCGCACGAGCCATTCCGTGTTGCCCAGGGGTGTCAGTTGCCGCTGTACCGCGTCCCCGCCGCGTCGCTCGCCGCCGAGGCGGGTCAGGATCCGGATACGCTCGTCTGCCGGCTGGGTGAGGCGTTCCTCTTCGCCTACGGCGGCGCCGCCGGCGAGGGTGAACGCAGAGCCTGGGCCCGGAGCCTGCCGGTGCTCGCGAGCGACTTGCTGGCAGCCGGGCTCGACAAGGTCGAGGTGCTGATCGAGTATCGGTTGCCGCAGTCGAGCAAGCGGGCCGACGTGGTCCTGTGCGGGGTCCACCCGCGGACCGGCGAACCGTCGTACGTCGTGGTCGAGCTGAAACAGTGGACGCAGGCCGAAGAACTGGCCGGTGCCGAGGACCTGTGCGTCGTTCCGGGTCTTGGCGAGCAGCTGCACCCGGTGGACCAGGTCGGCCGGTACTGCCGCTACCTCAGGGACTTCGTCCGGATCCTTGACGACGACGCCGTCCAACTGGCCGGCGCGGCCTACCTGCACAACATGACCGGGGCGGCGGGGGAGTGGCTCGCCGACCGGGTCGCCGACGACACCGGGCGGCTGTTCACCGGGTCCTCGCGCGACGATTTCCAGCAGTTCCTCGCCTCGCGGCTGAGCGCGGCCTCCGGCGCCCGCGCCGCCGACACGCTGCTGCGCAGCCCGGTCAGCCCCAGCCGGAAGCTGATGGACCTGGCTGCCGACGAGGTGCGGGACCGCGAGCAGTTCGTCCTGCTCGACGAGCAGCAGGTCGCCTTCTCGTTGGTGAACCGGGCCGTGCACACCGCGCGGGAGGCGAACACGAAGCAGGTGGTCATCGTTTCCGGTGGCCCGGGCAGTGGGAAGAGCGTCATCGCGTTGTCGTTGCTCGGCGAGCTCAGCCGTCTTCACTACCCGGTCGTGCACGCGACCGGCTCGCGGGCTTTCACCCTGACTCTCCGCAAGATCGTCGGAGAGCGGGCGCCGCGGGTGAAAGCGCTGTTCAAATACTTCAACGACTTCGCCGCCGCTCGCAAGAACGAGATCGACGTCCTGATCTGCGACGAGGCGCACCGGATCCGGGAGACGTCGGCGAGCCGGTTCACGAAAGCCGAGTTCCGCACCGGTCGTCCCCAGGTCGAGGAACTGATCGACGTCGCCAGGGTCCCGGTGTTCCTGCTCGACGAGCACCAGGCGGTGCGGCCGGGCGAGATCGGAACCATCGACGCCATCGAGACGGCGGCCGCCGACGCGGGAATCCAGACGGTACGAGTCGATCTGGACGGTCAGTTCCGCGCCGGTGGCAGCGCGGCGTACGACATGTGGGTGCGGCGGCTGTTGGGCCTTGAGGAGGGCGGACCGGTCCCCTGGGAGCCCGAGGAGGACGCCTACCGAGTGTTGCTCGCCGAGTCCCCCTCGGAGCTCGAGCAGTGGCTGGGCAAGTATCTCGAGGCGGGGCACGGCGCCCGGATGACGGCCGGTTTCTGTTGGCAGTGGAGCGATCCGGTGGCGAACGGACTGGTCCTCGACGTCCAGATCGGGGACTGGCACCGGCCGTGGAACGTGCGGGGCGAGCGCCGGGTCGGGGACGCGCCGCCGTCGCAGCTGTGGGCGACCGATCCGCACGGGTTCGGCCAGGTCGGCTGTGTCTACACGGCGCAGGGCTTCGAGTACGACTGGAACGGGGTCATCTTCGGTGACGACCTGGTCTGGCGGGACGGCCGATGGGTGTCGCGCCCGGACCGCAGCGCCGACCGGCAGGTCGCGCGAAGGGCGTCGCCGGACGAGTTCCACCGGCTGGTCCGTCACGTGTACAAAGTCCTGCTCACGCGCGGCATGGTCGGGACGGTTCTCTACTCGACCGATCCCGAGACCCAGGCCATGTTCCGGGAGCTGGTGTGAGGGCGCGGCCGCCGACCGAGTCGGCGCCCTGACCCATACCATGCCAATGGGGTGGCAAAACTTGCGCTAAAAATGCCCAGCAGAATTTCTGTGACCTTCCCCTTCGCGTACCGTCTCCCCAACGTCCGAACAAAAAAGTCGGGTGTTGGAGGTCCGGAATGATGATGGCGACGGAGACCGACGCGTACTTGGTGACCGCCGCGGCGGGTGGCGATCCCGCCGCCCTGGAGCGTCTGGTCTCCGACTTCCTGCCGTTGGTCTACAACGTCGTCGGGCGGGCGTTGCCTGTCGCGGCGGATGTCGACGACGTCGTGCAGGAGACGATGCTGCGCGTTGTGCGGGGGTTGCCGACGCTGCGTGATCCGGAGGCCTTCCGGTCGTGGTTGGTCGCTGTGGCCATGAACCAGGTGCGTGATCATGTGCGCGGCTATCGTGGGCGGCCGTGGCCGTTGGAGGAGGCGCTGGACGTCGCCGATCCCGGGGCGGACTTCGCGGATCTGACGCTGACCGAGCTCGGGTTGACCGGGCAGCGGCGCGAGGTGGCGATGGCCACCGCGTGGTTGGACGACGATGATCGCGAGCTGCTGTCGCTGTGGTGGCTGGTGGAGGCCGGGCATCTGACGCGCGGTGAGTTGGTCAGCGCGATCGGGTTGGATCCGCATCACGTGACGGTGCGGATCGCGCGGATGAAGGCGCAGCTGGAGATCTCGCGGGCGGTGGTGCGGGCGCTGTGCGCGGTGCCGATCTGCCTGGAGCTTTCGGACCTGGCGATGCATTGGCACGGACGGCCCGAGGCCGTGTGGCGGAAGCGATTCGCGCGCCACACCCGCCAGTGCCACACCTGTGCCTCGCTCGCCGTCGACTTCGTTCCGGCTGAGCGGTTGTTGGTACGGCTGGCGATGGTGCCGGTGCCGTTCGCGATGGCCGAGGGCGTACATCGGCGGGTTGCCAGCGCGTGGCAGAGCGGCGCGCTGCATGGCGGTGGTGTGAATGCGGGTGGTGGCGTGCACGGGGGCGGAACGCAGCCCACTGCGATGCAGTCCGGGCCAACGCAGCCTGCCCCAACGCACACCAGCTCCTTCCAACCCATGCCGACCTCCCACCGCCGAATACCCAAGCCCCCAGCCCGCACCGCGGCCTCCCACCTGGCCGCCAAAGCCGCCGTCGCCATAGCCGCCACGGCCGCCGTGGTCGGCGCCGTCGTCGTAGCCACCGGCATCGCCGACAACCCCAAGAACGAAGCCCTGGCCCAAGGCGCCACCGACGGCACCTCCTCCTCCGCTGCGGTTCCCGGCTCCACCTCCCCCGACGCGTCCTCGTCGTCGGCACCCGCGCCGTCCTCCGCCGCGAGTTCCTCGGCGTCCGCCTCCACCTCCGCCGCCAGCAAGTCGTCGACGGCCCCCTCGGCCCGCCCCGACAACCCCCGCACCAGCGGCGCCACGAAGCCCTCCACCTCCGCGAAGCCGTCCACGGCCGCCACCGGCAACCCGCCCCCGCCGTCGACCACCAGCGCTCCGCCCACGACGTCCACCGCGACCCCCGCCGGTCAGGTCTCCCCCGAGGACCAAGTCCTCGCGGTCATCAACCAGGCCCGCGCCGCCCAAGGACTCCCGGCCCTCACCCGCACCGCCGGCCTCAACAAGAGCGCCGCGGCCCACACCACGGTCATGGCGAGCGGCTGCGGCCTGTCCCACCAATGCCCCGGCGAGGCATCCCTCGGCGACCGCGAGACCGCGGCCGGCGTCTCCTGGAACGCTGCCGGAGAGAACATCGGCGAAGGCGGCCCGGTGGCGAACACCAACGACGCCATCGCCAAGATGGCGATCGGCCTGACGAACAGCATGCTCGCCGAGCAGCCGCCCAACGACGGCCACCGCCGCAACATCCTCTCCACGAGCTACCACCACATCGGCATCTCCATCTTCCGCGACAGCAACGGCACGGTCTGGATGACGCAGGACTTCTCGAACTGAAACAGCTCATTGACGATGCGCAACCGCGGTTGTACGGTCACGGCGAGTAAGGCAAGTTATCTTCCTTAACCGTTGTGGCACCCGACCCAGGAGCGCCCATGGCACGTCGCCGTACACGGGGAAGAACTCTCACGGGGGCAACCGCCGTCCTGGGCCTCATGGCCCTGACGGCCTGGCAGACCAGCGCATTCGGCTCGGTGGCGAACCGAGCGGGCACAGCGAGCACCACGAGCACCACGAACACCGCAAGCTCGACTGGCGCGGCGGCAGCCCGCTCAGGCGCCGACGCGGCAAGGCTCACCTCTTCCGCCTTCGCCGACCCCGCCGCCCTGGCCACCACCGCCACCCTCGCCCTGGCCCCCACCACCGACAACACCGCCGTCACCAACCTCGGCGCCACCACCGGCTGGAAGGTCCTCACCTCCACCACCGCCACCCAGACCGGCGCCCAGATCTCCACCCCCGGCTTCAACACCTCCGCCTGGCTCTCCGTCGCCGCCGACGGCGCCGGCGCCCCCGGCACCGAGATCAACGCCCTCCTCCAGAACGGCACCTGTCCGAACGTCTTCTTCTCCACCACCATGAAGACCTGCTTCGGCCAGATGACCAAGGTCGGCCCCGAAACCCTCGCCCAGTTCTCCGTCCCCTGGTGGTATCGCGCCGACTTCCCAGCCCCGACCTCCGGCACCGGCTCCGGCACCGCCACCAAGCTGATCCTCAACGGCGTCATCGGCACCGCCGACCTCTGGGTCAACGGCTCCCAGGTCGCCGCCTCCGTCACCGGCGCCTACGCCAAGAACGTCTACGACATCACCTCGAAGCTGGTCTCCGGCACCAACTCCGTCGCGATCGAGATGCACCCCAACGACCCCACCGCGATGCTGACCCTCGACAACGTCGACTGGAGCCAGATCCCGCCGGACAACAACACCGGCATCCAGTTCCCGGTCCAGCTCTCCACCGCCGGTCCGCTCGCCGTCGGCAACGCGCACGTCAACCAGGCCACCGCCGCCGACCTGTCCAGCAGTGCCCTGACGATCAAGACCGACGTCACCAACAGCTCGGCCACCGCCCAGACCGGCACCGTCACCGCGACCGTGACCCCGCCCGGCGGCGGCACCCCGATCACCGTCAGCCAGAACGCCACCGTCGCCGCCAACACGACGACCACCGTCACCTTCACCCCGTCGGCGTTCCCCGCCCTCACGATCACCGCACCGCGGATCTGGTGGCCCTACCAGCTCGGCGCCCAGCCGCTCTACAGCCTCGCGACCTCGGTGTCACAGGGCACGACGACACTCGACGCCACCTCCGGGACCTTCGGAATCCGTACCGTCAGCTCCTACCTGACCGGTGCGAGCTCCGCCGCGCCCTCCGGCGTCCGTGCCTTCAAAATCAACAACGTCCCCATCGTCATGCGCGGCGGAGGCTGGGATCCGGATCTCTTCCTGCGCTACGACCCCGCCGACACAGCCCGCCAGATCGGCGTCATCAAAGCGATGGGCCTGAACAGCATCCGCCTCGAAGGCCACCTGATGCCGCCGGACTGGTACCAGCAGATGGACGCCGCCGGGATCCTGGTCAACGCCGGCTACCAGTGCTGCGACTTCTGGGAGACAACGACCTACACCGCCGCAGACAACGCGGTCTATCAGGCTTCGGCCCAGGCCCAGGGCGTCGTCCTCCGCAACCACCCCAGCGTCTTCAGCTTCCAGTGGAGCGACAACGCTCCGACCGCCAATCAAGAATCGCTGGCCCTGGCCGGTTTCGCGGCCGCCGACTACGCCGGCCCCTTCATCTCCTCGGCCGAGTACAAATCGAGTCCACAGCTCGGTGCCTCCGGAGAGAAGGAGGGCCCTTATGACTGGGTCCCGCCGAGCTACTGGTACGACACCACCCACACCGGAAGCGGAGACCTGACCAACGCCGGCGGCGCATGGGGCTTCGACTCCGAACAGAGTGGCGGCAACACCGTCCCGACCCTGGACTCGATCAACCGCTTCCTGTCGGCCTCCGACCAATCCGCCCTGTGGCAAAGCACCGGCGCGAACCAGTACCACAACAACTACGAGGGCACGAAGCACACCGGCTACCACTTCGGCACGCTCTACAACTTCGACACCGCACTGAGCAGCCGTTACGGCACCTGGAGCAGCCTGGCCCAGTACGTCCAGCAGGCCCAGGTCCAGAACTACGAGGACACCCGCGCACAGTTCGAAGCCTTCATCGCGCACTCCACCAACACCTCGGCCCCGTCCACCGGCACCATCTACTGGCAGATGAACAAGGGCTGGCCCACGCTGCTCTGGTCGCTCTACAACAACGACTACGACCAGGCCGGCTCCTTCTTCGGCGCCCAGCAGGCCGACAAGCCGCTGCACGCGCTGTACCAGCTCGACACCGGCAAAGTCACCGTCGACAACCTCTCCGGCACCACCCAGGCCGGCGTCACGGTCGAATCAAAGGTCTACAACACCGCCGGCGCGCTCCTGGACGATCGCACCTCCGGCACCCTCTCCCTGGCTTCCCAGCAGGTCGCCAACGGTGTCCTCACGCCCACCACCCCGACGGCCTCCGGCACCGTGTACTTCGTCGAACTGCTGGTGCGCCAGAACGGCACCGTCGTCAACCGCAACGTCTACTGGCTCCCGACCACCGCCGACTCCGTCAACTGGAACAAGACCATCGGCAATCCGCAGGCCAGCATGTCGTCCTACGCCAATCTCAAGGCCCTGCAATCCCTGCCGTCGAACACCTCGCTCGCAGTGTCCGCCGTGACGTCGAACGCCGCCGGTCCGGCAGGATCGGACAAGCAGGTCGCCGTCACCATCACCAACAACTCGTCCACGACCGTCGGATTCTTCCTGCGCGCCGATCTGCGGCGCGGTACGGCGTCGGGCACCGAGCTCAGCGGCGACAACGAGCTGCGCACGTCGATCTGGGGTGACAACGACATCACCCTGATGCCCGGCGAGTCGCAGACCGTCATCGCTTCCTACAGCTCGGCCGACCTGCAAGGAGCGACACCGGTGGTCAGCGTCTCGGGATGGAACATGCCGAAGATCGATGTGGTGGCGTCATGAGCGACTCCACCGCCACCCCCATTTCCGCTTCCCCCATCACTCCTCACGCCCCGGGCCGAGCCGTCTCCAGGCGGCTCCGGTCCCGGATTCGCAGGGCCCTGCTGGCGGCCGTGGTCGTCGCCGCCACGGGCTTCGGCGGCGTGCTCGGCTCCCCGGCCCCGGCGATCGCCGCCGCGACCTTCCCCAACGTCGTGGTCCCGGCGCCGGCCAGCGAGGTCGCCACCGGTACCACCTTCACGCTGGCCTCGTCCGCGACCGTCACTTCCGACGACGCCAACGTCGGCGGCTACCTCGCGGCGATCCTGCGCAAATCCACGGGTTATGCCTTGCCGCTGACCGTCGGCGCGACCACGCCGGGCACGATCGCGCTGTCGCTGTCCGGCGCGCCGAGCAGCGTCGGCACCGAGGGCTACCAGCTGGTGTCCTCGCCGACCGGTGTCGTGATCCGCGCGACTCAGGCCACTGGCTTGTTCCACGGCGTGCAGACGCTGCTCCAGCTGATGCCCGCCTCCGTGATGAGCTCAGCGGTCAAGCCCGGGCCGTGGACGGTGCCCGGCGGCACCATCACCGACTGGCCGCGCTTCGGCTACCGGGGCGCGATGCTCGACGTTGCGCGGCACTTCTTCTCCGTCGCGCAGGTCGAGCACTACATCGACGAGATGGCGCTGTACAAGGTGAACTACCTGCACCTGCACCTGTCGGACGACCAGGGCTGGCGCATCGTCATCAACTCGTGGCCGAACCTGGCGACCCACGGCGGCAGCACCGAGGTCGGGGGAGGGGCCGGCGGCTACTACACGCAGGCTGACTACCAGGCGATCATTGCCTACGCCTCGTCTCGCTACATCACCGTCGTGCCGGAGATCGACATGCCGGGGCACACGAACGCGGCGCTGTCGTCGTATGCGTCGCTGAACTGCAACGGCGTCGCGCCCGGGCTGTATACGGGTACGGATGTCGGCTTCAGCTCGCTGTGCGTCTCGCTCGCGCTCACCTACACGTTCATCGACCAGGTGGTCGGCGAACTGGCGGCGCTGACCCCCGGCCCCTACATCCACATCGGTGGTGACGAGGCCAGCTCCACATCCGCGAGCGACTATCAGACATTCATCAACAAGGTGCAGCCGATCGTGGCCGCGCACGGCAAGGCGGTCATGGGCTGGCACAACATCGCCGCGGCTCCGCTGGCCTCGTCGACGCTCGCGCAGTTCTGGGACACGAACAAGTCGAACAGCGCGTTGGCGGCCGCTGCCGCCAACGGGACGAAGGTCGTCATGTCCCCGGCGAACCATGCCTACCTGGACATGAAGTACACGCGCAAGACAAAGCTCGGCCAGAACTGGGCCGGCTATGTCGAGGTCAACACCGCCTATGGCTGGGACCCGGGCAACTACGTGTCCGGCGTCACCGGATCCTCGGTGGCGGGCGTCGAGGCGCCGCTCTGGACCGAGACGATCGTGACCAGTGCCGACATCGACCAGATGGCGTTCCCGCGGCTGCCCGCGCTGATGGAACTTGGCTGGTCGCAGTACAGCACACACAACACCACGTCCTTCGACCAGCGGCTCGGGGCCCAGGGTCCACGCTGGGCCGCGATGGGCGTGAACTACTACAAGTCGACCCAGATCACGTGGCCTTCCGGCTCGTGAGATGACCCGACGACGCGGGCCCGCTCGTCTGTCATGGTGATGCGATGCAGAACGCTGACCGTGAAGGCGAGTGGGCCCGTCGTTGCGTATGGATCTGCTGAATCTGCGCGAGCGGCTGTGTTTCTCGTTGCGCTATGCCGTTACCCCGCGTAGTACCTGGTCCACCAGCCGCATCGCGTCCTCTATCGCCATGACTTCGTGGAACAGGGCAAGGCGTGCCAGCACTGGCCCGGAAAGGGCATCGACGACGAGCGTCGGGTCGGTGTCGGCGCGGAGCTGGCCGGTTGCAATGCCGTGCCGGACGACGTCGGCCGCGCGGTCCAGTCGCTGATGCCAGTAGGCGGTGCGCTCGCGGTCGAATTCCGGTGAGACGGTCAGGGTGCTGAGCCGGACGAGTGCGGACCCTTGTGGCGTGTTCAGATAGTCAATCAGAGCTCTGACTGTCGCGCGCAGATCCTCGGAGATGTCTTCGCCGGCCGGAAGCGGCGGCAAGGCTTCGTCGGAATAGCGGGTCGCGGCCTCGTAGATGAGCTTTTCGCGGGTGCCGAACTGCCGGTAGAGCGAGCTTTCGTGGACGCCGGCCGCCGCCGCGACGCCGGCCATCGTCACAGCCTCCGATCCTTGCTCGGTCAGCAGGCGGACCACGACGTCGAAGACCGCTCGACGCATCGATTCGCCGCGGCGGCGCAGTGGCGGTGCTTTGGGGGGCTCCTTCAGCGGCTCTGTTTGGTTCTTTGTCTGAGGCTCCGCTGCGGTCTTCGCTGCCGTCGCTGCTGCCGTCTCCGCTGTTCCGGACTTTTCCTGCCTGCTCACGGGTACCGACCGTAGTAGCCGCCCTCGGTCCACGCAACGCAAGCGATCTTGCATTAGCTCGATCGGGGGCGTAGCGTCCAATGCAAGGCGACTTGCAATAATGCCGAGCCGCAGCCTGTGACATGCGAGAGGAGTGCGTCATGGCGACGATGCGTGCCGCACGTCTGCACCTGCCCACCGGGACGCTGAGCGTCGAGGACGTCGAGAAGCCGTCGCCCGGGTCCGGCGAGGTGCTGGTGAAGGTCGAGGCCGCCGGGGTGTGCCTGTCCGACGTGCACCTGATCCAGGGCCACCTCGGCCGTCCGCCGCACCTCGCCGGGGACACCGTCACCCTGGGCCACGAGGTGGCGGGCACCGTCGCCGAGACCGGTCCGGACGTCACCGGGTGGAAGGCCGGTGACCGCGTGGTGTTGCAGGCCGGAGAGTTCCGGGACGGCGTGGTGTGGACCCGGGGCGTCGACTACGACGGCGGATGGGCCGAGTTCGCGCTGGCCCGCCAGGACACCCTGGTCGCACTGCCGGACTCGATCCCGTTCGAGCAGGGCGCGATCATCCCGGACGCGGTCTCCACGCCGTGGGGCGCCGTCACCACCACCGCGCACGTCGGCCCGGCGCAGTCGGTCGGCGTCTGGGGCATCGGCGGCCTCGGTGCGCATGGAGTGCAGCTGCTGCGGGCGATCGGGGCTTGCCCGATCGTCGCCATAGACCCGTCGCCCGCTGCTCGCGAGCGCGCGCTCGCTTATGGCGCCGATGTCGTTGTGGACTCGGCCGATCCGGATCTGCGGACCACCATCCGCGACCTGACCGGCGGCCTCGGCCTGGAGTTCGCGTTCGACTTCGCCGGGGTGACCCCGGTGCGGGAGCAGGCGCTGCGGCTGCTCGCCCCGGGCGGGAAGCTGGTCCTGATCGGCTTGAGCGGCCAGCCGATCACGATCGAGAACAGCACCCGGTTCCAGGCCGCGCAGCACCAGTTGCTCGGGCACTACGGGTCGCAGCCGGAGGCGGTCGCGCAGCTGATCAAGCTCCAGGCGGGCGGACGGCTGGACTTCTCGGCGTCGATCTCCGGGGTGTTGGGCTTGGAGGAGGCCGCTGAGGCTGTGGAGCGGCTGGACAAGAAGGTCGGCGACCCGGTGCGGCTTGTGCTTCGGCCTTGAGCGGGGGCCTGCCTGCGGCCTTGAGCCGGCGCTCCGACATTGATCCGGCGCTTCGGCCTTGATCCTGGGCTCCGGCCTTGAGCTGGCGCGCTTCGACTTTGAGCGGCGACTGCGGCCTTTTACCGGTGCCAGCGCCGGTGTCGCGGTCTTTGACCGGCGCGAAAGGCTTGAACAAGTGCTGTGGGGTTAAACGGTGCCATGAAATCGAACTGGCGCTGTGGCTTTGAACAGGGCCGCGATCCCGGATCGGCGCGGAGGCTGATCCAGGAATCGCTCCCGAGGATGAGAGCCGTGGGTCTCGTGGCCGACGCGCAGTCCTTACCGGCGACCTAAAATTGCCTGGTCAGGACAACCCGTCGGCACACCCGGCCCGCATCCTTGGGAACCACTCTGATCGCTTATCTGGTCGCCGTGCTTTTTGCGATCCTCCTCGTCCGTTCGGTGATGCGCGACCCGCGACGGTTCCGTAACGCTGTCTACCTGGGGTCGGCCCTGTTGTTTCTGGCGCTGGGGCTCGTGGCCGGGCTGTCCCAGACTTCCGGGATGGGGCGGAAGTTGGCGATCGGCACCGTGATCCTGTTGCCCACGCTGGGGTTGTTGGCGTTGGTCTGGTTCCTGACGCTCAACGGCCTGACCATGCTCCGCAGGGAGGGGCGGAACGCCTCCAACTTGCTGTCGCTGGTGTGCGCGGTCGGCATCGTCGGCCTGCTTCTGTTGCTGGCATTGGCCGCGGGGACGCGGCACCACATCTTCATCGCGCTGTCGGCCGGCGCGGTGCTCGTGGTCGGCTACGTGGCGTTCTTGTTCTTCTGCTACCTCAGCTACGGCTTCGTGTATCGGCGGATGCCGGTGTGGCGCGGCGCGGACTTCGTGGTCGTGCTCGGCGCCGGCCTGCTTGGTGGACGGAAGGTTTCGCCGTTGCTGGCCAGTCGTCTGGAGCGAGGCCGCGCGGTGTTCGCGTTGCTCGACGAGCGCAAGCAGCCGATGCTCATCGTCTCCGGCGGGAAGGGCACCGACGAGCGGCTCTCCGAGGCCGAGGCGATGGCGAAGTACCTTGTGGAGCGGGGGTTCCCGGCCGAGCGGCTGATCCTGGAGGACCAGTCGCGGACGACCGAGGAGAACCTCATCTTCAGCTCGCGACTGATGCGGGAGGCCAAGCCTCAGGGATTCCGGTCCGTCGTGGTCACCAACGATTTCCACAGCTACCGCGCGGCGTTGATCGCCAGCGACCTCGGAGTCCCAGCCCAGGTGGTGGGGTCGCCGACGGCCGGGTATTTCCTTCCCAGCGCGACGATCCGGGAGTTCATCGCGGTGTTCGTGCGGTACTGGAAGGTGAACGTGCCGATCTGTGCGTTGCTCGCCGTCCCGGCTCTGGCGTTGCTGGCGCGCTGACTGTGTTCTGATCGAGGTTCTGATCGAGCCCGAGTTCTGATCGAGCCCGAATCGGGAGGCGCGCCTACGCCATTGAGGTGTGTGCGCCCTCGAAGATAGGTGGGTGAACGGATACGCAGTCGTCGATGTCGAAACTTCGGGCTTCCACCCGCCGGTCGCGGAGATCGTGGAGATCGCGATCGTCCATGTGGACCTCACAGGTGCGGTGACCGGTAGTTGGGACAGCCTGATCCGCCCGAACTCCGGGGTCGGTGCGACGCGCGTGCACGGCATCACGCGCGACATGGTGGCGCGGGCGCCGAGCTTCGAGGACGTCGGCCGCGAACT
Organism: Catenulispora yoronensis; assembly: GCF_039531695.1. NCBI lineage: Bacteria > Bacillati > Actinomycetota > Actinomycetes > Catenulisporales > Catenulisporaceae > Catenulispora > Catenulispora yoronensis. The sequence continues at coordinate 27,365 of NZ_BAAAQN010000022.1, forward strand.
GCACTCGCTGCTGACCGATCGCATTGTGGCCGCCCACAACCTGCCGTTCGACTCCAAGTTCCTCGTCTCCCACTTCGCGCGGATGGGACTGAACTCGCCGGAGATCGCCGGGGGAGTGTGCACGCTGCGCACCTCGCAGGCCCTGCTTCCGGGGCCCTCTTACAAGCTCGCAGACTGCTGCGACGCTGTCGGTATCGAATTGACCGACGCGCACAGCGCTTTGGGCGATGCGTTGGCGACCGCGCGACTCTTGGGGCGTTTCGTCGCGCGGGGTGTGAACCTCGGCGGGATGGCGGTGCGGCAGGTCTCGGTGCCGCAGCCGCGTTCCGAGTTCGGCGGGCAGTTCTTGTCGCGGGCGCGCTGATTCCAGCAGCTGATTCGAACTGCCCCCACATCACTGACAGAAGATGTCAGCGGTCATGCCGCATCGTGAAGTCATGACCGCAGACACCCAGTACTCGCAGCCCGCTCAGCTCGCCCAGTCCTCGCAGCCCTCGCAGTCCTCCCAGGGCTCGCAGGATTCCCAGGACCGCGCCACCGACGGGCGCCACGACTTCGACTTCCTGGTCGGCACCTGGGCCGTGCACCACCTGATGCTGGCCGATTTCGCCGACCCGGCCTGCACGGAGTGGGTGGAGTTCGACAGCACGCAGTGGATGATCCAGACCCTCGGCGGACTCGGCAATGTCGACAATGTCACGATCGAGAAGGGGCCGAGAGGCAAGCCCTACCAGGGGATGTCGGTGCGGCTGTTCGACGTCGAGGCCGGCTTGTGGCGGATCTGGTGGGCTTCGACCTCCGCGCCCGGACACCTGGACGCGGGGGTGACGGGACGCTGGACCGGGACGCACGGCGAGTTCTTCGGCGACGAGGTCCTTCAAGGCAAGCCGATCAAGGTCCGCTTCGACTGGAACGTCTTCAACCAGGACACCGCGCAGTGGGAGCAGTCGTTCTCCTACGACGACGGCGAGACATGGGTCCACAACTGGCGCATGTCGTTCACCAGGACCGCGGAGTGATCTCGACAGACCTGCACTGATCCTGTTGCCTTCCCGCGATAACGACGTTATCGTTCTTGTAACAACGTTATCGATGGCAGGGAGGCCGCGATGAACTTCACGATCCTGGACGACCACCGTCCGACGGTCGTCGACGCGGAGCTGGCCGCGGACGGCGAGATCCTGGTCGCGGTCTCCGATATCCCCGAAGCCCTGGGCTGGGAGCGCAAACCCCAGGGCTGGTGCCGGGGCGACGTCTGCATACCGGCGCGGGTCGCCGAGAGCGTCGAACGCGACGGCGACCGGGTCGAGCTGGCGGCCTTCGCGGACCTGGTCGACCGCCCGTACGCGGCCGCCCCGGCGCTCGGCGTCGCGGCGCTGGGAGTGTCGGTCGCGGAGCGGGAGTCCGCCCTGGCCGGCGGCCTGGCGCCGGACTTCGAGCTGCCGGACGTCGACGGCGTCCCGCACACCCTGAGCTCACTGCGCGGCCGGAAGGTGGCGCTCGTGTTCTGGGCGTCGTGGTGCGGATGCCGGTACGACCTGGCGGAGTGGGAGCGGCAGCACCTCGCACTGAGCCCGCACGGCTTCTCCGTGGTCAGCATTGCGATCGACCGGCAGCCCGCCGACGCCGAGCCGTGGATCCGCGAAGCCAAGGCGACACATCCGGCCCTGATCGACGCCGACGGCAGTGTGGCGGACCGCTACCAGGTCCTGAACGTGCCGACCGTGGTGTGGATCGACGAGGAGGGCAAGGTCGCCCGCCCCAACGACACCCAGTTCGCCACCGACCTGTTCCGCTCGATGAGCGGCCTGGACTCGGCGCAGGCGCTGGCGGCCCTGGAGCGCTGGGTCCGCGCCGGAGAAGGCGGCCTGACCACCGACGAGGTCGCCGAGCACGCACCCCAGGTGACCGCCACCCAGCAGCAGGCCCGCACCGAAGCGGCCCTCGCCCTGTGGCTGCACCGCTCCGACCACCCCGCCGAAGCCGCCGACCACTTCGCCGCCGCCGAGAAGCTGGCCCCCGAAGACGTCACCATCTGGCGCGGCGCGATGCCCCTGCTCGGCGTGGACCCGATGGGGGACGAGTATTTTCGGCGACGAGAAGCCCTCACCGAGGCCGGTATCCCGATCTACCGTCCACTGCCGATCTGGCAGTGAGGCGATGACCGGAAGCCCGACCAGCAGACTCGAACAGCGCGGGGTACGGAAATGACAGAGAACCCGGAAACGGCCGACAGCTACGAGCCCGTAGCCCCGGGCGTCTACGCCCGGGCCCAGGCCCGCGGCCAGGAGGTACTGCGGGCGTCACTGCTGGACGTCGCAGCCCGCCTGCTGGCCGCCGAAGGGCCGGCCGCCCTGACCATGCGCCGCATCGCCACCGAAGCCGGCTGCTCCACCATGGTCCTCTACAAACACTTCGGCTCGAAGGACGCCATCGCCACCGCCCTCTACCTGGAGGGCTTCGCCCGCCTCAAACGCCACCTGGACGCAGTCCCCCGCGGCGACGACCCCGCCGAATACCTCGCAGCCCTAGGCCGCGCCTACCGCGAAAACGCCCTCCGCGAACCAAACTTCTACGACGTAATGCACGGCCCCGGCATCCCCGGCTTCACCCCCGCCCCCGAAACCACCGCGGCCGCCAAACAAAGCCTCCAAGTCCTCCACGAAGCCGCCCGCTGGTGCATCGAAACCGGCCACTTCCACCCCGACTCCGACCCCACCGAAATCACCGACATCCTCTGGGCCGCCGCCCACGGCATCATCAGCCTAGAACGCGCCGGCCACTTCCCCCCCACCCTGGCCCCCCTCCGCTACCGCACCCTGACCACCGCCGCGGCAGCAGCCTTCACTACTGCGGCAGCTGAACCCCAGCCGTAGCTGGCTCACAATTGCCAACGTCCACACCATCAGGCTGAAGGCGGAGCCCTCAGCCCTGGCGTTGATTCATGCAAGCTGCCTGGTCGTCAATAAGCATCGCAGGGCGGTGCTTCACTGTGCGTGTCATGACGGGTGCTTACTGCGGTAGATTCTTCGCGCAACCTCCGAGAGCGACCACGGGGCCTGAGACATGACCCGTGCGCCGCAGGGCGACGGGTCATGGGCGTGTCGAGCGACATGCCTGGTCTCCTACAGGAGGTGCGTGTGATCGACGGTCCGATTCCGGACGGCGTCCAGCCGGTACGGGAGCAGCCAGACCAGAATCCGGAGAGCGCCACGCCGGAGGACGATCACCCGCCGCACGATCCTGACGGGTCACACTGGAAGCCACCGAGCGACAGCCTTGCTGGGTGGTCCAACGTCGTGGGAGCAGCGGCGGCGGTCATAGCCGCCGTCCTGGCGGCGATTCCAGTGCTTCACGCCCTCCGCTAGGGGCGAGAGGGACCTGGCCTTGCCCGGCCAAGTCCCTCCGCTCTGGATCGCGCGGCCAGCGGTCCCGAATGCTCCTGCCAGGGGTCTCGGGGCCGCCCCTTATTCTCTGTATCCAGATGCCCGACTAGCCTGCAGTTGATTCCCAGCAGTCGCATGTCATGCCGTTTGCCGAGTGCCCGCAACCGCGTTCACCGTTCTGACCAGCCGCTCTGTCACCTGCCGGCGCCCAATCGACATGACCGATGGGGCTAAAGTAATCTGCCTCGGCGCTCAACCACAAATACAGAAATTCTTATATATTCATAACCTGGATGGCTTCGACTCATACTGAGGAAACGTGCTCGTAGCTTGACTGTGAGCCTTGGCGCCGTCGACTCGGTAGGCGCCGAAGGTGCGAGTACTTCCAGCCAACGCTTAGGGCCCGGTACCGATGTAGTCGGTACCGGGCCCTAACGAGCACTTCGCCTTGCGATCAAACCAAGTGGCGGGTCCAGGATTCGAACCTGGGTAGCTTTCGCGACGGATTTACAGACGCCTCGCCGCCCTGATCATCAGGGCTGTGACCAGCAAATGAAGGAACGAGCCGTGCAAGCGACCCGCCAGGGAGCGCCCGGGGAGCGCGATCATCGAGCCTGCCCTGAGTGGCAGAGACTCGTCCTCCAGTACCCCAGCTGAGCTTGCTACTGGTGAGCCTGTCAGAAATCACCACAATTAAGAGTCTTGGGGTGACTGCGGTTCGGTCGCATTGGGCTGCGGTGCAGGGCAGAGCCGATGGTGCAGGGGGCGGCTACCGCCCGGTCGGCTCGCCCCCTGTTTGTAAAGCCCTGACTATGCCCTCGTAGATCAACTATCCGAGCACGCAAACCCGCTGACCTGCTCGCCTCCGACGTGATGCCCTTGAGTGTCCGCCAGTCACCGCGAGATCCGCTTCATACGGGCACGTGGCGGGCGCGACTACCCGCCGACCGCACGCGGCGGTACGTCAGCGAATGATCGGCATGGGAAGGGGCAACCCGTTCTGACAGTGACCAGAATACATATAGCCGCCGATGTTCAGGAATCCCGCGCGATTCGTCTTGCCGTGCTGCAAGTCCAGGCCAAATTCCTGGAGCCGGAGCCCGACCATTAGGATCGTACTTGGAAATTGCGCCCGCGATGGGATTTCCCCAAATAGGTTGGCGGCCTCTTCCCGAGAGGGTACTTCTCTAAATTCAAGTTTAATGAAGTCGCCGTCAGGGTAGACCACTTCCAATTCACGCCCCCTAGGCGGGCACGTTACTCGCGTCGCATCAGCGAGATCCGTCCAGGCATTGTCTTCCATGACGAACCTCCAGCCCTCCGGCCCAGGCAGCTTCAAGCTGATTCGAATCATGCCGTCAACGCGGCGCCACCAAACGATGGGCTCACCGTGAAGGAGTACAAGGTTGGGTGTTTCATGGAACCACAAATTGCCGAAAACGAAATCCAAATCTTGGCGAAGCCACTTAAATCGACCGCGTAGCTTCTTGGAATTTTCGATTCCGACCCTCTTAAGCTCCCTGAGCTGATCATCTGTAAATCCGCCGCTGTCCGCGTGGCCAGCGCACTCAACGCAAAGCGCAATCATGCCTTCAGGTCGGTGATGCTTTTCGACTCGCCATGGCGGATCGAAATGGTGCCAGCTCAGGAACGGACTCTCGCAATCGGGAACCGGACACACGAACCCGACTTCGGCGGCGAGGATCTCCCGAACCGCTTTGTACGGAGTTCGGGATCGGGGCGGGTTCGATGCGGCCATACGCATACGGTACGACGGGTGTTCACCGTCCATGCTGCGAATGCCGATCTTGCGTCCCGGACGCGCGCAGCTCGAACACGTCCTGGAAAGTGATCACACGCTGGTGAGACCTACGCGGCTCGCGCGTAGTCGCCCGGGTCGGGACGTAAGGCGACCACTGACTAGCTAGGCGCCCCTCAACGCTCGGGGTCAAACTCCAGCTTGAGTGCTTTGGTCAGCACGCTGACGAAGTGGCAGGACAAACTAGGAAGAAGGGATCCAAGCTGATACAAGTCGTAGTGGTTGCGTGGGGTCGTCACCTGCGGTTATTTGCCACACCTCGGTAAGCTCACCTTGAGGTCTCAAGGTTAGCCGCGTGGAGGACAGCCCGACGATGACATTGACGACGGAGCGAGTCGCCGCAGCGCTAGAGCAGCGCCTCGCCCAAGGTACCTACTCGCCCGGCGATCTCGTCCCGTCTGCTGGCGACCTCAGCGCTGAGTTCGGAGTGGCGGTAGGTACTGCCCGCCGTGCGCTTGCCCTGCTCGACGCCCGCGGTACGACGATCGGAGGTGGTCAGGGCCGGCGGCGCCGATTCGCGGACAAGGACCAGGGCACGGACCTCGCCACCGCCTTTGACCGCATCCGCGCCCACATTACGAACGGTATGCATCCCTCCGGCACGGACCTTCCCTCCGAGGCCGACTTGGTTGCGGCGACTGGGTTCTCCCGCTATGCAGTTCGCGAAGCATTGGCCGAGCTGGAACGAATTGGCGTGTTGGTGAACCGTCCCGGCCGCCGCCGCCAAGTTGCCGGCGATTACGAAGCAGCGACCGCGCGGTACGAGCAAATCGTGTCCGCGATCCGTGATGACGTGTGGCAGGGTCGACTAGCTCCTGGGGCCCGGACGCCTACCGAACTCGCGCTTTGCGAACGCTTCGAGATGAGCCGTGTTACGGTCCGGCGTGCACTTGCTGAGCTGGAGAAGATGGGCGTTCTCGTGAGAGATGAGGCTGGCCGGCGGATCGTGGCCTGACCTCATCGTTCAGGCTGTCGCCACTCGTCTTCAAGAATCACGTGGGTGATTGAGTCGCGCCATGCCCCATGAGTGAAGACGTGGTCCCGGATTCGGGCCTCTTCCACCATCCCGTTCCCGCTCATGGCCCTGGCCGAGGCAGCATTCTTCGGCGACCGTGCTCCCCATATGCGGTGTAACCCGAGCTGATCGAAGCCGAGTTGCAGCAGCAATCGCACAGTCTCGGTCCCGTAGCCCTGTCCCCACACTGACGGGTTCAGGGCGAAGCCGATCTGGCCGGCGCGATGTGCTTCAAGCGCCAACCGGGCGTAGCCGATCAGGCCCGGGTCTTCCTTCAGCGTCACAGCGAGCGCGTAGACGGTGCGTGGGTCAACCTGAGTGTCCGCGATCCCGCTCGCGATGACGCTAGCGACGGAGTCGAGGGGACGTGGGTCGAAGCTCAGATGCTCGGTCGCGACCTCACTTCCGTAGATCTCGAACAACGCGTCGACATCGTCCTCGCGAAGCTCGCGGAACGTGAGCCGCGGGCCTTCGAGCGTGATCGGGTTCATGAGTTGACCATAACGGCCCGCTCGCCGTTGGCGGTAGAACCCTGATCCGCGAGTCCTTTTAGGAGCTGGCGTGCCGTGACGTCGTTCTGCCGGAGGATGAGCGAGTTCCGTCCAGGGAAGATGAACGCCGCCTGCGCGCCAGACGTCGTGTACGACCCGAGCGCGTACCGGCGCGAGTGTGCAGTGCCGGCCGCAGATAGAACGCGGCCGTCAGAGCGATTCACCAGGAGTTGGCCACGGACATAGGACCGGTTTCCAGGGCCGGGCAGAACCTGCTCGGCAAGCTCACCACGGTTGTGTAGCGCGCGGACCAGTTCGTCGGCAGACCGTGACACAGTCGCGTCTGGCAGTCGACCTTCAATCAGCGTTCGGGCCGTGACGGTTTCCGGGCTACTCGCACTTCCCGCACGGAACAGCCCGGTTGCCGGGTCCGCCTCGACCCACATCCCGGCTCCGAGGAACCGCACGATTCCCGCTTCAGACAAGGCGATGAGCTGCCGCAGCCGCGTGGCCGGCGGACCTGAGCCCACCTGCTTCGCGAGACTGGCCAGCTGAGCATCTACCCGGTCCTGGACGTCCTGCGGGTCCAGGTGTGACAGCATCACCTCGTCCGTCAGCTGCTCCAACACCGATTCGACCCCGTGGACAATGCAGAGGTCCGCGGCGTAACGACGGTCAAGTCGTCGCGAGAGGTCACCTCGGATATAGCCCCGGACCCAGTCCTGTAACTGCTCCGGTTCGAAACTCTGATCACTCAACGGCCGAACCACAGCATCGAAGTCAAAGCGCTCGCGTGGGTCGGGAACGAACTCCGCGATGAGCGCACGCATCTTGCTTGACCCCCAGGCCGCGCCTGCGAACCGCGCCGCGAAGTCGTCAAGCGCCGCGGGCTCGATGCCATGCTGATGCAGGTACTCGTGGTAGTACGCCCACGCGATCTCTTTGACGACGAGCGGCGCGACGTCACGGTCGTAGTTGAGGCTGGCCGAGGTAGCCAGTTCCTCCGCGGCTAGAAACCGCGGCAGGTCCGCCGGAGGCGACGTCAGCCGGTAGTTCGGCTTGCCGTGATGGGGAACCCCTCGGCGCGAGCCTGCCACGATCACCGGCTCGCTGCCCGACGGGATGTAGTCCAGTGATCCATCCGCGCGCTCGCGGAATGAACCGCCCCGGCCCTCGGTGAGCATCGCGGTGAAGTCGATGAACGCGAGCCCCAATCCCCGGATGATGACCGTCTCGCGAGGCTCGACGGTGCACAGGTTCACGTCGGCGGAATACGCCGGCGGGACGTAGAAGAGATCCCTCTCCTCCGCGAAATCCTGAAGCGCCGCTTCGCGCGTCGCCAGCCTCGCATCGAGGTGGCCGACGGCCAGGACGACGGCGTCGACGACGATCGGGGCGTGATTGGTCAGCATGACCGACTGCTGGCCGGTCGGAAGGTCCGCGACATCTACCGCTTTGTCCTCGATCACGTGCAGCGCGACAGAGAGCGGCAACCGGTCACGAATCTCGGCAAACGCCCACGTCAGGTACGCGCTCACCAGCCTGCGGCTCGCGTAACTCCATTCCCCCAGCTCTTTGACCTCAGCGATCAACTCCGGGTCTTCGGGGGCGTCGTACAGCCCCGAGCGAACGGCCTCCGCCCACTCCGGAAACGACAGCCCGGGGCAGATCGGCCCCTCGCAGACGACGCTGTTGTCCGTGAACATCGTGAGGTTTCCAGCTATCGAGTTCGCCTGAAGTACGGGCGGCTGGTCAACCCTCCAAACCCGCCCTGGCCCAGCCGGGTACGGGTCGATCAGGTACAGGTCGATGTGCTGCCCAGGCAGCAATTCAGGCACGTTGGCGCCGATGCGCTCGACGAGGCTGACACCGCGGGTGCCGGCGCCGACGATGGCGATCGAGGAGCTAAGCTCGCGATCCAACTAGCTAACCCCCAAAAGAGCTGTTCTCGGGCCATAGCTGAACATTCCATTCCAGCGTAGGGCACGGGTCCAGCGTAGACGGCTGGCCGAGGTGGGTGAAGCAGAAGCGGATCAGCGGGGCAGCGCCGCGACAGCAGGAGTCTGGCAGAAGTCCTCGATCTGTTCGCGAATGTCGGCGGCTCCGGAGACCTGCCGGAAGGCGGCACCGCGGAGCGCTTCGTGGACATGCATCATGCTCGTCCGAATGCCGTTGATCCGTCGCTCGGCGGGGAGGTCGAATACCGGCCCGAGCGCGTCCACCGCGCCCTCCAACTCGCCGTTCGCTAGGCGGCCCAAGGCGAGGTCGGTCCTTGTCCCCGCCTCGTCGCTGAAGCTTCTGATGGTGGCTGGCGCATCCTCGTAGGCGCTCAGCGCGATGCCAGCCGCAGACTCGGAATCGACTGCTTCGCCCGGCAGCCAAACCAGCGCGTCCGCCGCGTAGTAGAGCTGCCGTGGCCGAGTGAACGTCAGGATCCCGCCGTACTGGTCCAAGTCATCGGGCAGCGTCTGATCCCAGGCCGATTCCGCCTTCAGAATCGCGGACTGCGTTCCCTCGACATCGCCGAGTGCTGCGCACGCCCGAGCCTCAAGCGACGAGAGCCAGATTCGCGCGGTGCCAGCGGTGCGGCTGGCGAATGGTTGCCCCATACGCGCGTACTTGATGGCGGTCTGATGCTGGCCAGCCCAGTACGCGACCATCGATTGCAAGCCGCGTATCCAACCCTGCATGCCGTCGTGAGCCGCATTCTCCGCGCAGATCACGGCGGTGCGCGCGTGGGTCATCGCTGACCGGGGATCCCCAAGGTCGTGGCTGGCCTTCGCCAACATGCCAGTGCCGATCGCAGCGAGCAGATACAGCTCACGCGCTTGCTCAGGACGCTGGCGCTGTTCCAAGTACTGGAACGTCTCGTTCTGGACGTCGATCAGGTCGTTGAGGATCAGGGCCAGCGGTTTCTGCGTGTAGTCGGTCGCGAGCCGCTGAAGCTCGAACTGGATGTTCTCGATCGTGTTGTTTCCCACGCCGCTCGCTTCCGCGAACTCGGCGAAACGCTGGGCTCTGCGCGCTGCCATTTCGAGCTGACCCTTCAAGTCCTGCCCTGGCTCCGCGCGTACAACTTCCAAGCTCCGGGACGGCAGGACAAGACCGCTTTCCCAGGGCTCGGCAGCCGTTGAAGCGTCCGAGGCCTTGGCGAACAGCTCCTCGACCGGGCGGTTGAAGAGGCGTTCGAGGACGCGGCACTGGTCAGCTTGCGGAAGTGTCTTCACCTGGCCCGACGTCCAGTTGCGGAAGGTTCGCACTGCGACAGTCAGCGTTTCGACACGTGGATCCCGCTCTTCCTCAGCCAACTCCCGAGCAGTCAGCTTGAACTGAGTGTGAAACCCCTCGTAGGTCCAGCGACGCTGGGCCACGAGGGCTTTGAAGAGTGTCCCCTCCGTCATAACCGCTCCAGACACTACGTCTCGACAGGTTCAGCGTCGCGCGTGATCGCCCAGCTCGCCAGGCTCGCCGCCGGAGATGCACCTGGAGTGCACCCAGATTGCCGCGAGTGCACCGAGGCCGCACTCGGGCGGCAACGCGATGGCACTAGCCGCTGATCGCATCATCGGATCAGCACCTCACCGAGGGTAGCGGATCGCAGGGTTCTACGAATGCCTGCCGATCGCTTGACAGTAGGGTCCGAAGGAGCTTGCATTAGCGATGTCGGACATCATTAATACAGAAGGGTTCACAGTCATGGCTCACTCGACGCGCTCGCGGTCGTGGTTCCCGGGTCGTCTCGTCGCGCTGACCAGCTTGACCGGCATCGAGGTGATCGACCCCCGCCAGCGGGCCGCGATCCAGGTGTCCAAGACCACGATCCACGGCACGCCCGCACAGCTCCGGCACTTCGCGCGTCAGATCATGGCCGCTGCCGAACTGGCCGAATCGGGTTCCTGACGCTCCCGGTCCAGCCCGCAGGGGCACTTGCGGACTGGAGCCGAGGCCGTCAGGCCGATGGTTCTCTAACCACCGAGTAAGCACGAGCCGGTTCTGCTCCATTCCGGGATTGACCTTCTTAGTCTCCCGGCGGGCCAGCTCAAAGACGGGACGCCGCGCGTGTCGTGGCGCCGTCTCCGATACCTGGCGTACGCGTTGGTCTCGGTCCTCAGATGCCGTCGGTACGGCGGCCGTGTCGCTTTTGGAGGGTCAGATGCCCCGTCACAACGGCGAGCAGCACATCATGATTTCGGAGTTGCCGGTTCATAAGTACGCGCTGATCTGGGCTGGTGAACATGTGGTTCCGCACGGGATGAGTGAGCGCAAGCAGGCGGCGTTGCGAGAGGAGCGGCCGGCGCCGAGCGTGGTGTGTCCGTCCTGCGGGCACTGGGGCATGTTGCACCGCGGCATGCTCCGGGGACACTGCGTTCACGGTCGGCGTGACCACGGATGCGCCGAACGTTGCGGCGGCTCCGGGCAGCGCTACATCCTCGATGTGGGCTTCCAGGACTGGTCAAACCGGCTTGCGCAGGCCACAGCTTCGACCGATACCCGTTCGTCGAAAGCGCCGCGAGGATTCCCGATCGGCTTCGTCTGCCGTGAGCCCAAGTTTCCGGTGCCGGTGCCGGTGCCGGTGTGCCGGCCGGTAGCGGCATCAAAACACGAGTGCACTTCGCCCCCTTGCCGGTGCGAACAGTGTGTGCATGACCGGCGCCGCTCGGCGACTTCCCAAGCGGTTGCGTAGCAGAACGTAGCGCGTACACCCAAGCCCGGCCTGAGCCTCTTGCGAGGTTCGGGCCGGGCCTTTCGGCGGTGAAGGATCGAATCTTCCCGCTTGCTGGAGGTGCCCTATGGAGCATGACCCGAAACTGTCTGAAAGGTCCGCGTTGAAGGCTCACGGTGTCGCCCGCCTGTCCTTGGCCGCTGCGGGTGCGTCGATCGTCGGCGCTGCGGCGACGGCCCAGTCCGGTGGGCCGGTCCACTTCGTGTTCGCGGTCGGCGCGTTGGGGTCGCTGCTGACGATGGCGGCGGCCCACGTCGCGAGCGGTTCGGACCGGACGCAGACCCGCGCCGGTGAAGGCCTCGCCGAGCAGGTGTCCAGTGTGCCCGCGCCGGCACCGGCCCGGGTCGCGGTGGCGTTCGCGGTGCCAGTCGCCGTCCCCGTCGCGGTTGCGGCCGAGGACGAGGCCGAGCAGGACGTGCCGGAGCTGGCCGGCCCGGCCGTGCCGCAGGCTCGGCGGGCCGCCTGATGGCCGGGATCGACTTGGCCACGGCAGCGTGGATAGAGATCGGAATCGGCGCTGCTGCGGACGGCGATCGTGCCCGTTCCGTGTCGGCACTGATGGCGATCTCCGATGAGGCCTGGGCGCGGATCCGCGCCCGTGTCGGCGATGAGTTGTTCGCGGCCTTCACCGCGCCGCTATCGGAGCCGACCGGATCGGAGAACTTCGACCGGCACGCCGACCAGGCTTTGGCCCTGGTGGCACCTCGGCACTAGGCGCGCCTGCTGCCTGGCGGTCGCGAACCAATAGCGAAGAAGGCACGTCTTGAGGCCTCGGCCACTGCCCTGACGGGGCGGTCGCCGGGGCCTTTCGCCATGCACGCATACCCATGCGAAACGCGGCCCCGTCCTGGGTAGACCGGCCGCGTTTCGCCTCCGTTGAGGAGGGTTCCATCATGGCCCCGATCGTCCGTGTGACGCCACGGCTGGACGCGCCCCCGCTGCACACCTGCGGCACCGTCCACCGCGCCGGTGTCGTCACCGTCGGCTGCCCCGGCTGCCGGCTCCGCACGCTTGCCCCCGCGCCGGTGCTGATGCCCGTAAGGGGGCTGTGATGACCAGCGTTCTGGACCGCGTCCCGGTGCTGCCGGTTGCGGAGACCTTCGGTGTCGCTGTGCGCGAGGTGGTCTTCGACACGGTGCGGGAGGCGCGGCTGGACCGGCGTACTCCGGCGCCGTTGGCCGATGCCCGCGCGTTCGCCGTCGGTTGCGCCTGGGACTGGCACTTGAGCGAATCGGACCGCTCCAGCCTGGTGCTGGTGGTCGATGAGCTGGTCGGCAACGCGCTGGTGCATGCCGTATGGCCGGCCGGGCGGCTGGTGCTGCCGGTCCGGTTGACGCTGCTCGGTCGGCACGTGTGCATCGAGGTCCGGGACTTCGATGCGCGTCTGCCGCGCTGGCCCGGCTCGCAGGTCTGGGACCTGTCGGTCATCGACGGCCCTGCCGGCCCGGATGCTGAGGAGTTGGTGCGCGGTCACGGGCTCGGGATCGTCTCGGCGCTGTGCGATGACCTGTGCGCGCTGCCCGAGCCCGGCGGCAAGGTCATGCGGGCCACCATCCCTGTCGGTGGTGGGCGATGACCGGTGCTACGACCCTCACTCGGATCGCCGGGCACCGGCGCAAGTGCGGGTGCGGGGGTTGCCGGGCCCGGCAGGCGCGTTACCTCAAGCAGCGTGAACTGGCGGTGCTGCGGGGGACCTGGCAGTACCCGGTGCCCGTCGAAGGCGTGGCCGCGCGGCTGGAGGAACTGCTCCAGGCCGGGTGGACCGTGGCGCAGGTGGCTGCCGCCGCGCGGTTGAGTACCGAGTGCGTGCGCAGGCTGGCCGGTGGGCCCGCCGTGTCGCGTCCGGCCACTGTCCGCGCGGCGACGGCCCGCGCGCTTGCTGCGCTGGGCCCGCGGTCCCGGCTCGCCCCGACGGTGCCGGACGGGATGCTGATCAATCCGGTCGGCAGCATGCGGCGGCTGCAAGCGCTGGCCGCGATCGGTTGGCCGCAGGCCGAGCTGGGCCGGCGGCTCGGCCTGGCGACCACACCGATGTCTACGGATCCTTCGATCACTGCCGGGCGTGCCCGAGCCATCGTGGATCTCTACCGCCAGTTGTGGGACGTGCCGGGCCCCTCGCACCTGGCGGCGGCTCGCGCCCGCGGCCGGGGCGCGGTGCCGCCGACCGCGTGGGATGACGACACGATCGACGACCCGCGCGCTATGCCCAGCGGAGCGGCAGACCCGTCAGCGGCACGGTCGCACGGCTGCCTCTCGCGTGAGTACACCTCGGGTGAAGTGGCGTTCCTGAGTGCGGCCGGTGAGACGAATGAGAACATCGCCGCACGGCTGCGGATCACGGTGAAGTACGTCGAGAAGATGCTCAGCGCACAGAACAAGGCGCGATGCCTCGCATAGCGGTCCGGTTCTACGACCCGACCGGGAGCCGGTACGGGATCCCGACCTACCCGTGGCGCCTGGCTCCCGACGGGCTGGCCACCAAACGCCAGCTTGCCGCTCTCGGCCTGCGCCCCGGCGGTGCCGCGGTGGTCGCACAGATCATGTGGAAGCAGCGCAGCGGTATCGGGGTCGCCTACCTGTATCGGGTGGCCGATGCCAAGCCCAAGCGTCCGCCGACCGCCGGGAACTTGAGGGCGGTCGCGGCGATGCTGGCCGCCCGCTCCACCTGTCAGCAATGCCGAAAGGTCTTCGAATACTGCCTGCCGGTCGACCGGGTGTGCCTGTACTGCACAGACCCGGAACAGTTCTCCAACCACGATGTGCCGATCGCTACGGCGGTCGCCGGATGAAAGGGGATCGCCGTACAGGCCCTGGTCACCGCTGATGTTGCGGTCGCCGGGGCCTTTCGGGCTGTCCCGGTCATCAAAGCCAGCCAAGGAGAACCCATGAGCGAGCAGATCCACGAAGGCCCCCAGTCCGGCGCAGCCGACGCGGCGCAAGTGTTGTCGCGGGTCATCGCGCTCGAAGACGGCGAGCACAAGCTGGACAGCTGCGACTTGCGGTGGACCGAACAGCGCGGCTGGGTGTTCAGCGCGCAGTCCGGCACCTACATCGACGAGGCCGACGACATCGACCTCATCCGCTGGTGGGCTGACGCGCTCGACGGCGTCACGCACCTGGCGGAGACCAAGTCCTATCAGCTCGGATCCGTGCGCCGCTTCTATCGCGAGCTGAGCGCCCGAGCCACCGTCTCGGGGATCGCCGTCGAGATCTGGAATCACATCGCCGTCCGCGAAGAATCCCTGGAGACCCCTGCCGCCGCCGTGGCGTACGCCACCTGACAGCACCCCAGCCCAGGCGCCGCCCAGGCCCGGCCCGCCCCCGCATGGGGGGTCGGCCGGGCCTTTCGGGCTGTCCGAACCCTGATGAGGAGGGGAAAGCCTATGCAGACCCGACGCTCGGCAATCCTGGCCTGGCTTACCGGCCGCACCAACCCCCGCCGGGCACCGGCCGCCGCACCGGCGAGGGGCCTGGACCCGGCGGTGCAGGCGCGAGCGACCGAGACAGTGCTGAACGACATCTGGCGCGAGCGGCAGGCCCAGCTGGACAAGTGGGGGGTTCAGCACCGCCTGCCCGGCACCGGCGCCCACAACGCGCGACACGACGCGAACGTGATGCGGCTGCGCTGCCAGGCCGCCGAGAACACCGGCGGCGCCACCTGGCGTGACGTGCTGCTCGAAGAGGTCTACGAGACGCTGGCCGAGATTCACCCGGCCAGCCTGCGCAAAGAGCTGGTGCAGGTCGCCGCGGTGTGTGCGGCATGGATCGAGGACATCGACTCCGACGCCCCGCACCCGAGCTCCGCCGAGGAGGCGACGGCCCAGTGATCGCACAGGCTGTCATCGCCGCACTGCTCACGATCGGGACTCTGGCAGTGGCCAAGGCCGCCTCTCGCTGGTCCCGGCCGGTGCTGACCAGGCGGCGGCGCGACACGGCCGGGGCCGCCTCCGCCGATGCCGCCTCCTTTGCGACGGCTTCCGCTGATGCCTTGGCCGGCGGTGAATCCGCGCCTGACGAACCACACTCCACGACGTAGAACCCTGCTCCCTCGATCAGCCCCGGCCCGGTGCCGGGGCTTTTCGCGGTGTCCGTGACTCCACCGGCGGCGCACAGGCGCCAGGTGCCGCACCCACTGACTAGGGAGCTGATCTGTATGGGAATGGTCGTCCTGCTCATCATCGCCGCCGCCGCTGTCTTCACCGTTGCCAAGGGCACGCTGGGCGCCTGGTTCGCCAAGCCCGGCGACCCGGCGCAGCGCGTCGTCATCGTCTCCCCGGCCGGGCCGACCCTGTGGCAGCGCACCGCCGGGTTCATCGTCGGCGCGTTGTTCGTCGCCGTGCCCGCGGTGCTGCTGCTCAAGCAGACCGGCCAGCACCACGAACCGGTCACGAACTACTTCGCCCCCACGGTCACCTCCACCACGCTCCCGAACACCGCCGGAGGTAACCGATGACCATCAACCCGGACGAGGTCGCCGACCCCGTTCTGGCAGGGCTGCGGCGGGAATGGGCGACGGCACGCCGGGCCAACCGGACCGTGCAGATCATCGTGCTCATCATCGCCGCCATCATCACCGCCGTGGGCACCGGCAACGCCCACGACGCGCTGCATCACTCCACCGCCGACCCGTGGGCATGGCTGCTCTACCCCGGGGTGGAGGGTGCGCTGATCGCCGAGCTTCAGATCTCCGCGCACCTGGCCGAGATGGAAGCCCGCAAAACCGGCGAGGCGAAAACCGACGGATTCGACTGGGGATTCGGGCTGCGCATCGTCACCGGCATCGCAGCCGTGGTCTTCAACGTCTTCTATCCCGCACAGCACAAGGATTACTCCGGCGCCGCTTTGCATTCGCTCGGGCCGATCATTCAGGTATTCGTTATCGAAGCGCTGGCGCAATTCCGCAAGCGCTACTCCCGCATCATCATCGACCGGGCAACCAAAATCGCCGAACGGGAAGCGAAAACCGCTGCCCGCAAAGCCCGCACCCAAGAATCCGCCGTACCCGGCGCCGTACTCGGCATCGGGCCCCATGGCGTACCCGGACAGCGGCCGAGCCCGTACCTGATGCCTCCGCAGGGCCCCGGGTACAGTCCGCCGCCGCCCGCCGCGAACCCCGCCGGCGGACCGGTCTCGTCGGTCGCTGCCGGGGCGCCCAACCCCGGCGGCGGGGCGAGCCCCGAGACGCTGAAGGCACGGGCGATCAAGCTCGATGCCGAGTACCGGAAGGCGTTCGGACGCCCGGCGTCCATCAGGGCCCTGAAATCCGGTCTGGGGATCGGCCAGGACAAGGCCGCCGAGATCCAAGCGTGGCTGGCTGACCAGCCGGACCCCGCGCCCACAACCCGCCCCAGCATGCCCGCCCAGCCCTGAGGCGTGGTGCCGGACCCGGGCCGGGTCCGGCACCACGCCTCAGGGCTCACCTCGTACTGCCACAGACGAAAGGGTCTTCTCTGTCATGTCTGAACAGCTGGTCGTCATCGATGACGTCTCTGACCGCTCTCGCGCCTCCGATCGGATCTCCCGGTACGGGGCCTACCTGCGCAACAGTGCCGAGGAGTTCCGCGACGCCTGGGACGGCACCGTGGCCGGGCCGGTCGAGTTCGCCGCCGCCGCGTGGCGCAACGCCACCGGCCCGGTCATGGGGCCCGGCTATGCCGAGATCCGCAACGACATCGACAGCATCCGCGTCATCACCGGCGACTCCGGCGACGGCGACTGGGCGATCGAGGTCACCATCGCGCTGACTCACAGCGCGCTCAGGCCGCTCTTCCCCAGCCACCTGGGCCTGGGCGACTTCGGCGACTGGCACACCGAGCGCTCCCCGTTCAGCGAACACTCCAGCTACTGGAACCCGGAATACACCCGTCCGGCGCTGCTGACCAGCACCCGGCTGATAATCCCGCTCGTCGCCACGATGCTGCCCACCCCCAGCCCGGACACCCCGGTCGGCACCGTGTGCTTGGCCGATGCCAAGGCCGCGGTGCGGGCGGTCGCCGACATCGTCAACCGCCAGGCCGGGCCGGTCGTGGAGGCGCTGCGCGGTGGTGCCCGATGAACACCCCCGCGGTCTACTTCAGCTGGATCGAGGTCCCGAACTACCTGGTGCTGGAATCCCAGCTGGCCAAGTTCGACCTGCCGCGCACCGTAAACGGGCCGGTACACGCCCTGATCCGCACCTACAACGCCTACGGCAAGAAGGACGAGTTCGCGCTGTACGACATGCGCGAGTCGGCGCCGTCGGGCGGCACGGCCGCCACGCTGGAAGCCGCCGCCGCCCGGCGCACCCGCGTCTACCTGTGTGATGACTGCGGGGCGCACACCGAGGCTGAACTGGGCCTGCACCACCCGTGCGGACGCACCACGATGGGGCACCCCAGCCCGTGCCCGTGGACGGGGCGGCGCTGTGCGATGTGCCGACGCGTCGCGCAGCTGGCCGCCGCAGTCCGCACCGCCACCGCCGCCCGCGCCGACGTCACCGCATGGGCCGCGCAGATGATGCGCGACCGCGCGGTGGTGGTGCGGGTGACGGCCGTGTCTCCGAGCCCGGCCACCACGGCGGGCGGGCGCCGCCGACCTGTGACGGGCTGGCTCGTCGATGCCGTCGACGTGCACGGCACGACGATCCCGGTGCCTGCGATCGCCCGCGCCTCACGCAAAACCCCGGGTCTGGGCCCGGCCCCGGTGGACACCGTCGCCGGCGCGGCCCGGCTGCACACAGCGCTGGACGGGCGCACCGTCATCGCCTACACCGACACCGAACGGGAGCTGCTCGCCACACTGCTGGCCGCGCAGCAGCCCGCTGACCCGGACGCGCGACCGCGGTTCGCCACCGATCTGCGTACTCAGCTCACCGCCTGGCGGGGCCTGATCGACCCGGACACCGGACGGTTCATCCTGCCGCTTGACCCCGGCCCGGCCGACCGGTGCGCGCTGCTCATCCGCCGCATGACCGACACCGCGCCGACTGCGAAGGAGCAGGGGTGAGGATCACGCTGTCTCCCGGGGAGGTCTCCGACTTCGACCGGCAGGCCGCGATGGCCGCTGACCTGTCGGCTTTCCTGGCCCGGCACCGGCCCGGCAGTCCTACCCCGGTACCGCCGGTGCCCTACCAGATCAACCGGTGGGCGATCTCGGTACGTCTGGAGCCGGACGACGTCGACTACATCGGTGAGGACCTGTTCGGCACCCCGTGCCGTAGCCGAGCCCAGGTGGTTGCTGCCTGGGCCGCCGCGCTCGGCGTGCCGGTCGTCAAGCACCGGTGGCGCGACGGGCGGCTGGAGCTGGCCGTGGGCGCGGACATCGGCAAACCCCGGCGTGATGGCACACCCCGCACCGCCATCGGCATCAGAACCATGATCAGCCCCGGCGACGACGGCTGGATCCCACCGGGCCAGGATCCGACCGAACGCGACCTCACGGCAGCGCACCACGCCTAACAGTCTCCTGTGAGCGGCCCTGGCCTTGCTGCCAGGGCCTTTGCGGGTGTCAGCACATTCCGCGCCCAGCAACGGAGGTCTGCTGTGCCAGCTGCTACAGGTAGCCCGTCCCTCGCCGACTACGACACCGTTCTCATCAACTCCTCCGCGGGCAAAGACAGTCAGGCCATGCTCACCCACCTGGTGGACCTCGCCGACCGGCAGGGCGTCCCGCGCAGGCGGCTGGTGGTCGTCCACGCCGACCTGGGCCGGGTCGAATGGCCCGGCACCCGGGCCCTGGCCCAGGAACAGGCCGCCGCATATGGGCTCCGGTTCGAGACTGTGGCCAGGAGCGAAGACCTCTTGGACCAGGTCCGCACCCGCCGTCGCACCCTGGACGCGGTCGCGGCTGCCTTGCACCAGGAGGCTGCGGCGCTGGCCGCCGCCGGCTACCCGGGCTTCGCCGGCCTGGCTACCGAGCTGGCGGGCAAGAAGACGAACACGCCCGCCTGGCCCTCATCCACCGCCCGTTTCTGTACCAGCGATCAGAAGACATCGCAGGTGGCCAAGCTCATGACACGGCTGGCCGCAGAGCATCGCACGGCACACCCTGCGGCTGGGCCCGTCAGGATCCTGAACTGCCTGGGGATCCGGGCTGTCGAGTCTGTGGCCCGTGCGAAGAAGGTGCCGTTCGGCCTGGACGGCGCCGCAACGAACGGCCAGCGGATCGTCGACCGGTGGCTGCCGATCTTCGACTGGTCCGATGAGCGGGTCTGGGCCACGATCCGCCGCTCCGGGGTCCGTCACCATCCCGCCTATGACGCTGGCATGCCGCGTCTGAGCTGTGTTTTCTGTGTTCTCGCTGGGCGTCGTGAGCTGGTCCTGGCGGCCCGAATGAACCCGGGACTGCTCCAGGACTACCTCGCGGTGGAGCAGCAGGTGCGCAGCGACTTCAAGCACGGCCTGAGCATGAAGGACATCGCTGCGGCGGCTAAGGCGATCGGCCCGGTGTCCCCGGCCCGGCCCGACGACCCCGACGGCAGGTTGGACTCCGACACCTCGCCCTGATGGTTGATCTCCGCCGGGTGAGGCTTGGCACCGTCCAACCAAGACCGCCCAGGCGTCCCAGGGCGCACCCGGCGCCGCTTCGGCCCGCACGCCCGGGTACGGCCCCGGGTACGGCCCTCAGGTACGGCCGATGCCGCCGGGGTACGGCTGCCGCCCGCGTCCGGGTACGGCCCGTCTTCTCTTTTCTGGTTTTCGCCGTGACGTATTCCGGCGGTGATGTCTATTCGCTTTTTCTTGTGGGATTGGAGGTTTGCTGTGAGCGTCAGTGAATTCGAAGATGTTCAGTCCGGAGTAGTTTCGGCTGCGCCGGTGATTCCCGCGCAGCGGGGCAGCATCGAGACAGATGCCGGTGATTCCCGGCCGCCGGTCGTCGATTCGTCACCGGATTCTGCGGCGGGTGCGCCGATGGAGTTCGACGGGCACACCCCTGGGGGTGTGCCGGTGGCTGCGGTGGCGTCGGTGGGTGCCGGTTCGGCGTTGGCGGGGGTGTCGACGCTGGGGATGCTCGGCGGTCCGCTGGCTTTGGCCGGCGGGGGGCTGTTGGCTGCTGCCGGGGTGGTGGTCGCGTCGGTGCGCAAGCACCGGACGGGGGCGCCCCGGGCGCGTATCGGCAGTGGGCGGTGGCGGCGGGCTCGCGCCGCTGCGGTGCGTGGCGCCTCGGGCCGGGGCGTCTCGGGCCGCGGTGGCCGCGCCACGCGTTCGGGTGCCGGTGCGGGTGCGGCGGCTGGTGGGTTGCCGTCGCGGTCGCGTCGGCAGGATCGGCGGGCGCGTACTGCTGCTCGGCACGGGGTCGCCGATGCCCGGCGCGGCATGCGCCGCGCCGGGAGTACGGCTGGGGCGTCCGGCGGTGCCGTACCGCGCGGTATCTCCCGGCTGCGGCGGCGCTCCGCCGCTGCCCCGGGCGGTAGCCCGGCCAGCAAGAGCGGTGGGGCCGGTTTGCGCGGTGGCCTGCGGCGCCGGAGCGGCGCGGCCGGTGGTGTCGGCCGCCGTGGTTTCGGTCGCCGGGACGCCGCGGGTCGCTTTGGTTCTCGCCGTGCCCGTGGTGCCGGCGGCGGTTTGGGTCGCGCTTCGGGTGGTGCGGGTGCCGGGCGGGCGAAACGTCGCGGTCACCACTCCACCGGTGCCGGAGCCGGGGGTACGCGGGGCGGGTGGGCGCAGCGCAGGGATGCCCGGCGCACAGCCCGCCGGACCAGGCGGGAGGCTCGGCGGACCCGCAAGGCTAATGCCCGCCGTTTCGGCGGGTCGGCGCGGCGCCGCTGGCGCCTGGCCCGCTCGGCGGGGCGGATGCGGGCCCGTCTGGGCCTGGCCACCGCGATTGCCGCACCGTTCGGGGTCGCATCGGCGCTGTTGGGTCCGCTGCTCAAGCGGAAGCTCCAGTGGGGGCGCAAGGTCTACCGGCGCCTGGCCGATCGGGCGCGGGCCGCGCGCAAGGAGCGTGACGCGGTCATCGAGGCGCAGCACCAGGACGAGGCAGGGCTGGCCGCCGCCCCGGAGAACACGCAGCTGCCTGGGACGACCACGCCGACCGGCCGTGGCGGCGCCATCGATGTTGATTTGGACGATCTGTTAGCGCTTGCCGACGTGCTCGGCGCCGAGACGGTTTCCACCACCACATCTGAAGGGACTGGATCCATGGAGTTTTTCGACTTCCGGCAGCAGGCCGAGGACATGTATCAGGCCGCGCTGTCCGGCGAGGCCGAGGGCCCCGGGGCGATGATGCGCGTGCTGAACGCGTTCGCCACGATGCCCGAGACGCTGGAGCTGATCGCCAAGACCTTCGAGGTGGTGGCGCAGCGCTGCGACGACGAGTTGCCGCTGGACCCGCAGGTCACCGAGGAACTGGAACAGGTGCGAGGCCACATCCGGTCCGCTGCCTCGGCGGCGGAATCCCTGGAACCGACGTTCCGCAGCCGTCACGAGGCCGACATCGCCCGCCACGAGGACCCCCGCACCGGCGAGGACAAGTGGGACGTAGGCCCCGGCGGCACCGACTGACCCAGCCCGTCCCGCCCGGGGTGGTGACCGCTACGGCCCCGGGCCCTCTCCTGCACCGCAGGAGGCGCCCCGGGGCCTTTTCCGGTTGTGAGCAAAGGAGACAAGGACATGACGCCACCGCAGCACACCAATACCGCCCCGCCCGCCGCAACCCGCACCAGCGGCAACAGCAGCGGTAGTAGCCGTAAGAAGCCCGGCACCGGCGCCAAGAAGCGGGCGGCCGGCCCGGTCCCGATCGACTGGGAGGCCGGGCACGGCACCGTGTCCGGGCCGTTGGCAATGGCCGCCAACGCCGCCGGGGCCGCCGCGTTCGGCACCGCGACCGGGGTTCCCGCTACCTGGCCGTTGGCGATCGCCGCCGCCGGTGCGGTGGGGCACGGGCTGATCGCGCCATGGCGGCGCGGCGCCACCGGCGCCACCTACGGCGCCCGACTGGCCGGCTGGGCCATCGGCGGGACCTGGTCGGCCTCCGTCATCGCCTCCGACCCCCGGCACTGGACCGGCTCTGGGTTCGGCTGGGCGGCCGGCACCCTGGCCGCCGGGGCCCTGGTGGCCCACGGCCTGGCCGCCGAGGCCGAGTTGCAGGAGGAGGCCCGCGACGAGGACGCTCGCGCCGAGGTGGCGCGGGCCGAGAACGCCAGCCGCTGGGCCCTCGCGAATGAGTGGGTGGACCGTATCGAGCGGGTCACGAACATCCGCGTTGCGGTGGTCGCGCTGGCGCAGCGTCCCGACGGAACCGGCTTCGCGCTGGAGGTGGCGCTGCCCGACGGCATCACCGCCTCCCGGCTCGCCGGGTTCAACGTCGCCCTGGCCGAGGCGGCGCGGCTGCCGGTCGGCTGCCTGGTGCAGGTGGTGCCCACCATCATTCAGGGCCAGGTGCTCATCGAGGTGGACACCCAGGACGCCTCCGACCGCGTCCAGTCCTACGGCGAGGACTTCTCCCCGCTCAGCGTCCTGACAGGGATCCCGTGGTTCCTGGGCCGGGACTCCAAGCCGGTGCCGGTGTTCCTGCGGGAGGCGTGCGCGCTGATCCTGGCACCGCCCGGCGGCGGGAAATCGACTCTGCTCGATGCCGTCTTCGCCGGTTTCTGCCGCTGCCCCGATGCTCTGACGTGGGCTATCGACTTGGGTAAGAACGGGAACGCGGCCCGCGCGTTCATCAACCCGTGGCTGGAGTCCACCGGGGTGCTTGCTCCGCCGCCGGGTGCGGACCGGCTGCCCGGCGGCATCAGGCCCGGTATCGACTGGGTAGCTGCCGATGCCGAAACCGCGCTGATCATGCTCAGTGTCGCTTTGGCGCTGGGCGAGTGGCGTCTGGGCGCCTACGCCGAGCTGATGCGCCGGGCAGACACCACGCTGCTGCCGGTCAGCGCCAAAATCCCGTTCCTGACCATCCTGGTGGATGAAGGCGCTGAAATCCTGGGCTACACCGGTTCGGACCCGGTGAAGAAGAAGCTCAAGGAACTGCTGCTGCGGATCATGCAGACGCTCCGCGCCATGGGGATACGTCTGGTGCTCACCGCGGTGGATGGGAACTTGACCGTGCTGGGCGACTCGCAGATCCGCAAGTCCTCCAACGTGCGCATCGCACTGACCGCCACCGACCCCGAAGGTGCCGGAACTGCCAAGTTGTTCCCGGGGCTGCGGGGCATCGACCGCAAGCAACTGCTCGCCAAGGGTGCCGGTGTGGCCGAGGCGACCACCGACCCCGGCGGGTTCGGACGCATCCCCATGCGCACCTTCAAAACCGCGCCATCCTTCGCGCGAGCAGCGGTGGCCGCCACCAACTCCTGGCGTGCCAGCCTGGAGCCGGAAGCGGTCCGGATGATTGCCGCACGGTTCGGGGATGTCTACGACCGGCGCTGGGAGAGGGAGAACCTGGGCTGGCTGTTCGGCGACACCCCGCCGGCGGCCCCGGCGGCGCCCGCCTCCCGCGCCAGTGGCGGGCTGGAGCCGCTGCCGTGGCGGCACAGCCGCACCCCCAAAACCGACACCGGCCCGGGGCCTAAGCCGTTGTCCGCCGCCGACCAGCACACGCTCGACGCCTTCCACCAAGCCTTGGGCATGATCCCGGAAACCGACGAGCCACCGGCCGCCCCAGCGGCGGATGCGCCGATCGGCTGGCAGGGAAAGGTCGTGCAGATCCTGCGCACCGCCGGTGCCGACACCTGGATGTCGGCCGGTGAAGTCCGTGACGCCCTGGCCGAACACGGCACCGATCTGGCCCGGCAGACCGTCTCCACAGCCCTGGCCAAGATGGCCCGGCGGGGCCAGATCCGTACCCAAGGCACCGGCACCCACACCGTGTATGCCGCACTGGAGCACACCGGCCGGTAATACCCGCCGATGTGCTTGTCACTTGTCACGTGACAAGCGACAAGCGACGGACTTGGTCACCCCCGGGGGCCCTCATGGTGCTTGTCACGTGACAAGCGACAAGCGACAAGCCGAGGCCGTACCGAACCACAGTTTTCCCAGGTAAGCGCTCTAATCCGTGCCCGTCTGGCGTCGTTTGACTTGTCACCCCTTACCGATTCGCGCTTGTCGCCTTGTCGCGTCGGTCGCTGAAACCGCAGGTCAACAGGCAAGGCGACAAGCGACAAGCGTCCATCCGCCGCCGTCCGCTACCTGCGGCGTACGGCTCATCCACTCAACCGAAACCGCCCTTTGGGAGGCAAATCATGGTCACCGTTCCGCTGATCGGCATCCTGGCCGCGGTGGTGTTCTTCGCCGTCCGCAGCGGCTACACCACCGTGCTGGTCGCCTTGGTCGTGGCGCTGTTCGGGTTCCTGCTCGCCGACTCCTCGTTCGCCCCGACCATCAACCACATGCTGGCCAGCATCCGGCACTGAACACCTGAAACCAGGCCCCGCACCGCCCCCGACTCGTGGGGCGCGGCGGGGCCTTTCGGGCTGTCCGCACCTTCCGCATCGCTGTGAGGGACAGCCCATGAACACCACCACCATCGAGTGGACCGACCGCACCTGGAACCCGGTCACCGGATGCACCCGGGTCTCGCCCGGCTGCGACCGCTGCTATGCCGAGAACATCGCCCGTCGCTTCGCCGGCGGCGCGGCGTTCCCCAACGGCTTCGCCGTCACCTTGCACCCCGAGCGGCTGGACGCGCCGCGCCGCTGGCGCCGTCCGGCGCGGGTGTTCGTGAACTCCATGTCGGACCTGTTCCACAACGACATCCCGGACGAGTTCGTGCTGGCCGTGTTCCAGACCATGGCCGACACCCCGCAACACACCTTCCAGATCTTGACCAAGCGTCCTGCCCGGATGCGCGCGTTCTGCGACCGTCTCGGGTTCCGTGACCCGACCCGGGCCGAAGCCGCCGCCGGGCATCTGTCGATCGCCTACCTGGAAGACCACCCCGCCGACGTCGCGCCGTGGGATGCCTGGCCGCTGCCGAACGTGTGGCTGGGGGTGTCGGTGGAGGACCAGGCCCGCGCCGAGCTGCGCATCCCCGCGCTGCTGCGCACCAACGCCGCGATGCGGTTCATCTCCGCCGAGCCGCTGATCGGCCCGCTGGACCTGGAAACTTGGTTCAAGCACGTGCAGACCCCGGCCTGCGACCGCTGCTCGGTCAAGGGCGCGCTGGACTGGCACTCCGGGCACTTGTGGGGCCGCTGCGACTGCACCTGCCACCCCGGTTCGCGACCGAACCGGCTCGACTGGGTCATCATCGGCGGCGAGTCCGGACCCGGCGCCCGACCCATGGACCTGACCTGGGCCCGTAACCTCATCGAACTAGGGCGCGTCGCCGGATTCGCCGTGTTCATGAAGCAGCTCGGCACCGCCTGGGCCCGCCGCCACGACTGGTGCCGCAGCCCCAAAGGCGCCGACATGGAGGACTGGCCCGAACGGCTGCGGGTCCGCCAGATGCCCGCCCAGGCCGCATCGGCGATCGGCAGTGCGCGATGACCAGCCGACCGCGACACGCACCCGTCCCGCTCGCCGAACTGCTGGCCCTGGCCGACGCCATCCCGGCTGATCTGGTCGCCCTGGAGCTGCGGCGCCGCCGGATCAAGGCGGTCACCACGCCGAACGGCTGCCGCTACCGGCTCTACCGTGCCGAAAAGGCCATCGCCGCCCACGCCTGGATCGTCGCGCGCAAGGACGACTGGCGCCTGGCCCGCAAGGCCCTGAAGTTCGCCGCCGACCGCGTCGAGCAGCTGCGCACCCGCCGCACCGTCAGCCGCGCCGCCGACCCGGACCTTTCGGGAGTCGACATGAGCATTGCCTTCACCGGCATCTTCCGCGGCGCACATGGGCCCTCGACTTCTCGCGGCGGTCCCGCATGACCGCACCGGACACCATCGACCTGTTCGCCGGCCCCGGCGGCTGGTCCGTTGCCGCTGCCGCGCTTGGCCTGCGTGAGCTCGGAATCGAGCTGGACCCGTGGGCCTGCGCCACCCGGGCCGCCGCCGGGCACCTCACCGTCCGCGCCGACGTCGCGACGCTCCCAACCACCCGCATGAGAAACAAAATCAAGAGGCTGATCGGCTCGCCTCCGTGCGGCACGTTCTCCGCCGCGGGAAAGGGCGAAGGCGTCGGGGACTTGCCACTACTGCACCAGGCACTCGATGACCTGGCGGCCGGATACAACACCATCGACCGGCTGACGACGGCATGCTCGGACCCGCGCACGCCGCTGGTCGTGCAGCCGCTGCGGTACGCACTGGACCTGCGCCCCGAATGGGTCACGCTGGAGCAGGTACCCGCGGTTCTGCCGCTGTGGCAGCACATCGTCCGCATACTTCGGGGCCGTGGCTACTCGGGGTGGGCCGGGGTCCTCAACGCCGCCGACTACGGCGTGCCGCAGACCCGCCGACGGGCAATCCTGATCGCCTCCCGAATACGCGAGGTCGCGCCCCCGGAGCCGACACACGCCCAGGTTCCAGAGGAGGCGACACTGTTCGGCCCCGCCCGCATCCGATGGGTATCGATGGCTGAGGCCTTGGGATGGGACACCGCACGAGTCGTCAACACACGCGGGGCACGCACCACCCCTGGTGGTAACGAGTTCCCGGTAGACCAGCCTTCCTGGGCGCTGACCGAGAAGGCTCGGTCCTGGACCGTCGATGTACGGGCCAGCAGCTATCAGCGCGGCTACGAACGCACCCTGGACAGGCCGTCACCGACCCTGATGGGCCAGACCTACAAGTGGATGCTGCGGAACAACACGCAGGCGAACTCATCCGCGCGGACTCTCGACGAGCCCGCCGGAACCCTGTTCTTCGGTGCCCGCGGCAACGACGTGTCCTGGGTCGCGGGGCGGCCGGCAACCACGCTCGCGGCTACCGGCCGTGTCGCCAAAGCCGGGCATCGGGACAGAGAAGGTGGCGAGCGTCAATTCGAGGATGCGGTGCGTATCACGATCGAGGAGGCCTCAGTTCTCCAGTCGTTCCGGCCGGACTACCCATGGCAGGGCCCGAAGACAAGGAAGTTTCTCCAGATAGGGAACGCGGTGCCACCGCTTCTGGCCCTGCACGTCCTCGCCGCCGCCACCGGAATCGACCCGGCCGATGCGCCCAACCCCTCTTCCGTCCACACGTAAGGAGTTTCACCATGTCCTACGGCGACACCGTCCTGACCCTGACCGGGAACCTCACCGCCGATCCCGAATACCGCGTGCTGGACAGCGGCCAGTCCGTGGTCTCGTTCAGCATCGCCACTGCCCGCCGCATCTTCGACAAGACCTCGGGCCGCTGGGAGGACGGCGACAAGCTGGTGCTGCGCTGCTCCGCCTGGCGCAACCTCGCCGACAACATCGCCGGATCCCTGACCAAGGGCGCCCGCGTCGTGGCCGTCGGCCGCCTCAAGCAGCGCATGTGGGAGGACGAGAACGGCGTGAACCGGCTGATGACCGAACTGGAGCTGGAAGACGTCGGCACCTCGCTGCTGTACGCCACCGCCACCATCGCCAAGGCCACCCGTCGCAACTCCGGCGGCGGCGACGCCTGGACCACGGGAACGGCCACCAGCCCCAAGCCGCCGTTCTGACCTAGGCTTCGGCCCCGGCCCGGACCGGCCCGCATCGTGCGGGCCGGTCCGGGCCTTTGTGCGTGTCGGCATCGCACGCGCCGTCGGGACGCACCGGCGGCCCAACCCCAGGAGTCCTTCGATGTCCTTTCACCTGTTCACGCAGATGCTCGGCACCGCGGTGGAGTTGGTCTTCGCCGTCGATGCCGTGGCTCACCTCATTCACCACGTCGAGGTGCGCTGGCAGCAGCGCAAGGCCACGCGCGCCCTGCTGCGCGACCTCACCCGGTCCGACGACACCCCCGGGCGCTGGTGACCCCGGTCCCTGCTGCCTGCGCCGTGCCGGGCACGTACTGCCCCTCCTGGATTTGGAGTCTTCATGGTTTCCACGAACGCTGATCCCGGCGGTAGCCCGCCGGATGAGGGAGGACCCCAGAACCCCCGACAAGGCGCCTGGTCGCTACCTGCCGGACACCAGATGCCCGAGGGCTACGAACTTCGGCGTGACGGCATCTTTCACGTGGTGCCGCGCTTCGACACCAAGGGCGACGCGGTGGAGCCGAAGTATGTGCGCGTCTCCTACGGCCCGCTGGCGGTGGTGCGCAAGTACGCCTCCGCCGACGGCGAGCAGTGGTTCGACCTGGCCTGGCACGAAAGCCGCCGCCGCACCACCAAGCGCCGGGTCTCCGGGGCGACGCTGCGCTCCGGCGTGCGGCTGGTCCGCGAACTCGGCAGCGTCGGCATCCCGGTGTTCGAGGGCAACGCCGGCAAGGCCGAACAGTTCCTGGCCGCCTACCTGGCGGCCAACACCGACCCGATCGAGGACAACACCATGAGAATCGCCCGCGTCCTAGGCTGGCAGTCCGACGGCACGTTCGTCTCCTCCGATGGGGCGCCGTGTCCGGTGGAGGTCGCTCACACCGAGCAGAAACCGATCCTGGACGCCTACCACCCCGCCGGAACCCTGGCGCAGTGGCAGGCCGCGATCGCACCGGTCCAGGCCTACCCGGTCGTGCGGATCGTGCTGGCCGCCGCGTTCGCCCCGGTCCTGTTCCACCCGCTGCGGCTGCGATCGTGCACCGTGGACGTCTCCGGCCGATCCACCCGCGGCAAGTCCACGGCCGCTGCCGTGGGGCTGTCGGCGTGGGCGAACCCCACACCGGAGTTCCAGGCCTGGGGCACCTGGAAATCCGGAATGATCGGCATCGAGAAGCGGCTGAACCTGATGCGCGGGCTGCCGGTGGTGCTCGATGAAACCCGGGTGGTGAAGTACCCGGACATCGTCGACCAGGTGCTGTATCAGGTGCCAATGGACCAGGGCACCTCACGGGGCGGCAACTACACGTCGTCGTCGCTGCTGCCATGGAACACGCTGGTGATCTCCACCGGAGAACAGCCCGCCCTCAGCTTCACCTCGCACGAGGGCGCCGCTGCCCGGGTGCTCTCGCTGCGCCGGCCGCCGTTCGGGCTGGCCGGGCAGCGCTCCGCCAGCGACGCCACCACCGTGGCCGAAGGCATCACCACCGCGTTCGGCACCGCGGGCCCGGCGTTCGCCGAACGGCTGACCGTCATGCTCGCCGAGTCCGACGGGCTGGCACAGCTGCTCAAACGGCACGACGTCCTGGCCGATCAGCATTCCGACGCCGCCACCAACGATGTGGCGCGCCGCCGGGCCCGACACGTCGCCGCCATCCACCTGGCCGCGCAGTTGGCCCACGAGTGGGGCATCGTGCCGTTCGGCGCGCTGGAGGTCGCCGAGTGGACCGAGCTGCTCTCGGAGGAGGAAGCCCGCGAGGACCGCGGCGCGATGGCGCTGGAAGTCGTGCGCGCCCTGGTCGCCTCACAAGGCCACCGCATCCATCCGCTGTCCACCGGAAAGGTCGGCACTGGCGCCGGTCCCCTCGTCGTCCCTCCGCCCGGTGGCTGGATCGGCGCCCACGTCGAAGACCGCAAAGGCCAAGCCGCGATCGCGCTGCTGCCTGGTGAGCTTGACCGGGCCCTGTCAGCCCACAAGCCCCCGATTGTGCTCGACGCGGTCAAGGAGGCTTGGACCGAGGCCGGGACGATCGCGATGGACCCCGACCCGAAGAAGTCCAAGGCGCTGGACCGGGCATACATCGGCGGAAGGCGTGTACGCGCCTACATCTTCACCAGCGCCACTCTCGACGGCTCCGACGACGAGAACCGCCCCGGAACGCCCAGCGGTAACGCTGCGGCCCCCACGGCTCGGCAGGTGGCATTGCCCGCGCCTTCGGCGCCGCCGGCCCAGTCCCCACTCGACAACGGCTGGGGCCCCGGCACCATCGGCGAACAAGCCAACTCCTGACCCGTCGACCTTCTTTTTCGTATGGGCCCGCGTTTTCATGTCCCGGTGTCCCGTACTACATGAAAATGAGTGTTCTACCTGGTCAACCTATCTATACCTATGGGACACAGGCCGGGACACGGCGGGACACGGCAAGTCCTACGGGACACGGCCCCAACACCCCCGGATGGGTTCGGGACACACCGAACAAGATCGTGTCCCGCATGTGTCCCGGCCTGTGTCCACGGCTTACCCCAGCTCAAGGCTGACTTCCGGGGCCGTGGGACACGGGGACACGAAAACGCGAGCCCATACGGCAGCAACACCACGCCAACCCGGGGCGCCGAAGGCGCGGGCAATGCCACAACCCCAGCCCTCCCCAACGCCACCCCGCCACCGAAACCGCCCCAAAACAGACGCAGGACACGGGGAAACAGTCCCGTGTCCCGCCCTGTGTCCCGGTCTGTGTCCCGCTATACCCAGCACGTCAGAGCCTGTTTTTGGACCTGTGGGACACGGGGACACGAAAACGCGAGCGCGTTCAGAAAAAAGATGCGGCACACCCCTCGCCCACATCCTGCCCCGGCCCTGCGGCCGGGGCTTTTCACGTGCCTGCGCCGTTCCACACCAGAAAGGACCCGACCCGATGACACAACGATCCGCCAGCCTAACCATCGCGCTGGCACTGGCCCAGCTGGGCTGGCACGTCTTCCCGCTCTCCCCGGGCACCAAGGGCCCCCTGGCCAACTGCAAACGCTGCGACCCCAAAACCCAACCCGCGCACCAGATCGAGACGTGCGCGTGCATCGCCGACGGCGCCTGGTGCCATGGCGTACGCGCCGCCACCACCGACCCGGCCCGCATCACCGCCTGGTGGCGCCGCGCCCCCCACGCCGTCCCCGGCATCGCCGCCGGACCCTCCAGACTGGTCCTGATCGACATCGACACCCACGGCGAAGAACTCCCCGACAACCACGCCACCGCCCTACTGCCCGGCATCGACCTGCGCACCGAACTGATCGGCGAAGCCGCCTGGCGCGACCGTTCGGCCTTCCGCACCGGCCGCGACTCCCTGAACCTGCTCGCACGCCTACGCGGAGGACGCAACCCCTGGCCCAGCGACGCCGCCCACCAGCCCCTCGTTGTCACCACCCCCTCCGGCGGCACCCATCTGTGGTACCGCGCACCCGAAGGCGTCACGCTCCACCAGGCCCTCGCCTCTACCCGCCGCGCCCTGGCCTGGAAAGTCGACGTCAAAGCCGGATGGTCCTACGGCGTCGCCCCGGGCGCGACCACCACCGCCGGCACCTACACCATCACCTCCGGTACCCCCGCCAGCATCGGTCACATGCCCGACTGGCTCACCGGCGAAGTCATACGCGTCGCAAGCTCAGAACACCGCGACACCACACCCGCGCCGACCCGCGCCACAGCAACCTCCACCGCCAGCGCCGATCGCGGCACCCGGTACCTACTGGCCGTCCTCAACCGCGGTGACACCCAGCTGCGCGAGCAACGCGGCAAAGAAGGCAGAAAGCAACGACTCGCCGCCCTGGCCTACCAGGCCGGCGGACTCATCCACCTCACCACCCTGACCGAACGCGACGTTATCGACCGGCTCACCGACACCGGCATCGCCAGCGGAATCAACGCCAAAAAAGCCGAGAACATCGCACGCAGCTCCCTGGCCAACGGCCAACGCAGACCCCTCACCATTCGCAGCTGAGCACGCGACCACAACCGAACAGCACCACCGCCACCCCGGCGCCACTGCTTACCAGGGCATGAGCTCCGGGGCAGACCCACATCCGCACAAAGCGGCCCCGGCATCCACTGCCAAGCGATCCGCCGGGGCCGCACCTCCGTCGAAGGAAGGCAACAGCATCGTGGCTCGAAAGCCTGCCGCGGTCACCCGCGAACACAAGACATCACCCGAGAAGACGACTCCCGACGCGTTGCTGGGCATGGCACAGGTCTTGTGGGCCCTGGGGGATGGCGTCCGGCCCCTGCCTCGATCGACCTTCGACCGTTGGAAGGCGGTCGGCAAGGCGCCGAAGGTTCTCAAACTGCCGAACGGTCAGATCCGTGTTCGGCAGTCCGAACTCGAAAAGTTCCTCGTCGCCTGCGAGGTCTAACACCGTCACTCAGGATCCGGCCCAGCGCTTTAGCTGGGCCGGATCCGTCGTACGAGAGGAACGAATGAACGACGAGAGTTACGACGTCCGGATCTGGGAAATCATGAAACGCAAGGGCCGCAAACCGACCGTACGGTGGGTTGTCGGTGGAGTCCTGCCACCCTTCCGTCGGACGTTTTCGACCGTCCCGCTGGCGGACGGATTTCGATCAAAACTGATGGTTGCCACGAACCGCGGAGAACCGTTCAGCCTCACGGACGGGCTCCCACTGTCCTGGGAACGCGAGGCGCCTGGGCCCCCGGAACCGACGCCGGAAGCGCCGACCTGGTACAGACATGCGTTGAAGTACTGCGACATGAAGTGGCCGCACGCGGCGGCAAATTCTCGTTCGGGCATCGCTGAAGCGCTTGCCGTAGTCACGGCCGCCCTCATCCACGAGGATCAGTCGGACGCGCCAGAGCCCCAGACGTTGCGCGATGCACTTTACGGTTGGGCCTTCAACCCGCCGAAACGGGCCCAGGAGCCGACTCCGGAAATCGCGCATGCGATTGATTGGATCGAGGACGCCTCTGTCAGCCTCGCCGACGTCGCTAAGCCAGCCGTCATCCGCCAAGCCCTTGACGCAGTCGCTCTCACAATGGAGGGAAAGAAGGCCGCAACTAGTACCTTCAGCCGCAAGCGAGCGATTCTCTACAACGCTCTGGAATACGCGGTCGAGCTGGAACTACTGGATGCGAACCCCGTCGACAAGGTGAAGCGGGCCAGGCCGACATACCAGGAAGCGGTGGATCGGCGCGTCGTCGCCAGCCCCTCGCAGGTACGGAGAATTCTCGCCGAGGTCAAGAAGTCGCGGCCCGCCCTGGTGGCATTCTTCGGCTGCCTCTATTTCGCCGCGCTTCGGCCGGCCGAAGCGGTCCGGCTCCGCCCGGAGAACTGCCACTTGCCAAAGCGCGGCTGGGGATACCTGGAGCTGACGGGGTCCTCGCCCCGGGCTGGTAGCGCTTGGACAGACAGTGGCAATACGCATGACGACCGGAGCCTCAAGCACCGCTCAGAGAAGGAAGTCCGTACTGTCCCCATCCCGCCCGAGCTGGTCGCGCTGCTCCGTTGGCACCTGGACACCTTCGAGCGGAGCAAAGACGGTCGGGTTTTCCGGAGCGTCCGCGGTGGCCCACTTAGCGAATCCCTCTACGGGCATGTCTGGAGCGAGGCGAGGGCCGTAGCGCTGAGCGAGGCGGTCGCCGCGACGCCACTCGCGGAGCGCCCCTACGACCTGCGCCATGGCGGCGTGTCGCTATGGCTGAACGCGGGCGTCGGTGCTCCCGAAGTGGCTGAGCGCGCTGGCCACAGCGTCAACGTCCTCCTGAGGGTCTACGCCAAGTGCATCGATGGTCAAGCTCACGTCGCCAACCAGAGAATCCAGGACGCCCTCGAACGCATGGTCGATCCGGAGCCGGTGGAGCCGACAGACGCGGAGGGAGAGGCGGAGCCGGGGGAGTCGGACGAGCCCGGATAGCGGGAGCGCGCCGGGAGCGTAGGTACCCGTATGACACTGGGAACAGTGAGGAATAGCCAGTAGGGCCCGGCTCCGGAGATCACCCCCGAAACCGGGCCCTACCTGCGTGTTCATGGCTGTTACCAGCCTTGTGGCGGGTGAAGGATTCGAACCTTCGTAGCTTTCGCGACGGATTTACAGTCCGCTCCCATTGGCCGCTCGGGCAACCCGCCAATCGTGCCGTTCACGGTTCCGATCGAGATCGGCTCCGTGGCGACGCACCAACAATAGCGGATCCCGGGGGGTGCTTTGCCACTCGGTTAGCGGGGTGGGGGCGCTGTGTTGTTCGAACGGTCCGATATGGGTGCATGTGGTAGTCGGATCATCACTGGGGGCGACCCGGCCCTGGTGGTCGGGGCCGGGGTCGACAGGTGATCGTGGGCTGGGCCGACATCGGGCTGTCGGTGACAGGGTCGGCAACCCTGTCGGCCCAGGCCGAACTGAGCCCGGTCATCGGCGCCTTCTGGTGGGTGCCCTGAACCGCGCCGCACAGCACAACGCAGCTACTGAGCGGCGCTTCCAGTCGGCGCTTCAGGGCCGAATCCGGTCTGAATCAGGTCTGCTTCAGGCCTGAATCAGGCCTGAAGCTGATCCGGTGCCCCGAGCAGCCGCCGCGTGAGCTGGTGTCGCGCACCGGCCAGGATCTCGAGCGCCTCGTCCAGGTGAGCGGTGCTCACTCGCAGCTGCGTGCTGCTGGACCCGGACCCGGACCCGAAGCCAGACCCACCGTCCCCCTGGCTCGCGCCCGGATCCGTCCCGTCCCGTTCCTCCGCCGCGATCAGCGCCGCTCGCCGAATCAGTTCCTTGACGAACGAAGCCGTGACCCCGTCCATCCGCTCAATAAGCCCCTGGGCATCGCTCAGATCCAGCTCCAACCGGCCGCTGTAAAGCTCCAGCAGCCGACGCCGACCGTCAGCATCCGGCAACGGCACCTCGACCGCGTGATCCACGCGCCCCGGCCGCATCGCCAGCGCCGGCTCCAACACGTCCACCCGGTTGGTGGTGAGCACGAACGTCACATCGGCGTCGCCGTCCAGACCGTCCATCTCGTTGAGCATCTGGAACAGCAGTGGGTTCGAGTGCGGCCCCATCGCCCGGTCCTGCGCGATCAGGTCCACGTCCTCGACCACCACCAACGCCGGCTCCAGCGCCCGCGCGATCTCGCACGCCTGCTTGATGAAGCCCAGCGCGTTGCCGGTGAGCACGACCACCGTGGTCTCCGGCAGTCGACTCATCAGATACCTGACAGTGTGCGTCTTGCCAGTACCGGGCGGACCGAACAGCAGCACGCCCCGCTTGAGGTGCTGGCCGTGCGCCAGCAGCGTGGCCCGGTGCCGGTTGACGCCGAGGATCTGCCCCTCGATGCCCTCCAGCATCCCCGGCGGCAGGATCAGCTCCTCGCGCTGCATGGTCGGCCGCTCGCGGAAGCTCAGCAGCGTCTGGTGGTGGCCGAACATGTCGTTGCCGAACTCAAGGACGTGCCCGCGATAGACGCTCAGCTCCACTGCCAGGCGCCGGATCTCGGCCACCGCCTTGCGCGCCACGGCCCGGTCGGCGCAGGCGATCTCCAGGCTCACGTCGTTCTGCGGGCCGCGGTGCTCCAGGCCGCGCAGAAGCAGGGCCATCGGCGGCTTGGGCTCATCGGACTGGTCGCCGTCGTCCGGCGCCCCCATCCCCTCGATGAGATACAGCCCGCACTGCACACAAGAGCGCGTCTGCTCACCCGGACCACACGGCTGATCGGTCATCGGCACGCCGCCGATCCCCATGTGCATGCTGGTGTCGGCCTGGAAGAGATCGGACAGGCCGAACATGCGGTGCCGGAAGCCCGTCAGGCCGAGCAACTCGTACGGCGCGCCGTTCAGCGCCAGCCAGCGGTCGACCGCGCCCTGTACGTTGACGTGCTCGTACGGCGGCCAGGCCGTGCTGATCACCGGCACCAGGCCGGCGTCCGGACCCAGATGCGCGGCCAGTACCTCCGGAACCGTGGGTCCTTCTGGACTGGCGGCCCCGTCTGATCCGCTCTGCGTCCGCACCGTACCGCCGCTGATTATGCTGACGGTTCCGGAGCCGACGGGGCGAGGCGACATCGGCATCGGCTGTGAATGCATGGGGTCCACCATGCCAGCGCATCAGGGTTCTGAACCAGAGGTTTCGCTGACGTTGCGTACTGTTGAGGGCTTGCGTTTTCCGGCGAACTCGCACGGACTTCGCCCCGCTCTGGCCCACCTAGTCAAGGGTTGGGCGGATTCAGGCCCGGTTGACGGCTCGCGCGACGCCAGCGGCGATCGTCGTCGCGAGAATCCAGCCGGCAGCGGTGAGCAGATACGCGACCCATTGATAGCCGCCGGTGGCAACGTAAGCGCGGCCCTGCCCGAAGTTGATGACCGGCAACAGAAGGTCCAGGGAGTAGATCAGGGGATTGAAAGGTGCTGCCTTGTCCGGGCCGGACGGGATCGGATGATGCAGACCGAACACGATGGTGCCGGTGATCAGCAGCGCTACCAGCCAACCGAGGGCACGTTCCGGGCGATAGCCGTAGCCGACCGCGGCGTCCTGGACGAAGCCCCAAGGGCGCGCCGCGAGAGACAGAGTTTTGCGACGCGCACGTTGCTTAGCGAGCAGTACGCGCCGGGCCTCGCCCTCCAGGCCCTGCCGTCGGTAGACGGAGGCGAGTTGCTCGTAGGGTCCAGGCCGATAGCCACCGATCTCGCGCTTGAGCCATTCGATGCGTCCGGTGAGGCTGCCGGGTTCAGCGATGCGCTCGTAGGCGAAGCCGTCGTGGGCGAGTCTCGGTGGCCAGGTCGCGGGGTCGTCGTTGAGCACGCCGACTTGGGCGTTGGCGAGGTGGATGCCGCCTTCCGGCGGCGCGGCGAAGCGGAGAGTGAGCTCGGCGGAACGGAGGTGGCCGAGGAAGAGGATGTTGCGGTCCGCGCCTCTAGTGCCTGTGGTCAGCAGCGCCTCGCTGAAGTCCAGATCACTCCCAACCCGCGCACTGGCGAAGCGTAGGGCGCCGGTGGAGTGCATTTTGCGACAACGGATCGCGCCGCCCACCTCGACGTAGCGGGCGTCGAGGGCGTCCTCGCCGTTCCCGCGGAGCACCGCTTCATCGAACCGGACGTGACCGGCGACATGGGCGCCGGGGATGCGGACCTGGCCGGTGGCCTCGAAGCCGCGATACAGCTGAAGGTCGGCGCCGACCCTGATCTGGTAGGCCTCAAGCGCTATGTCGCCGGGGTTGTTGAGCTTGGCGTCGGCCAAGCGGAACAAGCCGGCGATCTGGGCCCCTGAAAAGCGAATTTGGCCCTCTGCGTAGAGGCCATCGCCAACGAGGTCGCTGCCGACCTGCACCCGAGCGGCATCCATGGCGAATTCGCCTGTTGAGATTAGCCGGGCGCTCTCCAGACTCAGGACGCCATCGGTTCGGGTGTCGCGCAGGAGCGTTGAACCCTCGATCGTCGTGCCCCATAGGGACAGATCGCCAGTGATGCGGGCACGGTCGACGCGCAACGCCATGCCGCCCGGGTTGCACACCATCGCGTCGGTGACCAGAAGACCGCCGCCAATCACCGCGCTGTCGAGGCGGAGACGGCCGTCGATGCGGGACTCGTGCAGGACTACTGAGCCGTCGACGTGCATTTGGGCGCCCATGAGGCCGGCGAGGCGGGTGCCGCGGAGGTTCAGGCGGCGTAGACGGGTGTCGTGGAGGTCGATCTCTTCGTCGAAGTAGCAGCTGGAGAAGCTCAGCGAATAGCCCAGTTCGAGGTATTCGAGTTCCACGGGGCCGACGATGCGTGCGCCCACCACGCGCAGCGGCGCGCGGCGTTCGCCGACCTCCTCTATCAGCTTCTTGAGGAAGTCGGCGCGTATCGTCCGGTCCGGGCCCCAGGACGCGCCGTGCGCGATATCGTCGAGGGCCGGATCACGGGCTGTGAAAGTCGTGCGTGCGCCGTTCAGGAAGTCATTCCGGACCCGCTTCTCGCTGTCGCTCAGTCCGGGTAGGCGCATGCGTCTGTTCTACAGGGGCTCCTTCAATTGGATCGAGTCCTGCGGAGGCGATCCCTTGGGCCTGCGGGGTTCGCGCACGCCGCCATCCGGGCCGCTCCAGAAGTCCGGGCCGCCTGGTTCCTTGAGGATCTTGCGGGCTTTGCGGCTCCGGAGGGCCCGTTTCACTCGCTGCTTCACCGTCATGTCCGGTCAACGGGCGCGTAGAAACCGGGAGTTCCGCCACAAAGATCGCGTACTCTCTCGGC
This sequence comes from Catenulispora yoronensis, assembly GCF_039531695.1. Taxonomy (NCBI): domain Bacteria; kingdom Bacillati; phylum Actinomycetota; class Actinomycetes; order Catenulisporales; family Catenulisporaceae; genus Catenulispora; species Catenulispora yoronensis. The sequence goes on from NZ_BAAAQN010000022.1 coordinate 65,513, forward strand.
GAACACTTAAGGGGGAATTCGATGGTGATAGAACTGCCGCGCACGCTTGTCTTCTCGCCGCGGGCCAACGACACCAGCCAGGTGCTGGCCGTCGCGGCCTACCGCCGGGGCCTTCTCACCGAGCACCTGACCGGCTGGCGCGTCCCCGAAGGCTTCACGATCGGCGGACCGGCCCACCTCTACGCCGGCCCCCTCTTCGCCGACGCCGTCGCCACCGACCTCCACGTGGGCCTCCTGGAGCCGCCGGACGACTGGCTGACCCGCCTCCCGCACGACGCGGTCCACCGCACCATCACGATGACGACGATGTCCGAGGCCTGGCAGCTCCGCACGCCCGCCTTCCTCAAGCCGCCCAACGACAAGAGCTTCCCGGCGCGCCTCTACCGCGACGGCACCCAACTCCCCGGCCCCGACGCGGTCGACCCCGACACGCCGGTCCTCGCCAGCGACCCGGTCACCTTCACGCTTGAGTTCCGCCTCTACGTCCACGACGGCGAAATCACCACCGGCGCCCAATACGCGCTCGACGGCGACCTCGACATCGAACCCCTCGCCGGCCACCCCGACGAATCCCGAATCCTCGGCTTCGCCACCGAAGTCCTCCGCACCGCCGCCGACACCCTCCCCAGCGCCGTCGTGGTCGACATCGGCCTGATCGCCACCCCCGCCGGCGCCACAACCCCCGCCGTCATCGAAGCCAACGCCGCCTGGGCCTCCGGCCACTACGCCGCCGACCCCGACCGCGTCCTGGACGCAGTCCTCCGCGCCGCCGGCCCCACCACCGAAGTGTCCACCCGCGACCAACCCTTCCTAAGATCACCCGTTTGGCGGATCGACGACGCACCCTGACAGCGCCACACTGATTCCAGTGGATAAAACCCGCTATCGGGGGATGTGGGGGATGGATGAGAACCACGGAGAGCACGAGAGACGACACCTCGAGTCCGATGCCCCGGAGTCGGCCCCAGCGGTAGGCCCGACCCCGACCACCGACCCGAACGCGACCTCGCGCCCCACTCCGAGCACGACACCGAGCCCGACTCCGGTCACCGGCTCGACCGCCAGCTTGACCACCGGTTCGACTACCGGTTCGAGTACCGGTTCGACCGGCACATCGATCGTCGACGCGAGCTCCGCCTCGCCCTCCGACGCGAGCTCTGCCTTCTCTTCGCGCTCCGACGCGAGCTTCGCCTCCTCCGCGCCCTCCGACGCGAGCTCTGCCTCCTCCTCGCGCTCCGACGCGAGCTCTGCCTCCTTCGCGCCCTCCGGGGCGAGCTTTGCCTCCCCCTCGCGCTTCGACGCGAGTTTCGCCTCCTCCTCGGGCTCCGGTTTAGCCTCGCATCCTGACGCGACCGCAGCCTCGACCAGCGCAGCCTTGACCCACGCTGATCCCACCAGCACCGACCCCACCAGCGAGGCCTTCACCCCTCACTCAAACTCCGACTCGAACTCCAACTCGACCATCGACCCGAGCCCCTACTCGGCTACTAGCACTGACTCGGACGCCGACGCGGACACCGACTCGACAACTGGCACCAACTCGAACACCGACTCGGCTACTGACACCGACCCGAACACCGACCCGAACACCGACCCGAACACCGACCCGAACACCGACTCGGCCACGACCCTGACCGAAGCTGAGCGCGAAGCAGCGATGCCGGCCGTGGCCGCCTGGGTGGGCTTCGTCTTCGTCTGCGGCGGCGTGGCAGTCGTCCCGTGGACCGCGTACCTGGCCCTCACCCTGCCCCTGACCTCCCAATCAGGGCACTACCGCCTCGCCTGGGTAGGCTTCGACCTACTGTTGGCCTTCACCCTCCTCCACGTGGGCTGGATCGCCGCCGGCGCCCCCACCCGCACCGACCGCGTCGAACTCCCCGCCACCGCCGCCGGCACCCTCCTCCTCGTCGACGCCTGGTTCGACACCACCACATCCGCCGACGCCACCGGGCTCCTCGAAGCACTCCTCTTCGCCCTGCTCGCCGAACTCCCCATGGCAGCAGTCTGCTTCTGGATCGCCCACCACGCCGAGGAGATCCGCCAACGCCGCCTGCGCCTACTGCCGCGCTTGGAACGCCTCAGCCGCCGCTGAGAAGGGGATCGGGGAGAGGGCGCGAACAACAAACAGAGGGGATTGGGGAGGGGGCGGGGGAAACAAGAGGACCGCCCCAACGCCCACCCACCACGCTCCACACCCCCCACCCTGCAACCATGGCGACATGCGCTCCGAGCCACCCACCCCGCTCCACCCCAGCAACCGAGCCCACGCCGATGAATCGCTCGCCGCAGCCCACTCCGCAGCCGCTGCCCGCGCCACTGCCGCTGCCGTAGCCCACGCCGCTACCGACGCTGATACCCGCGCCGCTACAGCTGGCCACGCTGCCGCCGCCAGCCGTGCCGCTGCCGCTGACGCCGCTGCTCCTGCCGCCAGCCACGCCGATGCCGGCGCTGCAGCCCGCGAAGTCACTGCCGCCCACGCTGCCGCTGCTAGCCATGCCGCTGCCACTCATCCCTCTGGCGCTGACGACGCTCCAGCCGCTCGCTCCGACGGGCCTGGCGACGCTCGTGTCGCTGGCCAGGTTGCTGACACCGTCGCCCTCAACCACGCTGTCGCCGGCCACGCCGCTGCTACCGCTCCCGCCGCCGCCGCCGCTCCCGCCGCCGCCGCCGCTGACTGCACCGCTGCCGCTCGCCAGGTTCCCAGCGTTCCCGCCGCCAGCCGCGCTGCCGCCAGCCGCGCTGCCGCTGGCCACGCTGCTACAGCTGACTCCGCTGGTGCCGCTCGCCAGGTTGCCGACATTCTTGCCACCAGCCGCGCTGCCGCTGGCCACGTCGCCGCTGCTGCTGGGCCTGTCGCCGCCGCCGCTGTCACTGCTGCGGCCGGAGCTTATCCAGCCGCCACTCGTAGTGCCGTGATCGGCGATGCAGCCGGGCTAGTAGTAGCGGCGGAGGTCGAAGGTGTGGCCGCTGCCAAGATCGTTGCTGTTGGTAGCGATGACGTGCCAAATGCCGCGCGTGCCGAGCCGGCCTATGCCAGCGATGCGTCTCATGGTGCTGGCGAGAGCCGTGCCGATGGTCTGGAAGCTACAGCTGCTGATGGTGCGCCTCACGGCGATGGTCCAACTGCCGGTGACAGCCGTTTGGCTCACTCCACCGGCCTAACGGGCCCCGGGCGCCGCTCCGTCCAGGCAAGCCCCAGCCCCAGATCCACCGATCCCAATCCCAGCCACCCCACTCACCCCAACCGCCCCTACGTCATCCTCAGCGCCGCCATGTCCCTCGACGGGCATCTCGACGACAGCACCTCCGAGCGCCTCATTCTCTCCAATGCCGAGGACTTTGACCGAGTTGATGCGTTGCGGGCGGCTTCGGACGCGATCATGGTGGGGGCGGAGACTATTCGGCGGGATGATCCGCGGTTGTTGGTTAATGATGTGGGGCGGCGGGGGGAGCGGGTGGGGAGGGGGGTGGGGGAGTTTCCGGTCAAGGTTACGGTGACTGGGGGTGGGGTTTTGGATGCTGGGGCGCGGTTTTTTACTACTGGGGGCGACAAGTTGGTGTATTGCGCTGATGGTGTGGTGGCTGGGTTGGGGGAGCGGTTGCGGGGGGCTGTGCGGACTGAGGTGGTGGGGGTGGGGGAGGTGGTGGATTTTGCTGTGATTCTTGGGGATTTGTGGCGGCGGGGGGTTGGGCGGTTGATGGTGGAGGGGGGTGGGTCTTTGCATACGCGGTTTTTGGTGGAGGATCTTGTGGATGAGATCCATTTGGCTATTGCGCCGTTTTTCGTGGGGGATGATTTGGCGCCGCGGTTTGTGCGGGGTGGGGTGTTTCCGCAGAGTGCGGGGCGGCGGATGGAGTTGGTCGAGACGCGGGCTATTGGGGATCTGGTGTTTGTGCGGTATGTGATCAGGCGGTAGCGGGGCGGGCGAAGTGGACGGGGACGCCGGGGGAGAACAGGACGCTGTCCGGGGGGCGGGCGGTGATGCCTGGGAGGCCGGCGGCGGCGACCAGGGTTTCGTCGCAGGACAGGAGGTCGGCCTGGTAGAGGGGCCAGTGGGGGTGGGCGTTCGGCATGTGGACGGTTCGGCCGAGGAGTGAGAAGTGGAGGCGCCAGCGCGCGGTGAGGAAGTGGTCGAGCGGGCTGGGGGTTTCGAGGGGGGTGGTTACGCGTATGGCGAGGTGGCTGCGGGGCGGTGGTGAGCCGGAGCCTGGTTCGCGGCGTCGGGAGGTGTAGCGGTAGACGTCGCCGGAGCGGTCGACCGACATTTGGGCCCAGCGGTAGGGCAGGCGGAAGAACAGGCGCGCGGTGGCTACGGGGAGGAGCCGTGACGCCTCTAGTGAGCGGAAGACCACGCCACGGCGGCCGGCCGCGTCGACTGAGTAGAGGCGCACGTTCGTCTCGGGGAAGGTCCCCAGGTACGGCAGGCCGGGCAGGGACCACCAGCCGATCCGATGCATGCGGAAGGCGATCAGGCCGACGTAGGTGACGCCGTCGAACACATCAGGCACGACCCCGGACGGCAGCAGTGGCGCGACTGCCGCCGGGTCGACGGCCCAGTGGAGGAACGTGGCGTCGAGCCAGGACTGGGTCATCAGCGTGCGGCCGGCCAGCGGGGGTGGGTCAGCAGTCACCGGCTCGGGAGTTGGGGGAGTTGGGGTGGCTGGGGGAGACGGGGGAGATGTGAAGGGAGGTGGGGGAGGCGCATCGGGGGCAGAAGCCCGAGCCCCGTTGTGGTCCGCAGCAGCCGCTTCATCCTCGTGACCGACGTCCATCTCCATCTCCCCCCAAGGCCCACCCACCCCAACTCAACCATCGCAGCCAGCGCTGCCCCGCCCCGCCCTACCCCACCCCGATCCCATACGCATGCGTCACCCGAATCCGCAGCACCAGCCGCCGGTCGGCGACCATCGCCGCGCGGAACTCGTCCCAATCCGGGTGTTCGCCGGCGACCGCCCGGTATACCTCCACCAGTTCGTCGACCACCGCGTCGTCCGGGGCGGCTGCTACCGGTGTCAGCTCCGCGTCCCCGTCGAAAACGCCATAGCGGTACGTCTCCGGCGTCACCATGAACGTCGCGCGCGGGTCTCTGCGGAGGTTTCGCGTCTTGGCGCGGTCCTCGGTGATGGAGATACGGATCACCCGTTCGGACTGGTCGTAGGCGTACGCCACGATCGACAGCTGCGGGCGGCCGTCTCGCTTCAGCGTGGCCAGTGTTCCGCGTCCGTGTATTCCTAAGAGTTCGAGAAAGGCATCCACATCGTGATTCTAGGTTCCGTAAGGGGTGATACACATGACGGCATGAAGACACACGGGGCGCGCCGTAACACCTCCATATCCGTGGTCGCGGTGTTGCTCTGCGCAGGGCTGGTCGCGGGCTGCTCGTCGAGTGGCGTTGTCGGGGCGAAGAACACCGGTGGTAGCAGCGGTGGTTCGCCGGACAAGTCCACCGGGTCGTCGTCTTCATCTCCGTCTGCGTCCGCGCTTCCGACCGGCAAGTACACCTCTGTCGACGCCTTCTACGGCCAGCAGATCAGCTGGGGTACCTGCACCACCGCCCCCGCGGACGATCCCAAGATGGACCTCAGTGCCTTCCAGTGCGGCACGGTCGACGTTCCCCTGGACTACACAAAGCCCGGTGGCAAGTACGTCAAGGTCGCGATGGTGAAGTGGGCCGCCGCGGATCCCTCGAAGAAGGTCGGCTCGTTGCTGACCAACCCCGGTGGGCCGGGTGCCTCCGGGGTCGACTTCGTGGAGGAGGCCAAGCAGCAGTTCGACGGGGCGTTGCACGCGAACTTCGACATCATCGGCTTCGATCCGCGGGGTCTGGGGCGCAGCGAGCCCATCCGCTGCCTGGACGACAAGACGCAGGACGCCCTCTACGAGGAGGACTCGCCCAAGGACCCGGCGGCGCGGAAGGCCAAGGCCGAGCAGGACAGCAAGGACCTGGCCGCAGCGTGCGAGAAGAACTCCGGCGACCTGTTGCCGTTCGTCGGCTCCAATAACGTCGCCAAGGACATGGACGTCATGCGCCAGGTCCTGGGTGACAAGAAGCTCAACTACCTCGGCATCTCCTACGGCACCTACATCGGCTCCGTCTACGCCGAGCAGTTCCCCGACAAGGTCGGTCACCTGGTGTTGGACGGCGCCGTGGACCCGAACGCCGACCAGCTTGAGTCGAACGTGCAGCAGATGGTCGGCTTCGAGCAGTCGCTGGAGAAGTTCGCTTCCGACTGCGTCACCAACCACGCCTCGGAGTGCCCGCTGACCGGCGACGGGAAGGCCGCGGCGCAGCAGCTCGGCACCTTCGTCGACGGCCTGCGCGACCACCCGCTGCCCACTGGCAGCGGCCGCAAGCTGGACCAGAGCCTGGGCTGGACCGGCGTCATCATCGGCCTGTACGGCGACGTCGGCTCCAGCTGGTGGCAGTACCTGCGCGAGGGGCTGACCCGGGCCATGAAGAAGGGCGACGGCTCGGTGCTGTTGGCCGGCGCCGACCAGTACAACGGCCGGGACGACAACGGCCACTACAGCACCGAGCAGGACGGCCTGATCGCGGTGCGCTGCGCCGACTTCTCCACTCCCGCCCCGAGCGCCGAGGCGGTGCAGAAGGCCTACGACGAGCTCAAGGCCGGCGCCCCGATTCTGAACTCCGACCTCAGCAAGGACGACCTCGCCGAGCCGATGTGCGGCGACTGGCCGTACCAGACGCCGGAGAAGCCGCACCAGATCAAGGCCGAGGGCTCGGACCCGATCCTGGTCGTGGGCACCACCGGCGACCCGGCCACCCCTTACCAGAACGCCGTGAACCTGGCGAAGGGCTTCGCCAACGCTCGGCTGCTGACGCGCGTCGGCACCGGCCATGCGGCGTTCGGCAGCGGCAATGCTTGTGCGCAGTCGGCGATGGAGGCCTACCTGATCTCCGGGACGCTTCCGGCGGACGGGACCCGCTGCACGGCCTGAGACAGCACGACGGCTGGGGTGGTCGCGACGGCAGCGACAGTCGCGACCGCAACGCTGACCCCAGCAGCCCCAGCGCACAGAGCATGGAACCACCCCCACCCCCGACCCGTTAATCACGCGGAACTCTCGTCAAGGTGAGGAACCCCCGTGATCTGCTTCTTCGACCCGGCCCACGGCCAAGCGATCGTCAGCGTCACCTGGCAGCCGCAGTGGGGCGTGCCCCGGCCGATCGAGGTCTGCCAGTTCTGTGCTCAGCGCGTCCAGACGACCCAGCCGCCGTTCTACCAGCCCCCGCAGCAGCAGGGTTATCCCCAGCAGGGTTACCCCCAGACCGGCTACCCCCAGCCGGGCTATCCGCAGCCCGGCTACCCCCAGCAGCCGCCCCGCCAGGGCCACGGCACCGGTGCGCTGATCGGTGCCGGTGCCGCTGGGCTCGTCGGCGGCATGCTGATCGGCGAGATGCTCGACGACGATGATGACTCCCGCGATGAGGAGCGTGCCTTCGAGCGCGGCTACGAGGAACGCGCTAATGAGGACCAGCGCTTCGACGACTTCGGTGGCGGCGATTTCGGGGACTTCGGCGATGGCGGAGACGACGGATTCTTCTAGAACCAGCTATTGCGCATAAACGCAGAACCTCCACAGGGCAAGGATTTCTTATCCTTGCCCTGTGGGTATTTTTACCCTCCCCACCCTTGCTCACCCCTTACCGCGTAGACGCTCCTCCGCTCCCTTAGCACAAGGTGAGCGCACGTCCAGGGCTGGCCCAACGTAGAGCGTCTACGTCTTTCTGAGGTTCCTGACACACCTCAACGTGACGAGCATCGGTTCTCACATGCCGCGAATGCTTTGCCATTGGCGAAATCTGCTCGTCCGCTCGATCCCGCACAGGCACCACCTGGCACGACCAAGGGGGCGCGCGGCGGCGTGGCCGCGCGCCGGGGAGAAAGGCACACAATGCATTTTGCCCGCAGACACCGTATAGCGGTGGTGGCGGTCACGGCGCTGGGACTGGGGGCCGGCACCTCCGCCATGGCCCAGGCCGGCTCCGTGCCGGCGCGGCCGTCCGCGGCCCAGCAGCTGGCGGCGCTGTCGACCGGCGCCAAGCACCCGGTGATCGTCCTGCTGAAGAACCAGCATCCGGAGCTCAGCGCCAAGACCGCCAAGGCCCAGCGCAAGGCGTCCGCCGACCAGGACCAGGCGCCGCTGGTGAACAACGCGCAGGCCACCGGTGCCCAGGACATCAAGAAGTACTCGGTGATCAACGGCTTCTCGGCCAAGATGACCGATGCCGAGGCCGACCACCTGCGGCTGGACCCGAGCGTGGCGGCGGTCGTCAGCGACCAGCAGCACGTCGTGCCCCAGCTCACCGCCGCGCAGAAGGCCGCCATCAAGGACGCCGCCGACGCCTCGACCGGCGCCGACGGGCAGACCCCCGCGGACAAGGTGCTGCCCGGCACCTGCCCGGCCGATCCCAGTAAGCCGCTGCTGGAGCCGGAGGCGCTCCAGACCACGAACACCGCGTTCACCGACCCGAGCCGGCCGCAGGCGCAGAACCTGGTCGACGGCAAGGGCGTCAAGGTGGCGTGGATCGCCGACGGCCTGGACGTCAACAACCCGGACTTCATCCGGGCCGACGGCACGCCGGTGTTCACCGACTACCAGGACTTCTCCGGCACCGACCCGAACGGGGACGAGAGCGGCGGCGAGGCCTTCGGCGACGCCAGCTCGATCGCCGCGCAGGGCCGCCAGACCTACGACCTGTCCTCGTTCGTGATGCCGCACCACGCACTGCCGGCCGGCTGCACCATCAAGATCCGCGGCGTGGCCCCCGGGGCCTCGCTCGTCGGCCTGAACGTGTTCGGCGCCGCCGACCTGGTCTTCGACTCCACCGTCGTGCAGGCCATCGACTACGCGGTGAACGTGGCCAACGTCGACGTCATCAACGAGTCGCTGGGCAGCAACGCGCAGCCGACCGAGGGCCTGGACGTCTCCAGCCTGGCCGACGCCGCGGCGGTCGCGGCCGGCGTCACGGTCGTCGCCTCCACCGGCGACGCCGGCGTCACCGGCACCCAGGGCCAGCCCTCGGTGAACCCGGCCGTGATCGCGGTCGCGGGCAGCACCGCCTTCCGCGACCAGGCGCAGAACGGCTCCGGCGGCGCCCGGAACTTCGCCACCAGCGGCTGGGCCTCGGACAACAACGCCACGCTGTCCTCCGGCGGCACCAACGTCCTGGGCCGGGTCCCGGACCTGGTCGCGCCCGGCCAGGGCGGCTGGGCGGTGTGCAGCCCGCTGGCCCGGTTCAGCGCCTGCACCGACTACAACAACAACCCGACCTCGATCGAGGACTTCGGCGGCACCAGCATGTCCGCGCCCCTGGTGGCCGGCGGCGCCGCGCTCGTGATCGAGGCCTACAAGAACACCCACAACGGGGTGCGGCCCACCCCGGCGCTGGTGAAGCAGATCCTCACCTCCTCCGCGCGCGACCTCGGCCTGCCGGCCGACGAGCAGGGCGCCGGCGAGATGGACACCTACCGCGCGGTGCGGATGGCGATGTCCGTCAAGGACGCCAACGGCTCCCCGGCGGGCCAGGGTGACGGCCTGCTGGCCAGCACCGCCTCCGGCGACACGCAGATCGCGCTGTCCGGCAAGGGCGGCTCGACCCAGTCCGACACCGTCACGCTGACCAACACCGGTCCGAACACCCAGACCGTGTCGGCGCACGTGCGGCAGCTGGAGACCACCGTCGGCGACGTCCACGGCACCAAGGCCGTCGACTTCACCGACCCGAACTCGCCGTGGTTCTACGAGGGCTACACCCTCGGCACCCCCGGCCTGAAGCGGCACTGGTTCAGCACCACGTTCACCGTCCCGGCCGGCGCCGACCACCTGACCGGCTCGGCGACCTGCGCCTGCGGCGGCACCAGTACGCTGCTGCGCCTGGTGCTGATCGGCCCGCACGGCGAGTATGAGAACTGGAACAGCCCGCAGGGCCTGACCAACTACGCCCGCGTCGACAACGCGCACCCGGCGGCCGGCACCTGGACGGCGTACTTCTACGCCAACGCCAACGCGACCGGCTTCAAGGGCGACGTCACCTACGACTTCCTGGCCACCAAGTACAAGGACGTCGGCTCGGTGAGCCCGGCGTCGGCGACCCTGAAGCCGGGGCAGTCGCAGAAGTTCACCGTGAAGCAGACGCTGGCCGCCAACCCCGGCGACGTCTCCGCGGCGCTGGAGTTCGACACCGCCTGGCACCAGGCCACCACGGTTCCGGTGACCAAGCGGACGCTGATCTCCAGCAACAGTGACGGCGGCTCCTTCACCGGGACGCTGACCGGCGGCAACGGCCGCGCGAACACCCCGTCGCAGACCCAGGCGTACTACTTCGACGTTCCCAAGGGCAAGAAGAACCTGTCCATGGACCTCACGTTCACCGGCACCCACGAGGTCTCGGCGTTCCTGGAGTCCCCGGAGCACCAGGTGATCTCGCTGGCCACCAACGTCTCGGCCGACGACCAGGGCAACCTGGGTCTGACGCCCTCGGCGACCGGGTACGTCGACGCGCCGCAGGCCGGCCGCTGGCTGCTGGTGCTGGACGACATGGCGCCCACCCTGCTCCAGGGCGACCTGGCCGACAAGTTCACCGGCAAGCTGAGCTACAACAAGGTCGACGCCAAGGCCTCGGGCCTGCCCAAGGGCAAGGTGGCCGCCGGCACGCCGGTGACCGCGACCGTGACGGTGAAGAACACCGGCTCGGCCCCGCTGACCCTGTTCGCCGACCCGCGCCTGGCCTCCAGCGCGGACTACGACCTGCCGGCGGCGCAGCCGCTGGGCGCGACGGTGAGCCTGCCGTTCGAGACCACCGGTCCGCAGCCGTCGTTCCAGATCCCGACGCACACCACGGAGCTCCGCTCGACCCAGTCCTCCACCATCCCGGCGGACTTCTCGGCGCTGAGCCCCTCCGGCACCCCGGAGATCTACGGCGTCTCGCACGGCCTGACCGCCTCGGTCACCGTCGACGCGCAGCAGATCACCCCCGGCATGTGGGCCCAGGACCCGACCCCGATCGGCCCGACCAACGCGTCGGTCAGCGGCAGCGCGACCGAGGCCATGAGCATCACCGCCCAGGCCTTCGACCGCACCGCCGTCGCCTCCACCGGCGACCTGTGGCTGTCGGGCATCGACCCGTCGGCCCCGGTGCTGACCGCCGTGACGATCCAGCCCGGCCAGACCGGCACCCTGACCGTCACGTTCACGCCGGCGGGGCACAGCGGGGACAAGGTGAGCGGCGTGGTCTACGTCGACACCTACAACCCGATCTACGGGACCGCCGACGAGCTGACCGGCCTCCCGTACAGCTACACCATCAAGTAGCACCGGAAAGCAGTACGAGAAGGCAGTACGAACAGGTAGCACGAGCAGAAAGCACGACCAGCGGCAAACAGCGGATCGGAACGAGCACCCGGGTCACCCGACCCGGGTGCTCGTTCGTTTTCAAGAAGCCGTATCGCCGGAGCCTTCCTACGATGAGGTCATGGCGAAGACTGAGACGAAGACGCAGGCCAAGAAGACCGCGGCGGCCGCGAAGCCGGCCAAGACCGCGAAGACGGCCAAGACCGAGACCTTCAGCGCCGAAGAACGCGCCGCGATGAAGGAACGCTCCAAGGAGGCCCGGAACCGCGGCAAGCAGACCCCGGAGGAGGCCGAGGCCGAGGTGCTGGCGAAGATCGCCGAGTTCGACGAGGACGACCGCAAGGTGGCCGAGAAGGTGCACGCGATCGTCCGCAAGAACGCCCCCGGCCTGACGCCCCGGCTCTACTACGGGATGCCCGCCTACGCCAAGGACGGCAAGGTGCTGTGCTTCTTCCAGCAGTCCGGCAAGTTCAAGGCCCGCTACTCCACGCTCGGCTTCCAGGACAACGCCGCTCTGGACGACGGCGCGTTCTGGCCGACGTCGTTCGCTGTGACGAAGATGACCGCCGCCGTCGAGAAGCAGATCGCCGCGCTGGTCAAGCAGGCCGCGGGCTGATCGGGCAGGGGGCCGGGCACCCTTGCGCGCCGGGTAGATTGGGCGGGTGATCGAGCAGGCGACCGACCCCCATCTCGCACCCGAGTCCGCGCCGGACGGCGCGCCCGGGCCCGAACCCGAATCCCACGGACCCGGCCTGCCCCCCGAGCGCCTGGCCCTCCTGCTCGACATCCTCGCCGAGGTCCAGGAGCTCCCGACCGAGCATCCGGACGCCATCGCCGTCCGCCGCGCCACCGCCGGCGTCTACAAGAACGTCAAGGTCCGGCGCCGCGCCGAACGCCAGGCCCGGGTGCAGGCCGCCGACCGCGCCGTCATCGCCGCCACCGCGACCGGCGCCCCCAACCGGCTCGACGACGAGACCCAGGGCCTGCCGCTGAGCTCGACGACGTCCGACTCCGGCAACATCGTGGCCGGCGTCCTGCTGCGCGAGCGCGGCTGCTACGTCTGCAAGGTCCGCTACCGCGAGGTGCACGCCTTCTACCACCAGCTGTGCCCCGACTGCGCCGCCGAGAACTGGCGCCGCCGCGACGCCCGCACCGACCTGACCGGCAAGCGCGCGCTGCTCACCGGCGGCCGCGCCAAGATCGGCATGTACATCGCGCTGCGGCTGCTGCGCGACGGTGCGCACCTCACCATCACCACCCGTTTCCCCCGCGACGCCGCCCGCCGCTTCGCCGCGATGCCCGACAGCGCCGACTGGCTGCACCGGCTCAAGATCGTCGGCATCGACCTGCGCGACCTGGCCCAGGTCGTGGCGCTGGCCGACGCGGTCGCCGCCGAGGGGCCGCTGGACGTCGTCGTCAACAACGCCGCGCAGACCGTGCGGCGCTCGCCCGGCGCCTACGAGCCGCTGATCCGCGCCGAGGCCGAGCCGCTCCCGGCCGGACCGCTGCCGGAACTGGTCTCCTTCGGGCGCTTCACCGGCTCCGGACTGGTCGCGCTGCCGGGCCAGTCCCGCTCGCCCGAGGCGATCGCGGACGACCTGGTCCGGCTCGGGGCGCGCTCCGGCGGCGCCCCGGCGACCGCCGCCGCCACCCCCTCCGAGCTGGTGTCCCTGGCGCTGACCGCCGGCTCGGCGGCGCCGGACCGGATCGCGGCCGGCACCGCCATCGACGCCGGCGGGCTGGTCCCGGACCTGGCCGACTCCAACTCCTGGGTGCAGACCGTCGAGGACGTCGACCCGATCGAGCTGCTCGAAGTGCAGCTGTGCAACTCCACGGCGCCGTTCGTCCTCATCAGCCGGCTGCGAGCGGCGATGAAGGCCTCCCCGGCGCCGCGCAAGCACATCGTCAACGTCTCGGCGATGGAAGGCGTTTTCAGCCGCGGCTACAAGGGGCCCGGGCATCCGCACACGAACATGGCCAAGGCCGCGCTGAACATGCTGACGCGCACCGCCGCGAAGGAGATGTTCGAGACCGACGGCATCCTCATGAACAGTGTCGACACCGGCTGGATCACCGACGAGCGGCCGCATCCGGACCGGGTCCGGCTGGCCGACGAGGGCTTTCACGCGCCGCTGGACCTGGTGGACGGCGCGGCGCGGGTGTACGACCCGATTGTGCGCGGGGAGCAGGGGGAGGACCTCTACGGGTGCTTCCTCAAGGACTACGCGAACGCTGGTTGGTAGGCCGAGCAGGTGGGACCGAGCAGGCAGGGCCGAGCAAGCAGGACCGGGCCCGAGGCTCAGCGGGCCCGCAACGTGCGCGGCGAGGCGCCGAACGCCTTGTGGCAGGCCTTGTTGAACGCTTGCAGGTCCGGGATCCCCACGGCCGCGGCGATCGCGGTCACCGACAACGTCGAGGCCTGCAACAGATGCAGGGCGCGCGCCATCCGTCGGCCCGCGATGTAGCCCACGACCGTGTCGCCGACGTGCTCGTGGAACAGCCGGGTCAGGTGGTTGTGCGACACGCCCGCGACCCGCGCCAGCTCCGCGACGGCCAGCGGCTCGGCCAGCCGCTCCTCGATCCGGCGCACGACGGCCGCCACGACCGGATTGCGCGGCACGTCGATGGCGTCGACGAGGTCCGACACCTGCCACAGCGCCGCCCAGACCGAGGCCGCGGACCGCTCCGGCGCCGTCGGGAACGCGGCCACCGCGTCGAGCAGCAGCTCCCGGAGCACCGGCAGCGCGGCCCCGGCGTCGCCGACGAACGGATCCCGGCGGCCGGCCATGGCGAAGTGCACGTACAAGTGCTCCGACCGGCCGCGGTACCGGAACTCGACGGTCGTCCCCGGCGGGACCAGGCTGACCACTCCGGGCCGCAGGTCGTACCGGACGCCGTCGGCGGCGAAGGCGGCGTGGTAGCCGTACAGGTGCAGCTGCCACAGATCCGGGAGCAGGAAGACGTCGCGGGCGGTGTTGATGCCGTGCACCCCGACTCCGGCGTTGGCGATCACCGGCGCGGTGCCGATCTGCATCTCCGGTTCCGGCGTCATGGTGAGAAATTACCAGTCTCGGTGATCCAGACCCATCAACAGGCGGCATGATCGGATCTAGCGTGGTGAACCATGACCATGCAATCCTGGTTCACCGACGCCAAGCTCGGCATCTTCCTCCACTGGGGCGTCTACGCCGTGCGGGGCATTCCCGAATCGTGGTCGTTCTACAACGGGGAGATCACGTACGAGAACTACATGAAGCAGCTCGACGGCTTCACCGCGAGCGCGTACGACCCGGACGCCTGGGCTCGGCTGTTCAAGGCGGCCGGGGCCCGCTACGCGGTGCTGACCGCCAAGCACCATGACGGCGTCGCGTTGTGGGACACGGCGCACAGCGACTTGAGCGTCGTGAAGCGATCTCCGGCCGCGCGCGACCTGGTGGGGCCGTACGCGGACGCGCTGCGCGCGCACGATCTCAAGGTCGGCCTGTACTTCTCCCACCTGGACTGGTCGCACCCGGACTACCCGTTCCACACCAGCGAGCAGTTCCACGCCGGACCGGTCGTCGAGGATCCGGAGGCGTGGGAGCGGTTCCTGACCTTCCACCGGGGCCAGCTGACCGAGCTGGTCGAGTCCTACGCCCCGGACCTGCTCTGGTTCGACGGCGACTGGGAACGGCCCGAGGAACTCTGGCGCATGGCGGAGCTGCGCGACCGGCTCATGGCGATGAAGTCCGACCTGGTGGTCAACTCCCGCCTGCTGGGCCACGGTGACTACGCCACGCCGGAGCAGGGCGCGCCGATCACGCCGCCGGACGGCCCGTGGGAGCTGTGCTACACGATCAACGACTCGTGGGGCTACCAGGCCCGCGACCACGACCACAAGCCGCTCAGCATCCTGATCCGCACCTTCGTCGAGACCATCAGCGGCGGCGGCAACCTCCTGCTCGACGTCGGCCCGCGCGAGGACGGCACGATCGTTCCCGAGCAGGAATCCCGGCTCCGGGCCCTCGGCGCGTGGATCGGCCGCAACGAGCCGGCGGTTTTCGGCACCATTCGCGGGATCCCTGCCGGCCACGTCTACGCGCCGACGACGCTGTCGACCGACCGGCGGACGCTGTACGTGTTCTGCTACGACCCGCCGCGTGACAGCGTGACGATCACGGGCCTCGCCAGCAAGGTCAGGCGCATCACCGCCCTGGGCAGCGGCGAGGAGCTGACGCATCGCCGCTTCGGCGGCTTCGACCCGGTGCCGGGCGTGCTGGCGATCGACGCGCCGAGCGTCGCGGATCCGCAGGTGACGGTGCTCGCGGTGGAGCTGGACGGGGAGATCGAGCTGTACCGGGGGGAGGGGCGAGGGTAGGCGGCCGCTCTCAGTCCCACCAGAAATGCCACATCGTGCGGTTGATCAGCGATGCGGCGTGGTTGTTGACCGAGCCGAACTCGCCGGCCAGGTCGGGGCAGAACGCCAGCTGCTGGTGGGCCAGGGTCAGGGCCCGGTCGAAGGTGGTCGGCGGGCGGCCGACGCAGCAACCGAGGCTGTCGCCCATGAGCATCACCACGCGGGCGTCGAATTCGTCCTCCCAGGCTCTCATGACCACCGAGTAGGACTGGATCGGGTCGTTGTAGTTGATCGGCCCGGTCCAGCCCAGGGTGCTGAGGACGTCGGAGCCCCGGGCTCCGGGGGCCAGGGCGGCGAAGGGGGAGTCCTGCTGGATGAGGTGCGCGACTTTCGCGGCGAGGCGGTCCCGGTCCTGTTCCGCGACGCGGCTGCCCGGGAAGTTCAGGACGGAGCTGATCTCGGCCTGGCTGGTCTCGCTGAGCGCCGGGTTGTGGTCGGGCTCGAAGACGCGATACCGGTTCGACCATCCCGCCAGCACCGTCTCGGCGGTGAGCGCCGGATCCGGCGGTGTCGAGGGGTCGAGGCGGATGACGCTGCCGTCGTAGACGAACGGCACCAGGCCGTTTAGGTGCGCGGCGGACCACAGGTGGTCGAGCAGGTCGGCATCCGCGGGCTCGTCGCTGAGCCACATCACGGGTTCGCCCGAGTCGGTGGCGACGACCTCCCCGGGCGGCAGCCGCAAGCCCAGGGAAGCGCCGCTCGGATCCGCCAGGAGGGCCTGCAATGGTGCGGGAATCTCAGCCATGGTCCGACACGATAGGCGCGCCCACTGACACAGAAGGCTGATAAGCGAGCCCGATGGACAAGCTTGAGGAACATGCGGAGTCCTCCGGATCCTGGGTGCAGGTTCCGGAGGACTCTTGGCGCTAACTCCCGGTCATCCGGAAGTCGTACTCGTGCGGCACCGGCCGGTCCGGGTAGACCGTGAGCCACAGAGTGTCCAGGGAGGCTTCGCCCTCCTGGAGGTTGTCGACGACGATCCCTTCGTCGAGCAGGCGGCGGACCCGGTCGACGTCGCCGGCGGCCAGCGCCGCCTGCGCGGTGTGGAGACGGACGCGACCGTGGTCGCGATCGACGGGTTCGAGCCCCGCGACGACCTCCAGCGCCTCGGCCGCGCGGTCGGCGGCGAGCAGCGCTTGCAGGGTCTCCACGGTGAGTTCCCGCAGCCCCGGTGCCAGGCGGTGGGCCAGGATCAGCAGGTCCGCGCGCTCCGCGGGGTCGGCCGCCAAGTGTGCCAAACCGTGCAGGGCCCAGGGATTGGGGCGGTCGGTCAGTGAGTGCTCCCAGGCTTCGCGCGCCGCATCGTGCTCGTCATCGCCGAGGCGGAGCAGGCCGAGGTGGTAGAGCGAGTGCCAGTCGCCCGCCGACTCCTCCAGCAGCGACCGCCATTTCGGTCCGCTCACCGGTGGCGCCGGAAGGTCGCCGTCGAGCACTGGCAGACGCTTGGTCAGCAGCAGGTCCAGCCATGGCTGCTGCTCCGCGCCGCAGGATCCGAACGGCCGGGAGACGTCCGACGCCAACTCATCGGCGGCGATCTCCAAGGCTCCCCAGCCGGATCCCCGGTGCAGAGTTTCAGGAAGCGCCGTCTCGTTCGGAGCGCCCACCCCGAACCCCTGCGCCTCCACCAAAGCGCCGTCCAGGTCCTTCCGCGCGATCAGCCGCTCCAACGCCTCGTCCACGGCGGCCCGGGCCTCGTCCCACGTCCCGTGCACGCCCTCCGCATCCGCCTCCAGCAGCCCGTACGCCTCGACCCACTCCCAGGTCTCGCCGCCCGGCAGCTCCAGGTGCTCCAACTGCGTGCGCGCGAGCCCGGCCTGGATCTCGATGTACTCCGCGTCCGGCCCGGACAGCCACTCCTGCCAGCGCTGCCCGCCGGCCGCGACGCCCCACTGGAACAGCTTGCGGCCGATCAGCCGGTCGGTCGACGTCTGCACCAGGCCGGTGCCGGCGGCGTCCAGCGCCGTGATCCACCGGCGCTCGCCGGCCGGGATGTCCATGAAGAAGTCGGCCGCCGCGGCGAATCGCGCCGGGTAGCTCTGATCCTGCTCGACGCCGTCCCGTTCCGGGAAGCCCACCATCGTCAGCTGCGCCGTGTAGTCGAAGTGGAAGGCCCGCTCCGCCGGTGCGATCACGCGCGCATCAGGGCTCTGCGGCACCGCGATGTTCGACCACCAGTAGACCGGCGTCGGCGCCGGCCCCGGATTGTGCAGCGCGACGTGGACCAGCAGCGTCCGCGCCCCGGGCGGCAGCCACGCGTCGATCGTCACCACCACCCGCCGCAGGCGTTCGAACTCGTACATCCGCAGTACCGGGGTGCCGTCGGCGGTCTCCAGCCGTACCGCGTGCAGCGGTGCGCAGGTCAGCGGCCAGTGCCCGGTCGCGCCGAGGTTCCACTCCACGCCCCCGGCCAGCCACGCGTCGCGCAGCGCCAGGTTCGCGGGCTGGAGGATCGGGTTGCGGTGCAGCAGTTCGCGTCCGGTCGGCCGGTGCACCAGCGACCACAGCCGGCCGCCGTAGCCGGGCAGGAAGGTCGCGGTCAGGTTCTCGTTCTCCAGCACCAGCGCCGGCAGCTCGCGGGTGCTCCGGTCGCGCGAATACGAGTCCTGGTTCGTGTACGGCAGCAGCGTCGCCGGCCGTCCGTACTCCAGGTTCCGGGCCATGTCCGGATACGGCGCCGCCGCCGCGTCGAACCCCGGCCGGCCCACGCCGCGCAGCAGCGGCAGCACGCCGGTGCGCGGGTCGTCGGCGCCTTCGATGCGCAGCACGTCGTGCCGCAGTTCCGTGGTCACTTTCCGATCCCTACAGTCATGCCCTGGATGATCCGGGTCCCGAGCCAGCTGAACAAGGCGATCATCGGCGCCAGCACCACGCAGACGCCGGCGAACATCGCGCCCCAGTCCAGACCGTTCAGCTGGGCCTCGTTGACGAAGCTGGACAGCGCCACCGGCAGCGTCACCTTGTCCTGGCTGTGGGTCAGCACGATCGCGAACAGCGTCTCGTTCCACGCCGAGATGAACTGGAGCAGGAACGCCGTGATCAGGCCGCCGCGCGCCACCGGCAGGATCACCTTGGTGAAGGTGCGCAGCATCCCCGCGCCGTCCAGCACCGCGGCCTCCTCCAGTACCGCCGGGATGCCCGCGAAGAATCCGGTGAGCAAGTAGACGGTGAACGGCATCGCCAGACCCAGATACACCAGGATCAGGCCGGGCTGGGAGTCGTCAAGGTTGGCATGCGCCAGCCCGATGAACAGCGGGATCACCATCACCTGGCCGGGGACGCCCAGGCCCATCGCGAAGGTCATGCTCATCGCGCCGGAGACCCGGTTGCGGCGGCGGGCCAGCGCGTAGGCGCACGGCGCGGCCACCACGACGGCCAGCACCGAGGACAGCACGGCCACCACGACGCTGTTCAGCGCCGCCCGGCCGAAGCCGCCGTCGGAGAAGACCTTGCCGTAGTTGGCGCCCTTGGGGTGCGTGGGCACGCCGAAGGGATGGTTCAGGATGTCGGTGCCGTCGCGCAGCGACGTCAGCAGGATCCAGCCGATCAGGGCGATGTCGGCGGCCACCACCAGCCACACCGCGCCGGTGGCGATCCGCATGGGCAGGCTCGGGGCCTTGCGCCTGGGCCTCATGGGCTCGTCTTCCTTTCCCGGAGCCGGCCGGATCAGTATTCGATGGGGTCGCGGCGCAGCAGGCGGCGCAGCACGACGGTGAAGATGACGACGAGGAACAAGCTCACCAGCGCCGCGGCGGTCGCCAGTCCCAGCTGCGGGGTGGACGCCTGCGGGAACGCCTCCTCATAGACGTACAGGGCGGTGTTCCAGGAGTCCGACGGCGGCTGCGCGCCGCTGCTGCCTCCGTACATCAGGATCAGCTCGAAGACCTTCACCGAGCTCACCGTCCAGAGCACCGCGCACACCGAGATCACCTCCCAGCACATCGGGAGGGTGACGTGCCGGAAGCGCTGGTAGGCGTTGGCGCCGTCGAGCTCCGCGGCCTCGTAGAGGTACTCAGGGATCTGATCCACGGCGGCCATCAGGATCGCCGTGTAGTAGCCGGTGGCCGTCCACACCAGCGTCCCCAGGATCATGGTCTGGAGGTGCTCGGTGGCCAGCCACTGCGGCGGATGGCTCCAGCCGAGCCACTTCAGGACCTGATTCACCGGGCCGTCCGGGGAGAACAGCACGCCGGCCGCGATGCCGAACACCATCGCGTTCACCAGGCACGGGAAGAACAGCACCGACCTGGCGAACAGGCGGCGGTTCATCTCCCGCAGGACCAGCATGAGCGCGAACGCGATCACGAAGGTGATCACGCCGCCGACGAGCAGCGTCTTCAGCGTGTTGCCGAGCGAGTGCCGGAAGATCGGGTCCTGCCACAGGATCCGGTAGTTCCCCAGGCCCTTCCACTTCTTCTCGCTGATGCCGTCCCACTTGTAGAGGCTGGTCCAGGCCGCGTAACCGACCGGGAGCAGGAACAGCACGGCGTAGACGACGACGGCCGGGGCGGTGAACGCCCAGAACATGCGGCGTCGCGAACGCTCCAGCGGGGCGGCGCCGACCGGGCCGCGCGCGGCGGACCCGCCCCGGACGCGGCGCGTCCGGGACGGGTCCTGGATGGTGGCGGTGCTCATGCTCAGCTCTGGGTCTTCCAGAAGGAGACCTGCGAGGACTTCATCTTGGCGACGAAGCCGGCCGCGTCGGTCTTGCCGTGCCAGAAGTCCAGGAAGTTCTGGTTCCAGACCTTGGTGCTCCAGTCGCCGGCCACGCCGTCGAAGGTCAGGCGCAGCTTGTCGGCGCCCAGGGTCTTCTGCACGTCGGTCAGCTCGGCCGGGGCCGGGATGTCGGTGCGCGGGGTGATGTTGCCGGCGTCGGTGGAGATGCCGGACAGCGTCTTCTTCTGGAGGAAGTACGCCATGAACTTCTCGGCCTGCGCGACGTTCTTCGCGTTCTTGGTCAGCGCGAAGCCGAACACCATCGAGTCCGGCTGGCTCGCGCCCGGCGGGAGCAGGAAGCCGTACTTCCAGGTCGCCGGGATCTGCTTGGCCACCTCGGCGGTGACCCAGTTGCCGTTCATCAGGAACCCGGCCTTGCCGCCGGCCCAGTTGGTCTGCTGCGCCGGGTACTTCGTGGCGGTGTAGGTCGGGATGATGTAGCCGCCCTTGACCAGCTGCTCGGTCTGTTGGGCGGCCTTGAGCACCGCCGGGTTGTCCCAGGAGGCGCCGGTCTTGTCGTCCGCCAGGTCGGCGAAGTTCACGCCGTTCGCGTTGACCAGGTAGTCGAACCACAGGCCGTTGGTCCAGGAGTCCTCACCCTCGGAAGCCACACAGGGCTTGTTCTTCGCCTTCAGCGCGTCGCAGACCTTGATGAAGCCGTCCCAGTCGGTCGGCGCCGAGGTCATCGCGGCGGACACGTCGGGGTCGGCGGCGTTGTAGAAGACGCCCGCGGTGCTGGCCTCGTAGGGGATGACCCAGTGCTGGCCGCCCTTGGGGTCCTTCGGCAGCGAGTCCCAGTACTTCGACGGGATCGCGTCGGAGACCTTCACGTTGTCGTTCGGGATCGTCATCCCCAGCACCGCCGAGAGGTCCTGCGCGTTGCCGTTCTGCGCGGCCGTGCCGTAGATCGAGTCGGCGCCCTGGTCCCACATGTCAGGGGCCTTGTTCGCGGCCATCGCCGGGCCGATCTTCTTGGCCACGTCGCGGCCGGTCCACTCGACGTCGACCTTGATGCCGGTGTCCGCCGTGAACTGGTCGATCGCGGCCTGGATCACCTTGGCCTGCGGCTCGTCCTTGCGCCACATCGACCAGTAGCTGAAGCTGCCGCCGGACTTGGCCGCTTCGCCGCCGGAACCGCCGGCCGGGGCGGCTGCGCCCTGGTCGCTCTTGCCACTGGAACACGCGCTCACGCCGACCGCGAGGACCGCCGCGGTGGCTATCGCCAGAAGCCGGGGACCCCGGCCGGTGGTGCTGCCCATATCGATTTCCTCCGAAGGCTGGTGCGCCAGGAACGATCAGTCAGGGGGTGCTGGGAGCCGACAGTAGGGCGTCGTTCGCGAGGACTACAACCATTCCCTGCAAGATTTTTTCGAGTGATGCTAAGTTGAGATCCACAGCTACATTGATTCGCAGAAAGTTGCAAAACCTGCAAGATTGAGCCGCACAAGAAAGCTCCGACCCCGTGACCAGGGTCGGAGCTGAGCGCTCAGTAGCAGGACTCTGCTACAGCTGGCGGACGCTGTAGTCGTAACTGCACGGCAGCGGGTGTTCTTCGCGCACGCGCTGTGAAACCGCCGGACCGAGCCCGCCGGCCTGCCGGGCGTGGAACTCCCACCACAGATCCGACAGCGGATCCTCGCCCTCGCGGACGTCGTCGACCACCAGCCCGGTCTCCAGGATCCGCCGCGCCCGCACCAGATCCCCGGCGTCCAGCGCCGCCCGGCACTCCAGCATCAGCACCCTCCCGGCGAACCGGTCGGGCTCCTTGAGCCGGTCCACCAGCTCCAGCGCCTCCACCGGCCGCTTCGCCGAGATCAGCACCCGCAGTGTCTCGATCGTCAGCGGACGGAGGCGCGGCGACAGGTGATGAGCCCGCAGGTAGCGGTCCGCCGCGGCGTCCGGACGCCCCTCGGACTCGTCCAGCACCGCCAGATTCCGATGTGCCCACGCCGTCTCAGCCTGCTGCATCGACTGCTCCCAGGCCTCGCGCGCCCCGGCGGGATCGCCGGCGTGATACCGGTTCACGCCCAGATGCAGCCACGTGAACCACGTCGCTCGCCCCGGATCCGACGTCGCCTTCTCCAACAGCGCCCGCCAGACCGGACCCACCGCGTAGGACGACGGCGGCAACGCCGGAGCCGGCGTCGGCATCTGCCCCTTGCGCACCAGCGACAGCCACGACTGCTGGTCCCGGCCGATCGTCGCGTCCGGGAACGGCGTCCCCGCCAGGCGCAACGACCGGTTCCGGCCCAATGCCCGCCGCTCCAGCGCCCCCCACCCGGTCCCGGCGTGCAGCACTTCCTCCGGCGGCCTGTCGGCCAGCGCCGTCATCGTCGCCAGTTCCTCTTCCAGCCGGCCGGCCGGAACCAGGGCCTCGACCGCCGACGCCGCGGCCCCGACCGCCTCGGACCACTTCGCGTCCAGCACTCGCCCCGGATCCACCTCCAAGAGCCCGTACGCCTCGACCCACGACCACGACTGGCGGCCCGGCAGGCGCAGATGCTCCAGCTGGGTCCGCGCCAGACCGGCCTGGATCTCGAAGTACGGCCGCCCCGGCCCGGACAGCCAGTCCTGCCAGTTCCGGCCGCCCGAACCGGTGCCCCAGTGGAAGATCTTGCGGCCGCGCATCCGGTCGGTGGAAGCCTGCACCAGGCCTGTCCCCATGGCGTCGACGGCGGCGATCCAGCGGCGCTCGCCGTCGGGGATCTCCGCGAAATAGTCGGCGCCGTAGTCGATCCGGCCCGGGTAGGAGGCGTCGGCGTCGCGCCAGCGCGGGAACGGGATCCGGCGCATCTTGCCGGTGTAGGAGAAGTGGTACGCCGAGTCGGCCGGCACCAGCGCGCGGCTGTCCGGCGTCTGCGGCACCGCGGCGCTGCTCCACCAGTAGACCGGGGCGTCCTCCGGGAACGGGTTCTGGATCCGGACGTGCACCAGCAGCACCGGCGAGCCGTCGGGCAGGTAGCAGTCCAGCTGGTAGACGAGGCGGCGCTGGCGTTCGTACTCGTACATGCGCAGCACCGGCGTGCCGTCGTCGCGGGTCACGCGCACCGCGTGCAGGGGCGAGCAGGTCAGCGCGGTGTGGCCGAAGGTGCCCAGGTTCCACTCGACGCCGCCGGCGAACCAGGCGTTGCGCAGGCCCAGGTTGGCCAGTTGCAGCTTGGGCGGGAAGTGCAGCAGCTCCCGGTCCGGGGCGCCGCCGCGACCCTTGTGGCGCAGCGACATCAGACGGCCGCCGTAACCGAGGAGGAACTCGGCGCGTAGGACGTCGTTCTCCAGCACCGCGGTGACCGGCTCGCGGTCCGGGGTCTCGCGGCCGTAGCCGTCCTGGAACGTGTAGGGGAGCAGCGACTCGGCGTGGCCGTAGCCCAGGTTCGCGACCATCTCGGCGTCGGCCTCGGACACGTCCAGGCCGCCGCGCGGGTCCGGGAGCTGGCGCAGCGGCGGGAGCGGGTTCTCCGGTCCCAGGGCGGCGACCGGCAGCCGCACCGACGACAGGCGAAGGACGCTCAACCGACGGCCCCCTAGGATGTGACGCTGGCACCTTGCAGGATCGCTACAGTGTGCCAGAAAATCTTGCAAACAAGGTCACGATCCCGTCATGGACTGATCGAATCGGCCGCGGAGCCGGTGGCCGGGCTCCGCGACGCCGGGGAAGGGCGCGTGCAGTGAACCGCTACGAGCGCTGGAGCGTCCTGCTGGAACTGCTCGCCGAGAGCGGCAAGCTGGAGATCGACGAGACCGCCGAGAAGCTCGGCGTCTCCGCCGCGACCATCCGCCGCGACTTCGACGAGCTCGCCGCGCAGCAACTCCTGTCGCGGACCCGGGGCGGCGCGACCGCGCACAGCGTCTCCTACGACCTGCCGCTGCGCTTCAAAGTGGCCCGCCACGCGCCGGAGAAGCAACGGATCGCCTCGGTCGCGGCCGCCATGGTGGCGGTCGGATCGACGGTCGGCATCAACGGCGGCACCACCGCGACCGAGGTGGCGCGCGCCCTGGCCGCCCGCGCCGACCTGGCCGGGGAGCAGCGCGGCCCGGCGGTGACGGTCGTGACGAACGCCCTGAACATCGCGCAGGAACTGGTCGTGCGGCCGTATCTGCACGTGGTCACCACCGGCGGCGTCGGCTCGCCGAAGTCCTACGAACTCGTCGGTCCGATCGCGGCGGCGATGCTGGAACGCGTCGCGCTGGACCTGGCGATCCTCGGCGTCGACGCACTGGACGCCGAGCACGGCGCGAGCGCTCACAACGAGGCCGAGGCGACGGTCAACCAGACGCTGGCCTCGCGGGCGCGGCACGTGGTGGTGGTCGCGGACTCGTCGAAGCTGGGCCGCCGGGCGTTCGCGCGGATCTGCCCGATCGCCGACGTGACGACGCTGGTGACGGACGGGGACGCGCCGGGGGAGATGGTGGGGCGGTTCAGCGAGCTGGGTGTGCGGGTGGTGCGGGCTTAGCGGACTCAGAAGTCTTATTCGGATGAGTCGGAGAGTTCGGAGAGATTCCGAGAACGGCCCCTGGCGCTCGACGGAGCGAGCCAGGGGCCGTTCGATCTTTCTGGCGACCTGTGCGAGGTCAGCGTTGTCTGTCGCGACGACGCGGAGGAGCACCGATCGCGAGCAGCGTGATCCCGGCGAGAGTCGCGACCAGGGCGACGCCCGCGAGTTGCACGGACTGGATCGGTCCGGTGACGGGCAAGGTGCGGCGGGCCCGTGCGGCGCGGGTGGCCTCAGAAGCCGGGGCGGGGGTCGGTGGCTTCGGAGCAGCCGGGTCCGACGGCGCCGCGGGGTGAGATGGGGAAACTGGTGCGGTCGGAGAGCCCGGCGACGTCGGAGAACCCGGTGGGATCGGAGAGCCGGGCGAGGTCGGCGAATCCGGCGGGGTCGTGCTGTCCGGCGGGTTCGGAGGAATGGTCCCCGGAGGAGGAGCCTCGACGCAGAAGGGGATGTCGGCTGTGGCTGATCCGTCGATCGGGTCTGAGACCTCCACCGTCGCGACGGTGTCCTGGCCTCGGTTCGAGGTCCCGGAGACGACGCCGTCGGCGGACAGCGTCAAGCCGGGCGGGAGCCGGCCGGACGCCAGGCGCCAGGTCAAGACCGCGTCCGGGTGCGAGACGGTTGCTTGGAGCTGCACGCTGTAGGGCTCGCCGATGATCGCGCAGGGCGGTTCGAGCGTGACGATGCATGGCGGCTGGACGAGGTTGTCCAGGTTCAGGTTCCAGCCGCTGAAGGTGTTGCAGATCAGCAGCGCGGTGGCCTTGGAGGTGTCGTCGGAGCTGGCGCCGTAGCCGTAGGCGTCGAGGAAGCCCGGCGGCGGATTCGGGTTCCGGTTGATGGCGTTGTAGGCGAGCAGTCCCACGGACAGGTTGGTCGGGGCGCCGTACGCCCCGGCGATGATCGTATTGTTCGCGATGAGCCCGCCGGTGGGTCCGCTGAACGCGGGCGAGCCGACCTGGATCGTGTTCTGCGTCAGCCGGTCCGGGTTCGGGACCTGTAGGTCCGGCGGGCCCAGTGTGCGCTGGAAGTTCGGAATGTCCACCTGGGCGATCGTCACGGACTGCGGGGTGGTCGCCTGCAGCAGGATCGAATGCACGCTCAGGCAGGCGGAGTGCTGGGTGATGTCCGCGACCGTGACGTCGGTGATCGAGTCGCTGGCGTTGTTGTATAGCACGCCCACCGTGGGATTGACGTGGGAGTTGTCACAGCCGTAGGAGAAGCCGGTCCCCTGGACTGTGAGGTTGGTGAGGCGCCGGACAACAGGCCGGGCGGACCGAGGTCCGGATTCGGATCGTGCCCCGTGATCCGGTGGCCGCCGCCGTTGATCGTGAGGCCGTCCGGCACGGTCAGTGTCGCGATCGTGTCGCAGTCCGCGCTCAGCGTGTAGACGCTCCCGGAGGTGGTGCCCGGGCAAACCGCGGTGATGACCCCGCCATTGACCGTGGCGCCTGCGGGTGAAGTCGGTCATTTCGGGTGATTGTCATCGGGTACTGCGACAGGACATCCCGGCCGCCGGGTTCCCGCCGCATTCACCTTGCTGACCTGCGCGCCTGGTAGCCTCCGCGGCACGGGGCGGCAAGATTGTCCGTTCCTCATGCCCGCAGGACGTGTTCCGTGACGCCCACTGACCCGGTTTCCGGCCCGGCCATCGCCGCGGACCTCGCGCGGCGCATTGCCGACGGTACCTATCCCGTCGGCCGGCGGTTGCCCAGCGAACAGGCGTTGGCCGAGACCTACGCCACCACCCGCGCGCGGGTCCGCACCGCCCTGGCGGCGCTGGCCCGGCGCGGGCTGCTGGTCTCGCGGCCGAACTCCGGCTGGCTGGTCCGGAACCAGGCGCAGACCGTCGGGGAGATGCGGTCCTTCTCGCTGTGGGCCGCCGAGCAGGGCCGGGAGTTCGGCGGGCGGATCGTGCGCCGCGAGTGCGGCGGTGCCAGCGGCTGGGAGGCGCGGCTGCTGGGGGTCGGGCTGGGCGAGGAGGTCATGCGCTTCACCCGCGTCCGCACGCTCGACGGGCGCGCCGTCATGGTCGAGCGCTCGACCTGGGCGCCGTGGGTGCTGCCGGTCATCGCCGACCTGCCCGAGGATGTGCCCTCGGTGTTCGGCGCGCTGCACGCCGCCGGGGTGCCGGTGGTCCTCGGCGACCACCGCATCGAGGCCGTCGCCGCCTCCAGCGACGACGCGCGCCTGCTCGGCGTCCGCCGTTCCAGCCCGCTGCTCCAGGTGAGCCGCACCACCGCCACCGACACCGGGCCGGTCGCCGAGGTCGCCGTCGACCGCTACGTCGCCGACATCGTGGCCTTCGACGTCCGGGCCGGGGACGCCTCCCGGACGTTGCTCGCGCCGCGCGACTGACCACGCTGCGTGCGGGCCGACGGCCCACTGCGCGCAGTCGGCGACCCAATCCGCCATGATCCCGCGGCGGCCGCGCGCAGTTCACAGGCCATTCACCGGCGGCGCTTTTCATCCGGACTGCCTCTTCCGTCAGCCCATCCCCTGGAGCGCCCCGTGGCCACCGACTCCGAGCAGCCCGAAACCACCATCCCGCAGTCGATCCTGCACTCCGGTCTGTCGCGCCGCGGCATGCTCAAGGCGATGGGCCTGTTCGGCGGCGCGACCGCCGCCGCCGGCGGCACCGCCTGGGCCGCGACCGAATCCGGCAGCCCCGCGGCGGCCGGCGCGGCCGCCGCCGGCCCCAAGGCCGCCTACCTCCTGCCCGACGGCTTCACCGGCACCATGGCCGACCTGAAGCACGTCGTGATCCTGATGCAGGAGAACCGCGCCTTCGACCACTACTACGGCGCGATGCCCGGCGTCCGCGGCTTCAACGACAAGCAGGCCCTGCGCTTCCCGAACGGCACCGACGTCTTCTCCCAGCCCAGCGGCACCAGCGCCGTGAAGCCCAAGCGCGTCACCACCGTCGCCCAGACCACCACCGGTCTCGACCACAGCTACGGCGGCGGCACCGGCGCCTGGAACAGCGGCAAGTACAACAACTGGGTGCCGACCAAGGGCAGCGCCACCATGAACTACCTGACCGGCGACGAGATCCCGTGGCAGTGGTCGCTGGCCAGCAACTACACGCTCTGCGACAACTACCACTGCTCGGTCATGGGCCCGACCACGCCCAACCGCCTCTACCTGTGGACCGGCACCTCCAACGGCGTCACCGCCAACGGCGGCGAGACCTCCGGCAACCGCGCCTGGCAGACCTACCCCGAGGCGCTCCAGGCGGCCGGCGTCTCCTGGCGCGTCTACGTCGACAACAACAACGGCGACGGCTGGCGCGGCGACTACGAGGACAACCCGATCCGCGGCTTCGCCACGTTCACCCCGAGCGCGGCGAACCTCGCCGACCAGGTGAAGATCGCCCCGGGCACCGGCGTCGTGTGGCGCGCCAACTCCTTCCCCTACGCGGCCGACGGCCTGCCGGACGACGACAGCGACACCAACCTGAACGGTGTCCTGAAGGACTTCATCGCCGCCTGCCAGCCCGGCGCGCAGTACGCGCTGCCGCAGGTGTCGTGGATCGTCTCGCCCTACAAGTGGTCCGAGCACCCCTCGGCCAACCCCGAGCACGGCGCCCACTACACCAACCGCGTGATCAAGGCCCTCCAGAGCAACCCGGACATCTGGAACCACACGCTGCTCATCCTGAACTTCGACGAGAACGACGGCTACTTCGACCACGTCCTGCCGCCGTTCCCGGAAGCCGGCACCGCCGGCGAGTACTCCGGCAGCACTCCGATCGGCTACGGCGCGCGCGTGCCGATGACGCTGGTCTCGCCGTGGACCCGCGGCGGCTGGGTGAACTCGGAGGTCTTTGACCACACCTCGGTGATCCGCTTCCTCGAAGTGTGGACCGCGTCCATGGGCACCCCGGCGCAGAGCACCACGATCACCGGCTGGCGCCGCGCCATCAGCGGCGACCTGACCAGCGCGATCGACTTCTCCCGGCCGGTGCTGGGCGTGCCCTCGCTCCCGGACACCGCGGCGCTGGTGGCCATCGCGCGCGCCGGCGGGACCATCGGCACCCAGGTGCCCGCCGACGACCAGTGGAACGACTACCCGCCGCTGCGCCCGCGGCCGCTGTCCTTCCACCCGCACGGCACCTTCACCGAGGACCGCAAGACCGGCAAGGTGACCGCGGCCATGACGCTCGTCGGCGGCCCGGCCGGCAAGGGCGTCAGCCTCCAGGTCTTCCCCGACAAGTACAAGACGTTCGCCAACACGCCGTTCACCGTGACCACCGCCGCGGCCAAGAGCTACACCTGGGACGCCACCGCGTACCAGGGCCGCTACGCCTTCTCGATCTACGGCCCGGACGGCTTCGTCCGCTCGCACGCCGGAACCGTCCTGCCCGCCGGCCAGAACAACGCCGGCGTGCCGCGGGCCGACGTGGCGCTGGTGTCCGGCGCCACGCCGACGCTGACCGTCACCCTGCACAACGACGGCCTCCAGCAGGTGCACTTCACCCTGACCGCCAACGACTACGCCGGCGGCAAGCAGGACTTCTACGTCGCGGCCGGCCAGTCGAAGCAGGTCACCTGGCCCACCGCCGACGGCTACTACGACGTGGTCATGACCGCCGATACCGGCACCGGCTGGACCCACCGCTACGCCGGGCGCATCGCCCAGGCCTGACACCCCCACGGCCTGACACCCCGCGGCCTGACACCCCGCGGCCGGACTATCGCAGACCTCTGACAGTCAGCGGCCGTCCGGCCCGCCGCCCCACCCCGCCCCGCCTCGTCACCTGGAGCGCTCCATGGCCGTTCGGCCACATTCAGTACCGCACCCGCCCGGCCGGTCGCCGCGGCGGCTCCTCGCCGCCGGCGTCTCGATCGCGCTGGCCGCCGCCGGCCTGGCCACCGCCGTGGCCGGACCGGCACTCGCCGACCCCGCTTTCGACTCGCGCGACGCGGCCGTCCCGGTGGTCTCCTACACCTTCGACAACGATCAGGGTTCGAAGGTCGCCGACGCCTCCGGCCGGACCAACGACGGCACCTGGACCGGGACCCCGGTCTACGGCGCCGGCGTGTCCGGCAAGGCCGCGCACGTCGGCGTCGGCAAGAACTTCGTGACCCTGCCGAAGGTGGCCGGCCAGACCGACGGATCCGGCAGCTTCTCCTTCGAGACCTGGTGGTACGACAACACCGAGTCCAGCGACGCGCCGTTCGTCGCCAACCAGAACTTCGCCTCGTGCTCGAACGCGGGCTTCACGTTCTACCACCTGAGCGGCACCTACCAGCAGCGGTCCTGCTTCGGGGTCGGCGGGACCAAGACCTACAGCACCACGGCGACGGCCTCGATCCGCAACGGCTGGCACTACCTGGCCGTGGTCCAGGACGGCGCCGCGCACACCTACTCCTACTACGTCGACGGCGTCCTGTCCTCGACCACGTCGACGATCTCCGGCACCACCGCGGCGAACTTCAACTCCGGCAGCCCGGTGCGCATCGGCCAGGACGGCACCGGCGCCTACAGCGCCACCGACGACGCGCTGGTCGACGACTTCAACTTCTACAACCAGCCGATCAGCGCCGACCAGATCGCCGCCGACTTCGCCGCCACCAACCCGGCCACCCACTTCCCGGTCACCGTGACCGACGACGGGCACGGCACCGGTACCGCGTCGGTGCTGGCCCCGGCCCTGGGCGTGGCGGACAAGCTGACCGCGGCCCCGGCCGCCGGATACACGTTCAACGCGTGGGTCCCGGTGACCCCGGCGACGCTGGCGATCAACGCCGACGGGACCTTCGTCGCGCCGGGCGTGCCGGTCACGGTGCTGGCCACCTTCACCCCGAACACGTACACCGTCGCCTACGACGGCAACGGCGCGGACGGCGGCACGACGGCCTCGCAGACCCTGACCTACGACCAGGCCGCCGCGCTGACGCCCAACGGCTTCACCGCCGCCGGCAAGCAGTTCATCGGCTGGAGCACCACGCCGACCGGGGTGCCGGCCTACGCCGACCAGGCGAGCGTCAAGAACCTCACCGCCGTCGCGAAGGGCACCGTCACGCTGTACGCGCGGTGGGCGCCGGCCGGTTCGTTCCAGGTCGCCGAAGCCGGGGACGCGCACGTCACCGTCACCTCGACCGCCGACGCCACCGCGGGCTGGGTGCTGCCCGGCGCGCAGGTCACGCTGACCGCCAAGCCCGCGACCGGCTACAGCTCGGCCTGGCAGGCGGCCTCGCCGGCCGGCCTGGCGATCGCCGCCGACGGCAGCTTCACGATGCCCGCGCAGAACGTGTCGATCAAGGCGGTCTCGTCGCCGAACACGTACACCGTCGTCTTCGACGGCAACGGGGCGACCGCGGGCTCGACGGCCTCGCAGAAGCTCACCTACGACCAGAGCGCCGCGCTGACCGCGAACGGGTTCACCCGCGCCGGTTACGGCTTCCTCGGCTGGGCCACCGGCCCGACCGGCACCGCCGCCTACACCGGCGGCCAGACCGTTTCGAACCTGACCGCCGCGGCCAACGGCAGCGTCACTCTCTACGCGGTGTGGGCCCGCTACCGCGCGGCCGGCGACGCCGTCGCGCCGATCGCGTCCTACGACTTCGACGCCGACAAGGGCGGCGTCGTCACCGACAGCTCCGGCCAGGGCAACGCCGCGGCCTGGAAGGGCACCGCCGTCTACGGCAAGACCGGCGTCGGCACCGGCCAGTCCGCGCACCTCAACGGCGGCAGCTTCATCCAGCTGCCGAAGGTGACCGGCCGCACCGACGGCTCGGGCAGCTTCTCGATCTCCACCTGGTGGGGCGAGTACGGCGAGACCGCCGACGCGCCGATCGTCAGCAACCAGGACTTCGGCGCCTGCTACAACGCCGGCATCTCGCTCTACAACATCGACAGCTCGACCACGACCCGCGCCTGCTGGGGCCAGCCCACCGGCGGCACGCGGCAGTACACCGCGTCGAGCACCGCCACCCTGCAGGGCAAGTGGCACTACCTGACGCTGGTGGTCGACCGCACCGCGCAGACTGTCAGCTACTACATCGACGGCGCGCTGTTCACCACCTCCACCGCCGGACAGGTCGCCGCCGGGACCAACTTCGCCTCCGGATACCCGTTCAACATCGGCCAGGACGGCACCAGCGTCTACGGCGCCATGGTGGACACCCTGGTCGACGACTTCGACTTCTACAACCAGGCGCTCACCCCCGCGCAGATCGCCAACGACTACGCGGCGACCAAGCCGGCCGACCCCACCCTGCCCGACGAGTCGACGGTGGACCCGGTCACCCCGATCCCGACCCTGGCGCCCGGATTCGCCACTGACACCTTCCACGGGCCGCAGGTCCGCGTGAACGGCCAGGTGTCGCAGTCGATCGCCGGTCTGTGGAACGGCGGGACGGTCACCTCGTACACCAAGACCGGCGGCGACGCGTGGCTCGCCGTCGACGGCCGCGGCCTGGTCACCGGCACCGCGCCGGGCACCGCCCCGCAGCACCCCGGCACCATCACCGTCCAGGCCACCGACGGCACCGCGACCTCCTCGATCACCGTCGAGGTGCCGGTGGTCGCCGCCGGCGACGCGATCCAGCTCGCCACCGCCACCTGGAACCTGTGGGACGCCGGCGCGCACGTCGACGACTCGCTGCTGAAGGACCTGACCGTCGTGGCCAACAACGGCCTGGACGTCGTCGCGGTCCAGGAGGACGGCGGCAAGGTCGCGCACCAGATCGCGCAGGCCCTCGGCTGGTACGACTACGAAGGCTCGCAAGGGCTCGGCATCGTGTCCGCCTACCCGATCTCCTCGGCGGGGATCGTGGCGGCGAGCGCGGCCAGCCCGGCGATCGGCGTGACGGTCGACGCGGCCGGACGCGACGTGCGGGTCTGGAACGCGGCGCTCGACGAGACCGCCTACGGCCCGGAGAAGGCGTGCGCCACCGCGGGCACCGACGCCGCGGCGATCGTGGCGGCCGAGAAGGCCGGCACGCGTTACGCCCAGGCGCAGGCCATCGCCGCGGCGGTCAAGACCGACACCGCCGCCGCCGGGACCACGCCGGTGCTGCTGCTCGGCGACCTGGCGTCGCCGTCGGCCGCCGACTGGACCGCCGCGACCGCCGCCGCGCACTGCGGGATCGGCGCCGTCGACTGGCCGGTGCCGGACGCCATCGCCGCCGCCGGGCTGAAGGACTCCTTCCGGGAGGCCAACCCCGACCCGGCCGGCACCCCCGGCACCACCTGGTCGCCGATCGTCGCCACCAACCCGGCGACCGGCGCGGCCGAACCGCAGGACCGGATCGACTACGTCGAATACGCCGGCGCCGACCTGCACCTGCTCGGCTCCAACACCCTGGTCGCCGGCTGGCCCTCGGCGACCGCCGTCAACGCCAACGCCTGGACCAGCGACCACGCGGCGGTCGTGACCACCTTCACGCTGGGCACGGCGGCGCCGGCGATCCCGGCGCCGACGGTCGGCGTCGCCAAGGACACCCTGCTGTACCAGGCCGGGCACGGTCCGGCCGACGACGCCGCGCTGCGGGCCGCGATCGGGGCGGCGGCCGACCCGGCCGACGCGGCGATCACCGTCGACGCGAGCACCGTCCACTACGACGCCGTCGGCTACTACACGGTGCTGGTCACGGCGGCCAAGAACGGCTACGTGTCGGACCCGGTCGCGGTGACCGTGCACGTGGTGCCGGTCGCGGCCGTGGCCGTGGCGAACCCGGCGGTCTCGTTCGCCGGTCTGGACGTCACGCACGCCGCGGTCGTGACCGCGCTGGGCGCGACGCTGTCCGTGCCGGGCTCGGTCGACGTGGACCTGGCGAAGGTGGACACCTCGGTCGTCGGCAGCTACCCGCTGACCGTCGTCGGGACCGACGACTACGGCTTCACGGCCACGGCCGCCGCGACCATCGCCATCACCTCGCCGGACCTGCCCCCGACGGTCACCGCCGCCGTGGCCCCGGCCGCGGCCGACGGCCTCGCCGGGTGGTACGTCACGGCGCCGACCGTCACGGCCGCCGCCACCGACGACTCCGGCGCGGCCCCGCGCGTGGAGTACCGCGTCGGCGACGGCGACTGGCTCCCGTACACCGGGGCGCTGACGCCCGACGACGGCACGTGGGCGTACCAGTTCCGCGCCACCGACGGCGCCGGCCACGTCTCCGCCCCGGTCTCCGTCCCGGTCCGGACCGACCGGACGGCCCCGGCGACCGCCGCGGCCACCACGCCGGGAGCGACCATCATCGCGCCGGTGACCGTGACCCTGACGGCGCTCGACGCGGCGTCGGGCGTGGCGCGCGTCGAGTACCACGCGGGGGAGGGCGACTGGACCGCGTACACGGGGCCGTTCACCGTCACCCCGCTGCTGACGGACCAGACCTTCGCCTTCCGCGCCGTCGACGCGGCCGGGAACGTGGAGGCCACCCACCAGCTGGTGCTCCCGGCGATCAAGCCCATCGACCCGGCGATCACGGTCACCGACGCGACCGCGCCCTACGGCACGGCCGCGACCGTGACGGTGACGATCAGCTCGCCCGGGCTGCCGGCCACCGGCACCGTCACCCTCACCGAGGGCACCACCGCGCGCGGCACGGCGCCCCTGACCGCCGGCCAGGCGACCTTCACCCTGCCGATCGGCCTGGCCGCCGGAGCCCACACCCTGACCGCGGCCTACTCCGGCAGCGACCTGCTGAATCCGGCAAGCCGCCCGCTGACGGTGACGGTCACCCTGCCGACGGCGTGGAACGCGACCACCGCGTACTCCGCCGGCGCGAAGGTCTCCTACCAGGGCAAGCAGTACCTGGCGTCGTACTACTCGAAGAACCAGGCGCCCGGCGACCCGCAGGGCCCGTGGCAGGAGATCGTCCTGACCGAGAGCGGCACCGCGGTCTGGACCCCCTCCCGCATCTTCAACACCGGCGACCTGGTGGCCTTCAACGGCAAGACCTTCAAGGCCGACTGGTACACCCGCAACGAGACGCCGGGCTCGGTAACCGGACCGTGGGAGGAGCAGGCCCCGCCCGGCCCGAACGGCATCGCGGCCTGGACCCCGACGACGGTCTACAACACCGGGGACAAGGTGACCTATCAGGGCGCCACGTACCAGGCGCAGTGGCACACCCGGAACCAGACGCCGGGGGTCGCGAACGGCCCTTGGAAGAAGGTCGGGTGAGGGAGCTGCCGCCTCGTGGGTGAGGCGGGGTAGGGAGTGGTGAAGCGGTAGGCCGGGTCCTGGACGGGGCCCGGCCTACCGGCGTTTCAGGTTGCCCCTCAGATCCATCAAAATGTACATTATGACTACCCCCACCACCATCGCGAGGATGATCATGACCCAGCTCGGAGCCGGCCGTGAGGAAGACGTGACCTTCACGGTCACCGAAGCGAGAACGAAGTTCGGAGAAGTGGTCAACCGGGCGCGCTACAGCAACGCGCCAGTCCGTCTGACGCAGCACGGCAAGACCGCCGCCTGGGTCATCAGCGACGAGCTGATGGACCGCCTGCGGCAATTCGAGGACGAGCGAGACCTGGCACTGTTGACCGCGCTCAAGAACGAGGGCGGTGACGAATGGGTTCCGCACGAGGAGGTCAACGACATACTCGATAAGCAGCTGGCTCCGGAGGCCGAGGAGTGAGCCACCGGATCCTGTGGCGCCTCGACGCTGTCCGAGCTCTGTCCAGGATCGCCGACGACAGCCCTGAAGTGGCGAAGGCGATCGAGAACTCTGTTTCGGACCTTTCTGAGGATCCCTACGGTGGGAACAGCGTCCCGCTCTCGAAGTCCTACCGCCGGCTTCCGCTCGGCCTGTATCGCGTCTTGTACGAGGTCGACGATGAGACAGTGCGGATCTGGTTTGTAGGGCGCTCGGACACGCTCAGACAGCTCATTCAGAGGACCCACAGCTGGCGCTACAAGCCAGCCAGCGGCCCCCTGATACTCACATGATGATCGATGTTGGCAACGACCGCGGCGGCCAGCGAGGGGTCGCCTGAGACGGCCGTGGCCCATTGTTCCGCCGCTCCCAGGAAGCCGATGAGGTCGGCGCGGAGGGCGGCCAGGACGGTCGGTAGTTCGGCGGTCGTGATGAGGACAGGGGCTTGCGGTGGCTCGTCGTTGGTTGCGTTGGCTGTGCTGCCCGTCTTCGCTTCCTTGTCCTGATGCACTGCGAGGCCGGCTGCTGTCTCCTCGGTCCACGGCTGCGGGCTGTGGCCGAGCCACTGTTCCGAGCGGAGGTCCGGGTCGGACCAGCCGCGCCAGTCGTTGAGTTCGCAGCAGCAGCCCGGGTGGATGGTGGTGGTGCCGTCGGAGGCTTGGACGCCCGCGGTGATCACCAGATAGTCGGATGTGGCTATCCAGCCCAGGGCTTCGGCGATGCTCGGGATGTACTCGTCCTCGGCGTCCTCCGGGCGGCACCAGCCGGCCGCCGCGGCCATCAGGGTGCCGATCACCTCCGGCGCGGTGGAGGCGTCGAGGGTGGCCCAGCGGTAGTCGCCGTCGTCGACCGGCCAGGGGGCCAGCTCGTCGATCCTGAAGCCGAGTTCGATCACTGCGCGCAGATTCGCCACGGATCGATCATCGCGGTCGGCGGGTGTCGGGGTCCATGTGATTGTCGTGGAGTGAAAAAGCGCTGGGCCGGAACCGAATCGTGATCGATCGCATCCAAGCGCCATGAGAATCAATGTTCGTTTGACGCGTCGTGGCTTGGTGCTCGGTGTGGCCACGTTCGCCGCCGCCGGTGCCGTGGTGGTCGTCGGATTGTCGGGCAACTCCGCGGCGCCTCGGGCGGGGGCCACGGCGCTGGGGCCGGCGCTGGCCGGGGACACCACGCCGCTGGCGCCGGACGCCTTCCCCGGGGTCACCGTCCAGGGCGTCGGCAAGGTCACCGGGACGCCGGACACCCTCGTGCTCACCCTCTCGATCACCAAGACCGCCGGGGACGTCAGCACCGCCATGAACGGGATGTCCGCGACGATGACGGCGGTGCAGGGCTCGTTGAAGGCCAACCACGTCGCGGACGCCGATCAGAAGACGTCCGGTCTCGGGGTCAGTGCGCAGTACGACTATTCATCCAACAAGCGCACGCTGACCGGGTACGAGGCCACCGAGAACCTGACGGTCACGCTGCGCGACACCAAGAGCGCCGGGGCGACCATCGCCGCGGCGGCCGCCGCCGGTGGCGACGCTACGCAGATCTCCGGATTGTCGACCGATCTGCAGAACAACTCGGGTCCGTTGAACCAGGCCCGGGACGCGGCCTTCAACGACGCCAAGGCCAAGGCGACGCAGTACGCGAAGTCGGCCGGGCGTTCGCTCGGGGCGGTGGTGCGGGTCGAGGAGAACGTCGCGACCGAGCCGACCGCGTCGTCCAACGACATGCGGGCCGCCGCGCCGTCCGCCATCGCGCCGGTGCCGATCCAGATGGGCAGCACTGACGTGACCGTGCAGGTGACGGTGGTGTTCAGCTTCGCCTAGGGCGGCAGGGGATTCACTCTTTCGGGTGCGTTTCCCGGCCGCCGCTCCGGCCCGTCGCTCCGGCCGTGGCGACTCCACTGCGCCACGGCCGGGCAGGCGGCGGGGTTATTGGTTACTGGCCCCGCCTCCGCCCCTAACCCCGCTCGGCCAACACCCGCAGCAGGCCCACCAGCGACGCCGCCGTCGCGATCCGGCCCGCATCGATGAGTCCGAGCACCTCGTTCAGCGGTACCCACGCGACTTTCTCGGCCTCGTTCTGCTCCGTCGGCTCGCCGACGTATTCGGCGCCGTGGGCGCGGAAAATCCGGTACTGGGTCCGGAGCATCCCCCCGACCGGGTGAAAGGCCAGCAAGGGTGTGACTTCGGCCACACGCCACCCGGTCTCCTCCTCGACCTCGCGCCGGGCGGTCTCCGCCGGGTCCTCGCCCTCTTCGATGAGTCCGGACGGGATCTCCCAGACCCACTTGTCGATCGCGAAGCGGTGGCGCCACAGCAGCAGGACCTCCGCGGGCCGGCCGCTGCCGTCCCCGCCCCTGGTCACCACACAGCTGGCGGCATTGCGAGTGCGGACGACGTGGTGGTCGAAGCGGGTGCCGTCGCCCAGCTCCACGTCCGCCATCAGGACGTCCACCCACGGGTTCTCATACACCGGGCGCTCGGAGTGCACGGTCCAGTGGCTGCGGCTGCGCGGTGCGGGTTCGGCGGCGTCGGCCGTCTGCTGAGACGGGTCCGGCTGAGGCTCTGACATGCGGCTGAGCGTAGTGGAACAGCGGCGCGACACCCTTTGGGGAAACCCGATTTCGCGCCTGGCCCAAGACCGTGTAACTTATTCCCTGCTCGCCCCAATAGCTCAGTCGGCAGAGCGTCTCCATGGTAAGGAGAAGGTCTACGGTTCGATTCCGTATTGGGGCTCAGATCACACCGGGGGTCCGGTGGACGCGAAACGGGTGAAAGCCCGTGTCCACCGGACCGCTCCGATCGTTGATCGAGTGGCGGTGTAGCTCAGCCTGGTAGAGCAAGCGGCTCATAATCGCTGTGTCGCCGGTTCAAGTCCGGCCACCGCTACCGCGTACGTGCGAAACCCCTCAACCCTGCAAGGTAAACTTGCAGGGTTGTCCATCGTGAGGGCCGACCTGGGAAGGTCCGGAGCCCTCGAACAAAGAAAGAGGCATCCCTGTGGCTGCTGTCGACGTCCGGCCGAAGATCACCCTCGCGTGCACCGAGTGCAAGCGGCGGAACTACATCACCAAGAAGAACCGCCGCAACGACCCGGACCGCCTGGAGCTGAAGAAGCACTGCCGCTGGTGCAACAAGCACACGCCGCACCGCGAGACCCGCTAGTCCCGCACCGCGTCCGCGCGGCAGGCCCCGGCCTGTAGTTTTGGACCGCCCGCCGACTCCGCACGGAGTGGGCCGGGCGGTTTCTTCGTATCCAAGGAGGCACAGGGAGCATGGCGCTGGACCCCGGTTTCAAGGGGCGGACCTATCCGCCCACCGCCGTGTACGAGGTCGGCCGGGAGAAGATCCGGGAGTTCGCCGACGCCATCGGCGACCCGAACCCGGTCTACCGCGACCCGGCGGTGGCGCAGGACCTGGGGCACCGGGACGTCCTGGCCCCGCCGACCTTCCCGATCGTCATCACCTGGCCGGCCGCGCTGATGGTCATCGACGACCCAGGCCTGGGCCTGGACTTCGCCCGGGTGCTGCACGCCGACCAGCGCTTCGTGCACGCCCGCCCGATCTACGCCGACGACCAGCTGGTCGCCACCGTGGTCATCGAGGACGTCAGCGAGCGCATGGGCCAGGGCTTCCTGAGCACCCGCACCGACCTGGCCACCGTGGACGGCGAGCACGTGGTCTCCGGCTTCTCCAAGCTCGTCGTGGTGGGAGCGGAATCGTGATCAAGTTCGCGGACGTGGCCAAGGGCGACGAGCTGCCCGCCCAGACCTTCCCGGTCCGGCGGCTGGACCTGGTCAAGTACGCCGGGGCCTCCGGCGACTTCAACCCGATCCACTGGAACGAGCGGTTCGCGCAGTCCGTCGGGCTGCCGGACGTCATCGCGCACGGCATGTTCACCATGGCCGAGGCGGTCCGGGTGGTCACCGACTGGTGCGGCGACCCCGGCATGGTGGTCGAGTACTCGGTGCGGTTCACCAAGCCGGTGGTGGTGCCGGACGGCGTGGCGGAGGACTCCGGCGCGCGGCTGACCGTGACCGGCAAGATCGGCGCGGTCAACGAGGACGGCACGGTGCGCGTGGACCTGACCGCGATCAGCGGCGAGGACAAGGTGCTCGGGATGGCGCGCGCGGTGGTGCGGCTGCCCTGAGCGCGCGCCCGGAACCGCGCTGACCTGCGGCCCCCGAACCTTTCTGAGGGCGCAGCAACGGTTCGGAGACTGAGATGGGGCGGCCGCCGGGCCCCGGCACCCGGTAGCGTGTCCTCCATGCTCGAACAGGCCTCGGCACCCCTCGCGCCCCTGACCACCCTGCGTGTGGGCGGACTGGCGCGGCGGATGGTGACCGCGACCACGGAGCAGGAGATCGTCGACACCGTCAAGGACTGCGACAGCCGCGGCGAGCCGCTGCTGATCCTGGCCGGCGGCTCCAACCTGCTGATCGGCGACGGCGGCTTCGACGGCACCGTGCTGAAGATCGCCAGCACCGGCGTCACCCGCCAGAAGACCTGCTCCGGCCTGCGCCTCGGCGTGGCCGCCGGGCACGACTGGGACGCCTTCGTCGCCGAGGCGGTCGCGCTGGGCGCGGTCGGCGTGGAGGCGCTCAGCGGCATCCCCGGCTCGGCCGGCGCCACCCCGATCCAGAACGTCGGCGCCTACGGCCAGGAGGTCGGCCAGAGCATCGCCTGGATCCGGGCCCTGGACCGGGAGACCGGCGACATCCGCGGCATGCAGTCCCGATGTCTGGAGTTCGGCTACCGCGACTCGATCTTCAAGCAGAACCCCGAGAAGTACGTGGTCCTGACCGTCTGGTTCGGCTTCGAGCCGCCGGCCGCCCAGGAGTCGGAGCGGCTGTCCGCCCCGATCCGCTACGCCGAGCTGGCCCGCGCGCTCGGCGTGTCCGAGGGCGACCGCGTGCCGCTGGCCGACGTCCGCGAGACGGTGCTGAAGCTGCGCTCCGCGAAGGGCATGGTCCTGGACGCCGCCGACCACGACACCTGGTCGGCCGGCTCGTTCTTCACCAACCCGGTTCTCGACCTCGCGGCCTTCGACGCGCTGGCGGCCCGCGCCGCCGCCGCGCCGCCCCGCTTCCCGGCCGCCGGCGACCGGGTGAAGACCTCCGCCGCCTGGCTCATCGAGCAGGCCGGCTACCCGAAGGGCTACGGCGCGGGCCCGGCGACGCTGTCGACGAAGCACACGCTGGCGCTGACGAACCGGGGGAGCGCCGCCGCCGAGGACGTGCTCGGCCTGGCCCGCGAGATCCGGGACGGGGTCCGCGACCGGTTCGGGGTCGAGCTGGTGCCGGAGCCGGTGCTGGTGGGCGCGGCGCTGTAGGCGCCGGGGACTCCGCTTGAAGCTCGCGACTGCCTTGTAAGCGCTCGGACATACGGAAGCGGCGGCCGGATCGGTTCTCACCGATCCGGCCGCCGCTTCCGGCCGTTCCGCCTCCGATCAGGACGTGGGCGCCGTCAGGTCGTAGATCGTGACGTTGTCGATGGTCTGCGCCGTGTAGTGCGCCTTGACCCAGGTGCCGATGTCGCCGCCGACGTCGGCGCCGCCGTTGGCCATCCCGCCGACCCCGCCGGCGACGAAGTAGTGGATCTTGTGCTGCGCGACGTAGGTCTGGAACTGGGCCAGCGTCGGGGACGGGTCGGAGCCGTTGAAGCCGCCGATCGCCATCACCGGGTCGCCGGTGGACAGCTGGTAGCCGGCCGCGTTCTGCGCGCCGATCGCCGCCGCCACCCAGCGGTAGCTGGAGGCGTCCTTCTTGACCAGCGCCTGGATCTGCGCGCTCGGCTTGCTGGCGTCCAGAAAGTTGTTCATGCCGCCGGGGAACTGGCCGCTCTCAGCGTTCTGGCCGCCGAAGCCGCCCGGGAACTGGCCGGTCTGGCCGTTCGGGCCGGTCTGGCCGTTCGGACCGGTCTGGCCGTTCGGAACCGTCTGGCCGTTCGGACCCCCGGGCAGCTGGCCGTTCTGGTTGCCCTGCCCGCCCTGGCCGCCTCGGCCGCCCTG
Source organism: Catenulispora yoronensis (assembly GCF_039531695.1). Classification (NCBI taxonomy): domain Bacteria; kingdom Bacillati; phylum Actinomycetota; class Actinomycetes; order Catenulisporales; family Catenulisporaceae; genus Catenulispora; species Catenulispora yoronensis. The sequence goes on from NZ_BAAAQN010000022.1 coordinate 107,105, forward strand.
TCCGCCGGGGAACTGGCCGGTCATCCCGCCCGGGAATCCGTTGGCTCCGCCGAACGCCTGCCTCCCGCCCTTGCCACCCGGACCGAATACGAAGCCGCCGTTCCCGGGTCCGGCTGACGGGATCGAACCCGAGTGGGCCTTGCCGGTGGTCGCCAGGGCGTAGGCCGCCGGCCCGAGCAGTGCCGTGCCGACGCCGAGGGCCACAGCGGCCCAGCGCAGACTCTTGCCGAGCAGGGTGCTTCCGGTGGTCGGCGTGGCGGACGCGGGGACCTCGGCGGCGGGAGCGACGGTCGCCGAACCAGCGGTCCCGTCGTTCGGTACCCAGCCCGGCAGCGCCGCGCCGTCCGGAGCCGGAGCCTGCGACTGAGCCGGAGCCTGGGTCTGAGTCGGCGTCTGAGCCGCCTCCGCTGAAGCGCGGGCCCGGGTCTTGCCCCCGAGTTCCGCCAGGACGATCGGCCAGAGGATCAGCAGCAGCGCCGCCACCACGCCGAGCCCGGCCACCACGAACCGCAGCCACGAGTTCCAGTCCGGCGTGAGCGCCAACAGCTTGTAGCCCCACCACGCGGACACGCCCACCGCCGCCGCCAGGCCGATCCGGGCCACGACGCGGTCCCGCCGGGCCCACAGCAGGCCGCCGCCGATGCCCGCCGTCACCGCGATGAGCGGCGCGAGGGCGATCGTGTAGTAGGGGTGGAAGATGCCCTTCATGTAGCTGAAGACCGCCATGGTGCTCAGCAGCGACAGGCCCCAGGCGAGCAGCGCGGAGCGGGCGTGGTCGGTGCGCTTGGCGCGGCCGGCCGCCCAGATCCCGAACACCAGCAGCACCAGCGCGGCCGGGATCAGCCAGCTGACCTGGTTGCCGGTCTCGGTGCCGAACATGCGGTTCCAGCCTGTGCCGCCGCCGAAGGGTCCGCCGCCACCGCCGCCGAATCCGGCCCGCGGGCCGCCCCCGGCGGTCAGACCCGGGAGGTTGACGGTGCCGTTCGGGCCGGTGGTGGCGCCCGGGATGGTGCCCAACATCTCCTGGAGGCCGCCGCGCGGACCGCCGCCGACGCTTCCGGTCTCGTCGCCGGTCAGGCGGCCGAAGCCGTTGTAGCCGAAGGTCAGCTCCAGGAAGCTGTTGTGCTGCGAGCCGCCGACGTAGGGCCGGGAGGAGGCCGGCGTCAGCTGCACGAGCGCGACCCACCAGCCGGCGCTCACGACGATCGCCAGCCCGGCGGCCAGCACCTGCCACAGCCGCCGCAGGAACTTGCCCGGGCCGGTCGACAGGTAGACGACGGTCAGCGGCGGGAGGATCAGGAACGCCTGCAGCGTCTTGGTGAGGAACCCGAAGCCGATCAACGCGCCGGCCAGCACCAGCCAGCGGGTGCTGCCGTTCTCCTGCGCGCGGACCACCGCGTAGACGGCCAGCGTCAGCAGCAGGGTCAGCAGCGCGTCGGGGTTGTTGAACTTGAACATCAGCACCGCGACCGGCGTGACCGCCAGCGCCGCGGCGGCCAGCAGCCCGGCGACCGCGCCGATGCCGGAGTCGTGCGTCCGGGTCAGCACCCGCTTCACCGCCGCGTAGACGACGCCGCACGTCGCGACGCCCATCAGCGCCTGCGGCGCCAGCATCGTGAACGAGTTGAAGCCGAAGATCCGGCCCGAGATCTCCATGATCCACAGGGCGGCCGGCGGTTTGTCTACGGTGATCGCGTTCCCGGCGTCCAGCGAGCCGAACAGCATCGCCTCCCAGCTCTTGGTGCCCGCCTGGACCGCCGCCGAGTAGAAGGAGTTCGCCCAGCCGGAGGCGGACAGGTCCCACAGGTACAGCACGGCCGCGGCGGCCAGCAGGGCCAGCAGGCTCGGCCGGGCCCAGCGGGGATCGCCCTCGGGGCCGCGCCACAGCCGGCGGAGGCGTCCGTTCCCGCCGGCCTCCACCGGTCGGGGCGGACCCACCTCGTACACGACTTCGGAGGCGGGGGAGATCGCGCTCATGAAAGCTCTCCAGAGTTCTGAGCCGCCGGGATCGCGGTCTCGTAGTCGGACGAGGCGTGGTGCCGCCTCGGATGGAAGACCCAGGCCCGCAGCAGGACGAACCGGGCCAGGGTCGACAGGCCGTTGGCGACGATCAACGCGACCAGCTCGACCGTGCGCGAGGGATGCTGCGCCGCGGCGTGGACCACCGCCAGCGTCCCGCTGGACAGCACCAGCCCGATGGCGAACGCCACCAGACCGCCGACCTGGTCCCGCAGCGCGTTGCGGCTGCCGGTGACGCCGAAGGTGAAGCGCCGGTTGGCCGCGGTGTTGGCGACCGCGGTCACGGCCAGCGCCGCGGCGTTCGCCGCGAACGCGCCGATCGGCGCGCGCAGCAGCACGTAGAGCAGCAGGTAGGCGATCGTCGACAGCACGCCGATCGTCGCGAACACCGGCACCTGCCACCGCAGCCCGGGCGGCGGGTCGACGGCCTGGACCCGGGCCCGCACCGGCGCGCCGGAGGAGGACCGCAACGACGCCTTGGCCACCCGCCACATCCCCCTCAGATCGGCCTTCGCGGTCCGCACGATGTCCACCCGGGAGTCCGGATCGTCGATCCAGTCGACCGGCACCTCGTGGATCCGCAGCCCCGACCGCTCGGCCAGCAGCAGCAGCTCGGTGTCGAAGAACCACTCCTCGTCCTGCACCCGGGGCAGCAGCGCCTGGACCACCTCGGTCCGGCCGGCCTTGAACCCGCACTGGGCGTCCGAGAACCGCGCGGCCATGGTGGTCCGCAGCAGCAGGTTGTAGGTCCGCGAGATGAACTCCCGCTTCCGGCCCCGGGCCACGGCGCTGCCACGGGCCAGCCGCGAGCCGATGGCCAGGTCGGAGTGGCCGCTCAGGAGCGGGGCCACCAGCGGCAGGAAGGCGTTCAGGTCGGTGGACAGGTCGACGTCCATATAAGAGACGACGTCGGCGTCCGAGGCCGACCACACGGCGCGCAGGGCCCGCCCGCGGCCCTTCAGGTCCAGGTGCACGGCGCGGACCCCGGTCAGCTCCCGCTCCAGGCGCGCGGCCACGGCCCAGGTGCCGTCTGTCGATGCGTTGTCGGCCACGGTGATCCGGAACGGGTAGGGCAGGTTCTCCACGAGATACCGGTGCAGGCGCCGGACGCTGGCCTCCAGGACGTGCTGCTCGTTGTAGACGGGCACCACGACCTCGACCAGCCTGCGACGCCGTCCGCCCGGTGCCCCGGGCCCGGCGCCGTCGGCCGAGTCGCGGTCGGTGAGAGCGGTTGCGTTCATGAGGATCACGGTCGCGGCGGGGGGTGGGAGGTGAATGAGGCTTCGATGAAGGGTGGATGAGAAAGGGCGCGGCGGTGGCGGGATCCGAACACGCCACTGAATACGACCTCGAACACACTCCCGAAGCACACCCCCGAAACACGCCCCCGAATTCGCCGCTGGACGCACTCGCGAGGGCTTGGGGCGGCGCACCGGTGCCGACCTGGCGGTGCGGTTCCGATCAGGTGCCGACGTGGGCGCGCCGACCCGAACAAACGCCGATTCGGCCGCGCTGCCCCGATCGAAGCCGAGCCGAGCGAAGCCGAGCCGATCAAAGCTGAGCCGATCAAGTGCCGATCCGGCCGAGCCGCCTCGGTCAAGTGCTGACCCGGCAGCGCCGCCCCCAAAAAGTGCCGCCCCGCTCAAGCGCCGATCAAGCCGCCCCGACTCCCGGCAGCCGCAGCCGCGCGATGGCCCCCACGCCGTCCGGAGGTCGCTCCAGGGCCACCGCTCCGCCGGCCTCGCGGACCGCGCGGGCGGCGATTGCCAGGCCCAGTCCGGAGCCCGGCATGGCACGCGCGCTCGGTGAGCGCCAGAAGCGTTCGAAGACGTGCGGCAGCTCCTCCGGGGGCACGCCGGGGCCGCGGTCGCGTACTGTCAGCTCGCCCCGGGTCAGGCGCACGTCCACCGTGGTGCCCGGCGGTGCGAACTTCACCGCGTTGTCCAGCAGGTTCACTACCGCGCGTTCCAGTGCGGGTCCGTCGCCGTGGGTGAACCAGGGGTCGATGTCCGCCTGGATCGACACCGGTGTCTCGCGGGCCGCGCCGCGGGGGCGGACGCGCTCGATCGCGTTCTCCACCACCTCGTGCAGGGCCACCGGACTGGTCACGGCCGGGGCGCCCTGCTCCGGGCGGGACAGCTCCAGCAGGTCGGCGATCAGCACTGTCAGCTCCCGCATCTGGGTGCGGGCGCCGGTCAGCAGTTCGGTGCGCTTGCCGTCGGGCAGCGGGCGGTGCGACTCGTCCGAGCGGATCAGCAGGTCGATGGTGGTGCGCAGGGACGTCAGCGGGGTGCGCAGCTCGTGCCCGGCGTCGTCGACCAGGCGCTTCTGCTCCTCGCGGGAGGCCTGCAGGGCCGCGGTCATCGCGTTGAACGACTCCGACAGCCGTGCGATCTCGTCGTCGCCGGACACCGGCATCCGGACCGCCAGGTCCTCGGTGCGGGCCACGTGCTCGACCGCCTCGGTCAGCTGGTCCACCGGCCGTAGCGCGGCCCGGGACACCAGCAGCCCGGCGGTGGCGGCGCCGCCGATGCCCAGCACCGAGATCACGAACAGCAGCCAGGCCATGCCGGTCAGCGAGTCGTCGACGGGCTGGTAGGACTGCGACTTCAGGAACACGCCCTGGCCGTCGGCGGCCGCGACCACCTCGACCCGGACCGCCTGGCCCTTCACGTCGACACCGTCCCGCCAGGTCCGGGACCCGTGCGGGGCGTCGAGCACGGCCAGGTCGCCCGGATCGGTCCGGACCTGGGTGGAGCTGCCGACCGCGCAGCTGCTGCCGTCGGTGCTGACGTAGGTCAGGCTGGTGCCCGGCGGCGGGGTGAACACCGTGCTCCGGCCGGTCGAGCCCAGGTCCTGGCCGTCCTGGGTGCCGAAGGCGGGCGGACGTCCGGCGTCGCACGGGTCGTGCGAGATCTGCGGCGCCAGCGGGTCCGACCCGGCCTGGATGCCCGGACCGGCGTAGTGCGGGAACTGGGCGAACATCGGCGGCACCGGCGAGCCCTCGATGGACTTGTCCAGCTGGCCGTACAGCCGGTCGCGCACCGCGAACCAGGAAACCAGCGCCATGGCGGCGATGGCGACGGTGACCGCCAGCGCGCTCAGCAGCGCCAGCCGGGAACGCAGGGGGAGCCGCCGCATCACGGCCGGGTGCCCGACGCAGTGCCGGAAGAAGTGCCGGAACCACTGCCCGCAGCCGGGCCGGAACCAGTGCCGGAAGCACCGCTCGAAGCCGTGCCGAGCGGAGCACGCAGCGCGTAACCGACGCCGCGCACCGTCTGGATCAGCCGCGGCAGATCGTTGATCTCGGTCTTCTTGCGCACGTACATCACGTAGACGTCCAGCGAGTTCGAGGCCGGCTCGAAGTCGAAGCCCCACACCGCGCGCAGGATCTGCTCGCGGGTCAGCGCCTGCCGCGGGTGGGCCAGGAACATCTCCAGCAGCAGGTACTCCGTCCGAGTGAGTTCGATGGCGTGGCCGGCCCGGGTCACCTCCCGGGTCAGGGTGTCCATCCGCAGGTCCTCGTAGGCCAGGACGTGGTCGTCCCGTCCGGAGCCGGCCGCCCCGGTCGCCGCCGCCGCGCCGTCCTCGGCGGTCAGCGCGCCGCGCCGGAGCAGGGCCCGGACCCGGGCCAGCAGCTCGTCGAGCTCGAACGGCTTGGCCAGGTAGTCGTCGGCGCCGGCGTCCAGGCCCGCCACCCGGTCGCCGGTCAGGTCGCGCGCGGTGAGCATCAGCACCGGCAGGTGCGGGTCCCCGGCGCGCAGCCGGCGGCAGGCGGTCAGGCCGTCCATGCCCGGCATCAGTACGTCGAGCACCACCAGGTCCGGGCGCGCCTGCTCGACCTCGGCCAGCGCGGCGCGGCCGTCGGCGGCGGTGCGGACCGCGTAGCCCTCGAACTCCAGGCTCGAAGCCAGCACGGAGCGGATGCCCGGCTCGTCGTCGACGACCAGGATGTCGGGGGCCGGCGGGGCCCCGGCGGGGCCGGCCGGCGAGAAAGGGACCGGGTAGCTCACCCTTCCACTATCCGGCCGGCGCATGAGGAACGTCTGAGAAGCCGTCAGACCGGGTGACCGTCGGCGACCGCCGCCGGGCCCGGGTTGACGGTCTAGTTAGTGACTGCTAACTTACTACTCATGAGCCCCCGCATGAGTGCCGACGAGCGACGCGACCAGGTGATCCGGGCCGCCGTCTCCGAGTTCGCGATCCGCGGGCTGGAAGGCACCTCGACCGGCGACATCGCCAAGCGGGTCGGCGTCTCCCAGCCCTACCTGTTCCGCCTGTTCCCCACCAAGCGCGACCTGTTCATCGCCGCCATGGAGCGCGGCTGCCAGCAGGTCCGCGACGTGTTCACCGAGGCGGCCGAGGGCCGGTACGGGATCGAGGCGCTCGCCATGATGGGCGAGGCCTACCAGGATCTGCTGCTGGCCGACAACGAGATGCTGGGCATGCAGCTCCAGCAGTTCGCGGCCTGCCACGACCCCGAGGTGCAGATCGCCGTCCGGCACGCGATGCAGGACACCTGGCAGCACGTGGAGAACCTGACCGGCGCCCCGGTCGCGGTCCGCGTGGAGTTCTTCGCCAAGGGCATGCTCTGCAACATGATCGCCGCGATGGGCCGCGCCGACGGTGGCGACCCGATGTGGCAGCCGATCCTCGAAGTCCTGCGCGACGAGGCGCACGCCGCCTCCGGCCAGGCCGACGAGGGCGACGAGGCCGACGGATCCGAGGGGGCCGGGGCCGACTCCGCTCCCGAAGCTCCCGAAGCTCCCGAAGTCCCCGACACCGACACCGACACCAACACCGACCCCGACGCCGCCGCAGAGCCCGCGCTCAGTATCGACGAGGGCGCCGACGCCGAGGTCCACCCCGGCAGCCCCCGCGAGCCGGCCTACGCCGAGTACGTCGCGCGGTCCTTGACCACCTGACCCACCTGACCCACCGGGCTCGCCGAGCCCGCCGAGAGCACGCCCGATCCGGTCGGGCCGAGCCCGCCCGAGCGCGGATCCGGTCGGAGCACCCCGCAGGGACAAGCACCAGCGCCGCAGAGCACCTCACAAAGTAAGTGACCAATCACTACCCCATCAAGTTAGTGACTGCTAACTATTTGATCCGAGGGGGATCACCGTGAGCACCGCCGTCAGCGACACCCCGGCCACCGGGACCGACCGCCTCCGGGCCGCCACCATCGGCCACCCGGTCCGCACCTTCGTCATCACCGCCGTGGCCATGTTCATGGCCCAGCTCGACAACCTCGTCGTCGCCATCGCCCTGCCGTCCATCCGCGAGTCCCTGGGCGCCGGCCTCAGCGGCCTGCAATGGACCGTCTCCGCCTACACCCTCACCTTCGCGGTGTTCCTGCTCACCGGCTCCACCCTCGGCGACCGCTTCGGCCGCCGGAGCCTGTTCGTCGCGGGCCTGGCCGTCTTCACCGCCGCCTCCGTCGTCTCCGCGCTGGCACCCAACATCGGCGTGCTGATCGCGGCGCGCGCCGTGCAGGGCCTGGGCGGCGCGGTGCTGGTGCCGCTGAGCCTGACCATGCTGTCCGCGAGCGTGCGCCCCGAGAAGCGCGGCGCCGCGGTCGGCGCCTGGAGCGCGATCGGCGGTCTGGCCATCGCGCTGGGCCCGGTGATCGGCGGGGCCGTGGTGGAGGCCGCCTCGTGGCAGTGGATCTTCTGGATCAACGTGCCGGTGGGTGTGGTGCTGCTGCCGCTGGCCTGGTACGGCCTGACCGAGAGCCGGGGCGCGACCCGGCGGCTGGACGTGGTCGGCACCGTGCTGGCCACCGGCGGGCTGCTCGGCCTGGTGCTCGGCCTGATCCGCGGCGGGGACGTCGGCTGGACCAACCCGCTGGTGCTGACCGGGTTCGCGGTCGGCGCGGTCCTGATGGTCAACTTCGTGATCTGGGAGCTGCGCACCGATTCCCCGATGGTGCCCATGCACCTGTTCCGCGGCCGCTCGTTCCCGCTGGTCAACGTCAGCTCCCTGCTGATGTCGTTCGGGATGTTCGGCTCGGTCTTCTTCCTCTCGCAGCTGTTCCAGACCGTGTACGGCGACTCGCCGCTGGCCTCCGGCCTGCGCATCCTGCCCTGGACCGGCATGCCGATGCTGGTGGCGCCGGTCGCCGGGATCCTGTCCGACCGGATCGGCGGCAAGTGGATCGTCACGGCCGGCCTGGCGCTGCAGGCGGTGGCCCTGGCCTGGATCGGCGCCGCGGCCACCGTCGACGTGGGCTACTTCGAGGTGCTGCCGGCCTTCGTGCTCGGCGGCGCCGGGATGGCGATGTTCTTCGCGCCGATCGCGAACCTGGTGCTGGGCTCGGTGCGGCGGCACGAGGAAGGCATCGCCTCCGGCGTCAACAACACGCTGCGGGAACTCGGCGGCGTGCTGGGCATCGCGGTGATGGGCGCGGTCTTCGCGGCGAACGGCGGCTACGGTCCGACCCGCACCGCGTCGGCGCCCCAGCACTTCCTCGACGGCATGATCCCCGCGGTCTTCACCGGCGCGGCGATCCTGGTGGTGGCCACGCTGGTGATGCTGGGGGTGCCGAACCGCCGGCCGGCCGCCGAGGCCGCCGGGGACTCACAGGTGGCGGACCAGGCCGACGCGGACCAGGAAGCCGAATACGTAGCCCAGAGCGTTCGTCGCCCAGTGGAAGGACATCGGCACGAGGAGGCTGCCGCTACGCCGGCGTAGTTCGCAGAACAGCGCGCCGCCCAGCCCGGTGAAGACCACGGTGCCGAGATCAGCCAGCGCCGCCCCGAACTCCGAAGGACCCAGGAGCGAGGTGAGCGCTGGCTTCTCGGTGTTCAGGTGCAGCGAGGACAGGATGTGCCAGCACCCGAACATCAGGGCGCTGAAGGCGGTGGCCCACAGCGGCTGCCAGCGGCGCAGCGCCAGGCCGAACAGCACGCCGCGGAAGGCCACCTCCTCGGCCAGCACGGTGGCGAACGGCACGTCGACGAAGACCCGGACCGCGACCTGGCCGGCGGTCAGCGAGGCGTAGCGGTCGTCGGTGAACAGCGAGCGGGTGGCCGGCAGCACCGCCCCGCCCAGATACACCAGGGCCACGCCGGCGACGATGATCGCCGACCATTTCAGGCCCAGCGGCCAGGACTTGCGATCCAGCCCCAGCTCCTCCAGCGCGTGCCCGGACCACCAGGCCAGCCCGGCGAACAGGCCGGTGACCGCGAAGGCCACGACCAGGTCCGGCAGGGCCCGCACCCACGCGGCGCGGTGCAGCAGGTAGTTCACCCCGGCGAGCAGCAGCACGGCGAACACCAGCGCCGGGCCGTTGTCCAGGGGCCGGCGCAGCCGGAGCCCCAGCCACCGCAGCGTGCTCAACTCCAGCTCCGGTTGATCGCGGCCATCGTGTTCTCCAGGTGTTCGGTGTCCGCCGGGCCCCAGCCCGGCGGCGGCAGGACGGCGGCCCAGCCGACGCAGGCCCCGGTGCCGTAGCTGTGGCCGTGCGGCACCGGCATGCCGAACGACACCGCGAGGTCCACCGTGGTCTGCCAGAAGGAGACGATCGGGTAGTAGCGCAGCTGCGGCGTGATGTCCGGCCCCAGCGGCGGGTAGGCCCAGCCGGGTTTGGTGAACAGCAGGTTCGGCGTCCACCAGACCACCGGGTCCGAGGCATTCTGGAGGTACACCACCCGGGGGTGGTGCCAGGGGGCGTTCAGCGGATAGCGCAGGTCGGTGTCCGGCCACTGCGCGAACCGGATGTCCTTCGCCCCCTGATAGACCGGGCGCCACTCCGGCGAGCCCGGGTCCCGGCCCGCGACGATCTTCCGCCACACCCGGCTGGCCTGCGGCGGCCCTTCGAAGAACCCGCCGTCCGACCCGGCGACCAGGTCCTGCGGGGTGTCGAAGACCGCGTCGATGGAGAACGAGCCCAGCGACTCCCCGGACAGCACCAGTTGGGGCCGCCGGTCCGCCGGGACGGCCTCCAGCCGGGAGTGCACCGCCTGGTAGAGCGCCCGCGCCGCGTGCCCGGCGCGCTCCTGGTCGACCAGGAACGAGATCCAGCTCGGCAGGTACGAGTACTGGATCGCCACGGTCGCGGTGTCGCCGTCGTACATGTACTCCAGCGGCGTCGGGATGTTGCGGTCCACCCAGCCCGAGCCGGTGGTGCCGACGATGTTGATCACCTTGCGGTCCCAGGCCCCGGTCCGGTCCAACTCCCGCACCGCCAGCTCCGCCGCCTTGGTGAAGTCCGGCTCCTCGGGCTGCTCGCCGACGTAGACGCGGATCGGCGGCTTCGCCGGATGCCCGGAGAACGCCCGCAGCTCCTGCGGGGTCGGCGCGGTGGCCACGAAGGTGCGGCCCTTGGTGCCCAGGCTGGACCACGGGACCAGCGAGGCCGGGCTGCCGGAGACGGTCGGCGACGTCGGCGGGTGCACCCCCGGCTCGGTGCCCTCGTTGGCCTGCCGCGAGACGTGGTCGATGAAGCCGATGATCCCGCGGTCCCAGAGCACGTTCTTGGTGCCGGCGACCACCAGCAGCGCGCAGGCCAGCACCCCGAGGGCGTAGGCCAGCGGCGTCGGCAGGACGCGCCCGAACCAGGCCACCAGCTTGCGCGCCATCAGCCGCACCGCGCGGCACAGCACCAGCAGCAGCAGGAAGGTGGCCAGCGAGATCACGATGATGATCGCGCCGTTCCAGGTCGAGGACTCGCCCAGGCCCTGCAGCACCCGCAGCCGCCGCTGCGCCCGCGCGCCCCAGACCACCACCGACACCGACACCACCAGCAGCACCACCGGCACCAGCTGCCAGGACCGGGTCCGCGTGTGCTCGCTCGGCGGGCGCGGCAGCACCAGGCGCACCAGGGTGCTGATCAGCGAGCCGACGCCGTATCCGGCGATCCCGGTGATCCCGCCGATCAGGCCTTGCAGCAGCCAGGGCCGGGGGAGCAGCGAGGGGGTGAGCGACAGCCAGAAGAACAGGGTGCCGAAGCAGTACCCGGTCAGGTCCGGCCAGCGTCGCACCACCCAGGCCGGGTTCGGCGGGTCCCAGTAGGGACGCGCGGCGAACGCCGCGATCCGGGCCCGGATCGTGGGCGGCCGGTCCGGGCGGCCGGAGTGGTCGGGCTGGCTGGGCTGGCCGGGCTGACCGGGCTGACCGGGTTGTTCGGAACGGTCCGGCCGCTCCGGCCGTTCGGACCGGCCCGGTCCGGCCGGGCGATCGGGGGCTGGCCGCGCGCCGGAGCGCCCGCCGGGCGGCTCGGAGAAGGCGTCGATGTCGGGCGTCACGGCGTCGGCCGGGTCAGAAGGTCGTACCGGGAGCCGCTGTGAAGTCCGTTACGTCGGAGTTGTCCATTCGGCCATTATCAGGGCCCGAAAGCCGAAAAGCCCGCACCCGGCCGGGTGCGGGCTCCCGCCGGGTGCGGCGGACGGCCTCGGGTCAGCGCGCCTCGTTCAGCAGCTTCTGGAGCCGCGACACGCCCTCGATCAGGTCCTCGTCGCTGAGCGCGTAGGACAGCCGCAGGTAGCCCGGGGTGCCGAAGGCCTCGCCGGGCACCACCGCGACCTCGGCCTCGTCCAGGATCAGCGCGGCCAGCTCCACCGAGGTCTGCGGGCGTTGCCCGCGGATCTCCTTGCCGAGCAGCGCCTTCACCGAGGGGTACACGTAGAACGCACCCTCCGGCTCCGGGCACAGCACGCCCTCGATCTCGTTCAGCATCCGCACGATGGTCTGCCGGCGCCGGTCGAAGGCCACCTTCATCTCGGCCACCGCGTCCAGGTCCCCGGCCACCGCGGCCAGCGCGGCGACCTGCGCCACGTTGGAGACGTTGGAGGTGGCGTGCGACTGCAGGTTGGTGGCGGCCTTCACCACGTCGGCCGGGCCGATCAGCCACCCGACCCGCCAGCCGGTCATCGCGTAGGTCTTGGCCACGCCGTTGACGATCACGGTGCGGTCGGCCAGCTCCGGCACCGCCTTCAGGATCGAGGTGAAGACCGCGTCGCCGTAGACCAGGTGCTCGTAGATCTCGTCGGTGAGCACCCACAGCCCGTGCTCCAGGGCCCACTTCCCGATCGCCTCGACCTGCTCGGGGCTGTACACCGCGCCGGTGGGGTTCGAGGGCGAGACGAAAAGCAGCACCTTGGTCCGCTCGGTGCGGGCCGCCTCCAGCTGCTCCACGGTCGCCAGGTAGCCGGTGGTCTCGTCGGTGACGACCGGTACCGGCACGCCGCCGGCCAGCTGGATCGCCTCGGGGTAGGTGGTCCAGTACGGCGCCGGCACGACGACCTCGTCGCCCGGGTCCAGCAGGGTGGCGAAGGCGTTGTAGATGGCCTGCTTGCCGCCGTTGGTGACCAGCACCTGGGAGGCGGCCACCGAGACCCCGGAGTCGCGCAGCGTCTTGGCCGCGATCGCCTCCTTCAGCTCCGGCAGGCCCCCGGCCGGCGTGTACTTGTGGAACTTCGGGTCCTGCGCGGCCTGGACCGCCGCCTCGACGATGTAGGCCGGCGTCGGGAAGTCCGGCTCCCCGGCGCCGAAGCCGACCACCGGGCGGCCGGCCGCCTTCAACGCCTTGGCCCGGGCGTCGACGGCCAGGGTGGCGGACTCGGCGATGGCGCCGATCCGCTGGGAGACGCGGTTCTTCGCTGAGGCTGTCATACCCCCATCGTCCCACCCCCGGGCCCGGCGCCGGGCCCGTGTTCCACGAAAGGAGACGTCGGCGACACGCGCCGATCGGCGAAGCCGGGAACCCGTTCGCAATCGGGGGCGCGCTTCCCGTACACTCTCGATCGGCGGATTCCCCTTCCCGACCTCGGCGAGGTAGGTTTGTGGAACACGCTTAGGCAAAGGGTCGTAGCTCAATTGGCAGAGCACCGGTCTCCAAAACCGGGGGTTGGGGGTTCAAGTCCCTCCGGCCCTGCTTAGGCGCCCAGGAAAGCCCGATGAGGGCTCTCCTGGGCGCGCAGCGTGTTCGCGGCGGGATGATCCCGGCGCGCCGCCCGCCACTTTCTCGAGACCGTGATGAGGACCAGGTGACCGAGACGAGCTCGACCTCCGCGACGTCGAAGCCGGACCGCGGCCGCAGCGGCGACCGCCGCACCGAGCGCCGTCGGTCCCCGCTGGGCCGGCTGGGCCTGTTCTACCGCCAGGTCATCGCCGAACTGCGCAAGGTGGTCTGGCCGACCCGCAACGAACTGACCACCTACACCACGGTGGTCATCGTGTTCGTCGCGATCATCGTCGCGATCGTGGCTACGCTGGACTACGGGTTCAGCAAACTGGTGTTGTGGGTCTTCGGCTGAGCCGGCGCCCCGCCCACCCCGAAGCAAAGGAAGTATGAGCCACCGTGTCTGAGACCTACGGAGACCTCGAGGAGGCGACTGTTCTCGTGGAGAACGACGACGACGAGGCCGTCGAGGCCGCGGACGTCGCCGGCGAGCAGTCCGAGTCCGAGCCCGAGGCCGCCGAGGCGGCCGCGCCGGCGCCCGGCAGCGCCGAGGCCATCGAGGAGTTCCGCGAGGCGCTGCGCCGCGCGCCCGGCGAGTGGTACGTGATCCACAGCTACGCCGGGTACGAGAACCGGGTCAAGCAGAACCTCGAGACCCGCATGACCACCTTGAACATGGAGGAGTTCATCTTCCAGGTCGAGGTGCCCATGGAGGAGGTCGTCGAGATCAAGGGCGGCCAGCGCAAGCGGGTCAAGCGCAACAAGTTCCCCGGCTACGTGCTGGTCCGCATGGACCTGACCAACGAGTCCTGGGGCGTGGTGCGCAACACCCCCGGGGTCACCGGCTTCGTCGGCAACGCCCACGAGCCCTACCCGCTGACCCTGGACGAGGTCGTGAAGATCCTGCTGGAGGAGCAGCCCGAAGAGGTCAGCGGCAAGCAGAAGGCGCCGGCCGAGGTCAAGGTGCTGGACTTCGAGGTGGGCGACTCGGTGACCGTGATCGACGGTCCGTTCGCCACCCTGCAGGCCACGATCAACGAGATCAACGCCGACTCCCAGAAGGTCAAGGGCCTGGTGGAGATCTTCGGCCGCGAGACCCCGGTCGAGCTGAGCTTCAACCAGATCCAGAAGAACAGCTAGGTCAATCCGGCTCCCCGGCATCGCGTATGCTGGGGAGCTGTTGCCTGTCGGCAACCGTCCATCCGCCGTGCCCTTGGTAGGGGTTATCGGCGCTACGTGAGGAACAAAGGCACATGCCTCCCAAGAAGAAGCTCACCGCGGTCATCAAGCTCCAGATCAAGGCCGGTATGGCGAACCCGGCCCCGCCCGTCGGCCCGGCCCTGGGTCAGCACGGCGTGAACATCATGGAGTTCTGCAAGCAGTACAACGCCGCCACCGAGGCCCAGCGCGGCCAGGTCGTCCCGGTCGAGATCTCGGTGTTCGAGGACCGCTCGTTCACCTTCATCACCAAGACCCCGCCGGCCGCCCGCCTGATCCTGAAGGCCGCGGGCATCGACAAGGGGTCGGGCATCCCGCAGAAGAACAAGGTCGCGACCCTGTCGCAGGCCCAGATCCGCGAGATCGCCGAGGCCAAGATGCCGGACCTGAACGCCAACGACATCGACGCCGCGATGAAGATCATCGCCGGCACCGCCCGCTCCATGGGCGTCATCGTCGCCGACAGCTGAGCTGTCGCCGACCGCCGGAAAAGCACCACGTGGCAGAGCCGCGCGCGGCTCGTGACGACCACACCTCACTCAGGAGAGAAGCAATGAAGCGCAGCAAGGGCTACCGCAACGCCTCCGCCAAGATCGACGCGGACGAGATCTACACCCCGCTGGCGGCCATCCGCCTGGCCAAGGACACCTCGGTGACCAAGTTCGACAGCTCGGTCGAGGTCTCCATGCGCCTGGGCATCGACCCGCGCAAGGCCGACCAGATGGTCCGCAGCACCATCGTCCTGCCGCACGGCACCGGCAAGACCGCCCGCGTGCTGGTCTTCGCCCAGGGCGAGAAGGCCGAGCAGGCCCGTGAGGCCGGCGCCGACATCGTGGGCTCCGACGAGCTCATCGACGAGGTGGCCAAGGGCCGCCTGGACTTCGACGCCGTGGTCGCCACCCCGGACCTGATGGGCAAGGTCGGCCGCCTGGGCCGGGTCCTGGGCCCCCGCTCCCTGATGCCGAACCCGAAGACCGGCACCGTGACCGCCGACGTGGTCAAGGCCGTCAACGACATCAAGGGCGGCAAGATCGAGTTCCGCGCCGACCGGCACTCCAACCTGAACTTCATCATCGGCAAGGTCTCGTTCTCCGAGCAGCAGCTCGCCGAGAACTACGCCGCCGCCCTCGAGGAGGTCCTGCGGGTGAAGCCGAGCGCCGCCAAGGGCCGCTACCTGCGGAAGATCACCTTCGCGACCACGATGGGCCCGGGCATCCAGGTCGACGCCAACCGCGTCCGCAACGTCGCCGCCGACGACGAGGCGTGAGCCACGCCGCAGGCTGAGCGTGACGAAGCCCCCGCCGCGATCGCGGCGGGGGCTTTCGCGTGCCCGGGGTCGGGGACCGGTTCGCCCCGCGCGGACAGCGAGAGGTGGCGGGCCCGGCCATCCTGAGCAGTGCCGGACCCGCCACCTATTCGCACACCATCACTTGCACAGCGACACGGACACCCGCGTCGGCTACCGCTACTTCATCCCGGCCGCGACAGCGTTCAGGAGCGTCCCGCTGGCGTCGTCGTCCTCCAGGGAGAAGACGAACACCCCACCGAGGCCGTGTGCCTTCGCGTAGGCGTCGCGAGCGGCGATCGCCTGCGGGTTGTCACCGGTGAAGAAGCTGCCGTTCGAGTAGATGTACGAGCTCTCCGTCGTGGCGTCCCACAGGGCGCTTCCGGTCAGCCCGGCGTTCTTCAGCTCGGTCCAGCTCGCCGTCCCAGCGGTCTGCGTCGTCGGGAACGCCGCCGCCGGCCCGGTCGCGGTCTGGTAGAGGCCGTTGTTCGTCGCCGGCACGCCGGTCCAGCCCCGCCAGTAGAACGGGATCCCGAGGTTGATCTTCGCCGCCGGGAAGCCGCCCGGGATGCCCATGTCCGGCAGACCCGTCGTGAACGCGGTGATCGCGGTGTCCACGTTGTACTTCTCGGTGCCCGGCGCGATGGCCTTGCTCGGGTCGTTCGGGGAGTTGTGCAGCGGGTCCTGGAAGTTCGTCGGACCGGTGGCCTCGAAACCGCCGTGCATGTCGTAGGTCATGACGTCGATCCAGTCCAGGTACTGGCCCAGCTTGTTGGTCTCCAGGTTCGCGATCTTGTCCTGGCCGGAGCCGACCGCGGCGGTGATGTAGTAGTGCTTCCCGCCGTGCGCGGCGCCGTACGCGTCCAGCTCGGTGCGGAACTCCTGCGCCAGCAGCGTGAAGTTCTGCTTGTCCGCCGCGGTGGCGTGGTTGCCCGTGTGGCCGCCGCCGCCCGGGTACTCCCAGTCGAGGTCGAAGCCGTCGAAGATGCCGGCGCCCGAGCCCGGGCCGCCGAAGCCGCCGTCGGAGGGCAGGTTGCCGTCCAGGAACATGTTGATGCAGGAGGAGACGAACTTCTTGCGCGAGGCGTCGGTCGCCGCCGCGTCCGAGAAGTACTTCGAGTACGTCCAGCCGCCGATGGTCAGGATGACCTTCAGGTTCGGGTACTTGGCCTTCAGCTGCTTCAACTGGTTGAAGTTGCCGGCGATCGGCTGGTTCCACACGTCCGCGACACCGGACACCGAGCTCGACGCGTCGAACGTCTTGCCGTAGTCCGCGTAGTCGTCGCCCGCGCCGTCACCGGCGTTCGCGTTGTTCTCGTCCTGGCTCGCGGCCTTGTTGGCCTCGAAGCAGGTGAGGTTGACCGGGTCGATGTTCTCGGCCATGTAGTTGATGACGTCGAGCTTCGCCGCGGCGCCGGAGGTGTCGACCTTCTTCACCGAGTAGCCCGCGCTGTAGATCGACCACTGGTCGAAGTACGCGATCTTCAGGTGGCCGCCCGAGCCGGGCGGGGGAGAGGACGGCGAAGTGCTCGGCGAGGTGCTCGGCGTGGTCGACGGCGAGGTGCTCGGCGAGGTCGAGGGCTTCGTCGACGGGCTCGTCGAGGGCTGCGACGAGCTCGGGGTGGTCGGTACCGAGCTGCTCGGCGTGGTGGGCACGGACGAGCTGCTGGTGGTCGGCGGGGTGGTCCCGCCGCCGGCGCACGGCGCGTTGTTGATCGTGCAGGCGCTCGGCGCGGCACCGGTGGCCTTGGTGTTGGTGAACTCGATGCCCACCGCGGGGGCCGACGCGCCGGCCGCCAGCGGACTGGCCCAGGTCGGGCTGTCCAAGCGGTAGGTGTTGTTCCCCAGGGCGGTGAACGTGGCGTTCCAGGCCGAGGTGGCGGCCTCGCCGGCGGGCAGCGTGAACGTGACGCTCCAGCTGTTCACCGCGGCGGAGGTGCCGTTGGCGACCGTGTAGGTGCCCTCGAAGCCGGCGCCCCAGTCACTGGTCTTGGCGAAGGTCGCGGTCAGGTATCCGGTGGTGGCGGCGGACGCGGTCATGGCGAGCGCGGCCGCGGCTCCCGTCAGGGTCAAGGTGCCGGCCACGGCGACTGCCGCGGCACGGCGAGATCGGCGATGCGGAAACACTGCTCCTCCTGTTGTGGCTACAGAAAAATGGGCTGTGCGTTACCCCGTGCTGTCCGATCGGCGATACGCAAGATTGGACTAGACCTCATCACCGGTCAAGAGGTGGTCTCGTACAGTGACGGGAGATCGGGAAGATTTGACCCGCGCTTGACCATCGGGTTTGCTCTGGGCAAACCTCAGTGGTCCAGACCGTTTGGTCTGGACCACAGGGGGTAGATCTGCAAGCCTCGCCGCCGTGGTCGGACCACCCCTTCGCCCCGTGTTACGCTTTTGCTCAGCCGAAGACCGCTGGTCGCTGCTCCGAGCCGAACGGCCCGGATCAGTCGAAGGCCTCCACCACGGAGCGACCCGCCGAGGCGCGAACAGCAAAGCAGTTCCCCGGGCCCTGGGCCCGGTCGTGATTGTGACGCCCGCGCCCTGTGCGCCGGGCGTTTTGTTTTTTCCGGAGGACCCGACGTCGGCTCGGACACCCCGGAAGGAGGCCCGCATGGCGAGGCCTGACAAGGCGGCCGCGGTCGCCGAGATCGCGGACCAGTTCCGCGGCTCGAACGCCGCCGTGCTGACCGAGTACCGCGGGCTCACCGTCGCGCAGCTCAAGGAGCTCCGTCGCGCGCTCGGTGCGACCACGCAGTACGCCGTGGTGAAGAACACGCTGACCAAGGTCGCTGCTCGCGAGGCCGGAATCGACGGCCTGGACGAGACCGCGCTGAAGGGTCCCTCCGCCATCGCCTTCATCAAGGGCGACCCGGTCGAGGCGGCCAAGGGTCTTCGTGACTTCGCCAAGGCGAACCCCCTTCTGGTGATCAAGGGCGGGGTCATGGAGGGCAAGGCCCTCTCCCCGGCCGACATCACCAAGCTCGCGGACCTGGAGTCTCGCGAGGTTCTGCTGGCCAAGGCGGCCGGCGCGATGAAGGCGTCCCTCGCGAACGCGGCGGCGCTCTTCCAGGCTCCTTTGACCAAGGCCGTCCGCACCGTGGACGCCCTGTCGTCGAAGAAGTCCGCCGACGCCTGACAGGCACCCGGCACAACCGAGCTAGACCCCTCATAACGAAAGGACGCCTACCATGGCGAAGCTCAGCAACGACGAGCTGCTCGACGCTTTCAAGGAGATGACGCTGATCGAGCTCTCCGAGTTCGTGAAGCTGTTCGAGGACACCTTCGACGTCAAGGCCGCCGCCCAGGTCGTGGCCGCGGGCCCGGCCGGCCCGGCCGCCACCGACGCCCCCGCCGAGGAGGAGAAGGACGAGTTCGACGTCATTCTCGAGTCGGCCGGCGACAAGAAGATCCAGGTCATCAAGGTCGTGCGCGAGCTGACCTCGCTGGGCCTGAAGGAGGCCAAGGACCTCGTCGACGGCGCGCCGAAGGCGCTGCTGGAGAAGGTCAACAAGGAGGCCGCGGACAAGGCCAAGGCCGCCCTGGAAGAGGCCGGCGCCGGCGTTTCCGTCAAGTAACTCCTCGCCTCGGCGAACCGCGACCGTGTCGCGGCGCGCGGGCGACCGCCGCCGCGGCACGGCCGCACCGAACACCCCCGGGTTTGCCCGGGGGTGTTTTTCCGTTCCCGGGCCCGGCCCGGGAACGTAACGCGGCAGCCTCACAACCTGCGCACATCGGCAAAGATCCCGGTCCGCCTCTTGACGTAAGGCCAGCTACGCGGGATTCTGCGGTACGTCAGCTCCATACAGCGCACCACCGTTCCACCACACCGCACCACCCCCCGCCCGCGGGCAGCGCGAGGCACCGGCCGGGGAGTGCGGCGGTGCGGACCGGGCGGGAAGAAAGGTGCGAAGGGCAGTCCCGGCCCCCGTGTCGACGGCGACAACCGTCGGTCGGTCCGGCTAGTCTGTCCGTCTGTTGCCCGACGCGTCGGACCGCTGCGCGGACCCGCGGCCAAGGCCTATTCAGGCACGGGTTGGACAGGCGTAGCCAAGACGGCTACACTGTTCGTTTGCGCTGCCTTTCTGCATGCCTCGAACCGTCATCGGGCTCGCGAAACCTTGTCGACCTACCGGTGCCAGTGCCGTAAACACTGCCACTGACCAGGGGTTTCGCCGGATCCGTCGCCGGGTAGGGATACAGGTTTGACCGGTAGCGCTAAGGACAGCCAGTCCAGTCCGAGCTCCGGAAGGACCCCTCTTGGCCGCCTCGCGCACCGCCCAGAACATCACCAAGAACGCCGCCCGTCGCATCTCCTTCGCGAAGATCAAAGAGCCGCTCGAGGTTCCGAACCTGCTCGCGCTGCAGACGGAGTCCTTCGACTGGCTGGTCGGCAACGCGACCTGGAAGGGTCGCGTCTCCGACCAGCAGGCCGCCGGCCTCGACGTACCCACCACCTCCGGTCTGGAGGAGATCTTCGAGGAGATCTCGCCGATCGAGGACTTCCAGGGCACCATGTCGCTGACGTTCCGCGACCACCGGTTCGAGCCCGCGAAGTACTCCATCGACGAGTGCAAGGACCGGGACTTCACCTACGCCGCGCCGCTGTTCGTGACCGCCGAGTTCACGAACAACGAGACCGGTGAGATCAAGAGCCAGACCGTGTTCATGGGCGACTTCCCGCTCATGACCAACAAGGGCACCTTCATCATCAACGGCACCGAGCGGGTCGTGGTGACCCAGCTGGTCCGCTCCCCGGGTCTGTACTTCTCCAAGGACATCGACAAGACCTCCGACAAGGACGTCTTCAACGCCAAGGTGATCCCCAGCCGCGGCGCCTGGCTGGAGTTCGAGATCGACAAGCGCGACATGGTCGGCGTGCGCGTCGACCGCAAGCGCAAGCAGCACGTCACCGTGCTCCTGAAGGCCCTGGGCTGGGACGACGCCCGGATCCTGGAGGAGTTCGGCGAGTACGAGTCGATGCGGCAGACCCTGGAGAAGGACCACACCGCCGGCCAGGACGAGGCACTGCTGGACATCTACCGCAAGCTGCGTCCGGGCGAGCCGCCGACCCGCGAGGCGGCCCAGACCCTGCTGGACAACCTGTACTTCAACCCCAAGCGCTACGACCTGGCCAAGGTCGGCCGCTACAAGATCGACAAGAAGCTGGGTCTGGCCAGCGGCATCGACAACACCGTGCTGACCGAGGACGACATCGTCGCCACGATCAAGTTCCTGGTGAAGCTGCACGCCGGCGAGACCGAGATGGACCCGCAGGTCGAGGGCGCCCCGACGGTCGTCGTCGAAGAGGACGACATCGACCACTTCGGCAACCGCCGGCTGCGCAGCGTCGGCGAGCTGATCCAGAACCAGGTCCGCACCGGCCTGGCCCGGATGGAGCGGGTGGTGCGCGAGCGCATGACCACCCAGGACGTCGAGGCCATCACGCCGCAGACGCTGATCAACATCCGGCCGGTCGTGGCCTCCATCAAGGAGTTCTTCGGCACCAGCCAGCTGTCCCAGTTCATGGACCAGACCAACCCGCTGTCCGGCCTGACGCACAAGCGCCGGCTGAACGCGCTGGGCCCCGGCGGCCTGTCCCGGGAGCGGGCCGGCTTCGAGGTCCGCGACGTGCACCCGTCGCACTACGGCCGGATGTGCCCGATCGAGACCCCCGAGGGCCCGAACATCGGCCTGATCGGCTCGCTGGCCTCCTACGGCCGGATCAACGCCTTCGGCTTCATCGAGACCCCCTACCGCAAGGTGGAGGACGGCCGGGTCACCGACCAGATCGACTACCTGACCGCCGACGAGGAGGACCGCTTCGTCGTCGCCCAGGCCAACGCCCCCGTCACGGCCGAGGGCTCCTACCTCGAGGAGCGGGTGCTCTGCCGCCGCAAGGGCGGCGAGATCGAGATGATCCCGCCGGCCGAGATCGACTACATGGACGTCTCGCCGCGGCAGATGGTGTCGGTCGCCACCGCGATGATCCCGTTCCTGGAGCACGACGACGCCAACCGCGCCCTGATGGGCGCGAACATGATGCGCCAGGCCGTGCCGCTGCTGCAGTCGGACTCCCCGTACGTGGGCACCGGCATGGAGTACCGCTGCGCGGTCGACGCCGCCGACGTGGTGCTGGCCGAGAAGCCCGGCGTGGTGACCGAGGTCTCCGCGGACCTGGTGACCGTCGCCAACGACGACGCCACCACCAACGTCTACCGGATCGCCAAGTTCCGCCGCTCCAACCAGGGCACCTCCTTCAACCAGAAGGTGATCGTGGCCGAGGGCGACCGGGTCGAGGTGGGCTCGGTGCTCGCCGACGGTCCGTGCACCCAGGACGGCGAGATGGCGCTGGGCAAGAACCTGCTCGTGGCGTTCATGCCGTGGGAGGGCCACAACTACGAGGACGCGATCATCCTGTCGCAGCGCCTCGTGCAGGACGACGTCCTGTCCTCGATCCACATCGAGGAGCACGAGGTCGACGCCCGGGACACCAAGCTGGGCCCGGAGGAGATCACCCGGGACATCCCGAACGTCTCCGAGGAGGTGCTGGCCGACCTCGACGAGCGCGGCATCATCCGGATCGGCGCCGACGTCGTCCCCGGCGACATCCTGGTCGGCAAGGTCACCCCGAAGGGCGAGACCGAGCTGACCCCCGAGGAGCGGCTGCTGCGCGCGATCTTCGGCGAGAAGGCGCGCGAGGTGCGCGACACCTCGCTGAAGGTGCCGCACGGCGAGCAGGGCAAGATCATCGGCGTCCGGATCTTCGACCGGGACAGCGGCGACGAGCTGCCCCCGGGCGTGAACCAGCTGGTCCGGGTGTACGTGGCGCAGAAGCGCAAGATCACCCACGGCGACAAGCTGGCCGGCCGGCACGGCAACAAGGGCGTCATCGCCAAGATCCTCCCGGTGGAGGACATGCCGTTCCTGGAGGACGGGACCCCGGTCGACATCGTCCTGAACCCGCTGGGCGTGCCCTCCCGGATGAACCCGGGCCAGGTGCTGGAGACCCACCTGGGGTGGATCGCCGCCACCGGCTGGGACATCGGCGACGGCGAGGGCGAGTGGCAGGAGCGCCTGCGCTCCATCGGCGCCGACAGCGCCGCGCCGCACACCAAGGTCGCCACCCCGGTCTTCGACGGCGCCCGCGAGGACGAGATCACCGGCCTGCTGGAGAACACCACCAAGACCCGGGACGGCGTCCGGCTGGTCGACGGCAGCGGCAAGGCCCGGCTGTTCGACGGCCGCTCCGGCGAGCCGTTCCCGTACCCGATCTCGGTCGGCTACATGTACATCCTGAAGCTGCACCACCTGGTGGACGACAAGCTGCACGCCCGCAGCACCGGCCCCTACTCGATGATCACGCAGCAGCCGCTGGGCGGTAAGGCCCAGTTCGGCGGCCAGCGGTTCGGCGAGATGGAGGTGTGGGCCCTGGAGGCCTACGGCGCCGCGTACGCCCTGCAGGAGCTGCTGACCATCAAGTCCGACGACGTGCTCGGCCGCGTGAAGGTCTACGAGGCCATCGTCAAGGGCGACAACATCCCCGAGCCCGGCATCCCGGAGTCCTTCAAGGTGTTGATCAAGGAAATGCAGTCGCTGTGCCTCAACGTCGAGGTGCTCAGCAAGGACGGCACCATGATCGAGCTGCGCGACACCGACGAGGACGTCTTCCGGGCCGCCGAGGAACTCGGCATCGACCTGTCCCGGCGCGAGCCGAGCAGCGTCGAGGAAGTCTGATCGAACGACTCATCGAGGAGGATAGAAACCATATGCTTGACGTCAATTTCTTCGACGAGCTCCGTATCGGTCTGGCCACCGCCGACGACATCCGCACCTGGTCCTACGGCGAGGTGAAGAAGCCGGAGACCATCAACTACCGCACCCTGAAGCCGGAGAAGGACGGACTCTTCTGCGAGAAGATCTTCGGCCCCACCCGGGACTGGGAGTGCTACTGCGGCAAGTACAAGCGCGTCCGCTTCAAGGGCATCATCTGTGAGCGCTGCGGCGTCGAGGTGACCCGCGCCAAGGTGCGCCGCGAGCGGATGGGCCACATCGAGCTGGCCGCGCCGGTGACCCACATCTGGTACTTCAAGGGTGTGCCCTCCCGGCTGGGCTACCTGCTGGACCTGGCGCCGAAGGACCTGGAGAAGGTCATCTACTTCGCCGCCTACATGATCACCGAGGTCGACGACGAGCGCCGCACCCGCGACCTGCCCTCGCTGGAGGCCAAGGTCTCCGTCGAGCGCCAGCAGGTCGAGAACCGGCGCGACGCCGACGTCGAGGCCCGGCAGAAGAAGCTCGAGGAGGACCTCGCGGCCCTGGAGGCCGAGGGCGCCAAGGCCGACCAGCGCCGCAAGGTGCGCGAGGGCGGCGAGCGGGAGATGAAGCAGCTGCGCGACCGCGCGCAGCGCGAGATCGACCGCCTGGACGAGGTCTGGAACCGGTTCAAGTCGCTCAAGGTCCAGGACCTGGAGGGCGACGAGATCCTGTACCGCGAGATGCGGGACCGCTACGGCACCTACTTCTCCGGCTCGATGGGCGCCGCGGCGCTCCAGCGCCGGCTGGAGAGCTTCGACCTGGACGCCGAGGCCGAGTCGCTGCGCGACACCATCCGCACCGGCAAGGGCCAGAAGAAGACCCGGGCCCTGAAGCGGCTCAAGGTCGTCGAGGCGTTCCGCTCCACCAACAACTCGCCGTCCGGCATGGTGCTGGACTGCGTGCCGGTGATCCCGCCGGACCTGCGCCCGATGGTGCAGCTGGACGGCGGCCGGTTCGCCACCTCGGACCTGAACGACCTGTACCGCCGGGTGATCAACCGCAACAACCGCCTCAAGCGGCTGCTGGACCTGGGCGCGCCGGAGATCATCGTCAACAACGAGAAGCGGATGCTGCAGGAGGCCGTGGACTCGCTGTTCGACAACGGCCGCCGCGGCCGTCCGGTCACCGGCCCGGGCAACCGCCCGCTGAAGTCCCTGAGCGACATGCTCAAGGGCAAGCAGGGCCGGTTCCGCCAGAACCTGCTGGGCAAGCGCGTCGACTACTCGGCCCGTTCGGTCATCGTCGTCGGCCCGCAGCTCAAGCTGCACCAGTGCGGTCTGCCCAAGCAGATGGCGCTGGAGCTGTTCAAGCCGTTCGTGATGAAGCGGCTGGTGGACCTGAACCACGCGCAGAACATCAAGTCCGCCAAGCGGATGGTCGAGCGCGCCCGCCCGGTGGTGTGGGACGTGCTGGAGGAGGTCATCGGCGAGCACCCGGTGCTGCTGAACCGGGCGCCCACCCTGCACCGGCTGGGCATCCAGGCCTTCGAGCCGCAGCTGGTCGAGGGCAAGGCGATCCAGATCCACCCGCTGGTCTGCACCGCGTTCAACGCCGACTTCGACGGCGACCAGATGGCGGTGCACCTGCCGCTGTCGGCCGAGGCCCAGGCCGAGGCCCGGGTCCTGATGCTGTCCTCGAACAACATCCTGTCCCCGGCGCACGGCCGCCCGATCACCTCGCCGACCCAGGACATGGTGCTGGGCCTGTTCTTCCTGACCATGGACCGGGACGGGATGAAGGGCGAGGGCCGGGCCTTCGGCTCGATCGCCGAGGCGATGATGGCCTTCGACAACCGCGAGCTGGACCTGCAGGCGCCGGTCGAGCTGCGGATCTCCGAGGCCGTGCCGCCGCGCGGCTGGGAGGCGCCGGAGGGCTGGGAGACCGGCCAGCCGTTCCGCCTGAAGACCACGCTGGGCCGGGCCCTGTTCAACGAGCTGCTGCCGCTGGACTACCCGTACGAGAACCGCGAGGTGGCCAAGAAGCAGCTCTCGGCGATCGTCAACGACCTGGCCGAGCGCTACCCCAAGGTCACGGTGGCCGCGACCCTGGACAACCTGAAGTCCTCGGGCTTCTACTGGGCCACCCGCTCCGGCGTCACCGTGTCCGTCGAGGACATCGTCGTGCCGCCGAAGAAGGGCGAGATCCTGGAGGGCTACGAGGCCCAGGCCGCCAAGATCCAGAAGCAGTACGAGCGCGGCCTGGTCACCAAGGAGGAGCGGAACCAGGAGCTCATCTCGATCTGGACCAAGGCGACCAACGAGGTCGCCGACGCGATGCAGGCGAACTTCTCGAAGACCAACCCGATCTTCATGATGGTCGACTCCGGCGCGCGCGGTAACTTCATGCAGATGCGGCAGATCGCCGGTATGCGCGGTCTGGTGTCGAACGCCAAGAACGAGACCATCCCGCGTCCGATCAAGGCGTCCTTCCGCGAGGGCCTGTCGGTGGTGGAGTACTTCATCTCCACGCACGGCGCCCGCAAGGGTCTGGCCGACACCGCGCTGCGCACCGCGGACTCCGGGTACCTCACCCGGCGTCTGGTGGACGTCTCGCAGGACGTGATCATCCGCGAGGAGGACTGCGGCACCGAGCGCGGCATCATGATGCCGATCGCGGCCCGCGGCGCCGACGGCCGGCTGATCAAGGACGAGAACGTCGAGAACTCGGTCTACGCGCGCAACACCGCCGAGAAGGTCGTCGTGGACGCCCTGTCCGGCAAGGGCAAGGTGACGATCCTCGAAGCCGGCGTGGACCTCGGCGACGTGGCGATCGACAAGCTGGTCGAGCACAACGTGGCCGAGGTCAAGGTCCGCTCGGTGCTGACCTGCGAGTCCAAGGTCGGGACCTGCGCGATGTGCTACGGCCGGTCGCTGGCCACCGGCAAGCTGGTGGACGTCGGCGAGGCGGTGGGCATCATCGCCGCGCAGTCCATCGGCGAGCCCGGCACCCAGCTGACCATGCGCACCTTCCACACCGGCGGTGTGGCCGGTGACGACATCACGCAGGGTCTGCCGCGTGTCATCGAGCTGTTCGAGGCCCGCACGCCCAAGGGCGTGGCGCCGATCGCCGAGGCGGCCGGCCGGATCCGGGTGGAGGACACCGACAAGACCCGCAAGCTGGTCATCGTCCCGGACGACGGCTCGGAGGAGGTGGCGTACCCGGTCAGCAAGCGCACCATGCTGCTGGTCGGCGACGACACCCACGTCGAGGTCGGGCAGGAGCTCACCAAGGGCACCGTCAACCCGCACGACGTGCTGCGCATCCTGGGCCAGCGCCAGGTCCAGATCCACCTGGTGGCCGAGGTCCAGAAGGTGTACCGCAGCCAGGGTGTGCCGATCCACGACAAGCACATCGAGATCATCGTCCGGCAGATGCTGCGCCGGGTGACGATCATCGAGGCCGGCGACGCCGAACTGCTCCCCGGCGAGCTGGTCGAGCGCGGCCGCTTCGAGGTCGAGAACCGCAAGGTGGTCTCCGAGGGCGGTCAGCCGGCCTCCGGCCGTCCGCAGCTGATGGGTATCACCAAGGCCTCGCTGGCCACCGACTCCTGGCTCTCGGCGGCCTCCTTCCAGGAGACCACCCGGGTCCTGACCGACGCGGCGATCAACGGCAAGTCCGACTCGCTGCTCGGCCTGAAGGAGAACGTGATCATCGGCAAGCTGATCCCGGCCGGCACCGGCATGCCCCGCTACCGCAACATCAAGGTCGAGCCGACCGAAGAGGCGAAGGCCCAGATGTACACGCTGGTGGGCTACGACGACGACTACTCCTCCTACAGCTTCGGCAGCGGCTCCGGCCAGGCCGTCCCGCTGGAGGAGTACGACTTCGGCGGATACAGCGGCTGAGGTCGCGGTGAGCTCGTAGAGCACTGAGAAGGGCGGTCGCCTCCGGACGGGGGCGGTCGCCCTTTTCGGCTGCCGGGCGGGCGCGGGCCGGTAGCGGTGGGTCCGGCGAGTCAGTCGAGCCCGGCAAGTCGTCAGGCGAGTAAGGCGGCTCTCACTCGGCCCGCCGCGAGAACCGCCCGCGCCGTGCCCGCCCCGCCCGCACCGCTGCCACCAGAGCGAACGTCGACAGCTCCGGCTCGTCGCGCAGCTTGTCGAGCCATTGGCAGAGTTCGTCCTCGGTCGCCGGGGGCCGGGGGAGCACGCCGGCCCGGCGCAGCTCGGCCAGCGCGTCGATCACGTCCCGCTCCACGCGCTCCGGGCTGCGCTCGACCAGCTTCGCGACGTGGTCCAGCGGCAGCCGTTCCCGGTACCAGAACACCAGAGCCGCGCGCGCTGGTACGTCCAGCGCCGCGAACTTCTCTTGGAAAGCAGCCTGCTCCGTCATCGGACCCCCGGTTGTACGTGGACGTGTCTATAACTCTGATGCGTCAGACGTACGGGTGGTTCCCGGTGGGTACGCTAAGCATGTCGCGCGTGACCCGGAAGGCGGATGGCCAGTGAACGACCAGCCCGAGCTCGGGCGTCCGAACTACAGTGCCGGCGGGTCGCGGCCGAATCCGGGCGGCGGTGCGCCGCGTCCCGGCGGGTACGTCCCCGAGGAGGGCGGGCGGCTGGAGCCGCGGGCCCTGCTCGCGATGGCGGCCGCGGTCCTGGCGTGGTCGTCGTGGACGCCGTTCTACACCCTGCCGATACTGGTCGCGCTGATCGCCGCGGTCCTCGCCGCGAGGTGGGGGGCGCAGGCCAAGCGGAACATCCTGGCCGCCGACGGCGCGCGGACCGGGGCCGGGCTGGCCGACGTGGCCCGCCTGCTCGGGCTCGCGGATCTGGCGATCCTGGCCTACTTGATCTTCCACTACTACTTCATCGCGCACGCCGGCATCGGTGGCGTGATGACGTTGTTGTTGACGTGATCCCCAGGGCCCGGTGGGGCGGGGGAATACCTCTGGCACCCCACCCGTTGAACCCCGTGCCGCCCCCGCGCACCCGACTCGTTAATCGGCGGCGCCGGCTCGTCCGGCATGCGAGAATGGGTGGGTTCGGGGCGAGGCCCGACCGGGAGGCCTCCGACGTGCGGACCAGCCGCCTTGATGGCGGCCCGGTCCGGTGCTAAGGTCCCTCCCCCCGTTTTGACCTCACCGGCATGCCCTGGGTAGGCTCGTCGCCGTGCCAGGGGTGTCCCCCCGGCTCCTCCTGCCTGCGCACCGTCCGGTGGGCGGCGGCGTCAGCCGCTCGGCTCATCGGGCAGAACAGCAGGGGTCTGTGGGTCGCGACACGCCCGACCTCGTGGACCGGACGTCCCGGGTGAATCCCGGACACTCGGACCACGGCGGTGCCGGGCGATCGGTGCGCGACAAGTGGACAAGCAGGAACTCGACGCGAAACCGAGAGGTAGTAGCACTCCGTGGTTGGGGTCGCCCGCGCGGAGACTTAGAAAGAAAGGGAAGGCCAAGACCTAGTGCCTACCATTCAGCAGTTGGTCCGCAAGGGCCGGCAGGACAAGGTTGTGAAGAACAACACTCCTGCGCTCAAGGGGTCCCCGCAGCGCCGCGGCGTCTGCACCCGCGTGTACACCACCACGCCCAAGAAGCCGAACTCGGCGCTGCGCAAGGTGGCGCGTGTCAAGCTCTCCTCCGGCATCGAGGTCACGGCCTACATCCCGGGCGTCGGCCACAACCTGCAGGAGCACTCCATCGTGCTGGTGCGCGGCGGCCGTGTGAAGGACCTGCCGGGCGTGCGGTACAAGATCGTCCGCGGCTCGCTGGACACGCAGGGTGTGAAGAACCGCAAGCAGGCCCGCAGCCGTTACGGCGCCAAGAAGGAGAAGTCCTAATGCCTCGTAAGGGTCCTGCCCCGAAGCACCCGGTCGTCATCGACCCGGTCTACAACTCGCCCCTGGTCACCTCGCTGGTGAACAAGGTGCTGCTGGACGGCAAGCGCTCCACCGCCGAGCGCATCGTCTACGGCGCCCTGGAGGGCTGCCGCGAGAAGACCGGCACCGACCCGGTGATCACGCTCAAGCGTGCGCTGGACAACGTCAAGCCGACCCTGGAAGTCAAGTCCCGCCGCGTCGGCGGTGCGACCTACCAGGTGCCGATCGAGGTCCGCGCCGGCCGCAGCACCACGCTGGCCCTGCGCTGGCTGGTCGGCTACTCCCGGCAGCGCCGCGAGAAGACCATGACCGAGCGCCTGATGAACGAGCTCCTGGACGCCTCCAACGGTCTGGGCGCCTCGGTCAAGCGCCGCGAGGACACGCACAAGATGGCGGACGCGAACAAGGCGTTCGCGCACTACCGCTGGTAACCCCGGTAGCCGAGACCGCAGAAAGTAGCTGAGCGAAATGGCCCCCAACGCCGTTGACCTGGCCAAGGTCCGCAACATCGGGATCATGGCCCACATCGACGCGGGCAAGACCACGACGACCGAGCGCATCCTGTACTACACGGGCATGAGCTACAAGATCGGCGAGGTCCACGACGGCGCTGCCACCACCGACTGGATGGAGCAGGAGCAGGAGCGTGGCATCACGATCACCTCCGCGGCTGTCACCTGTCACTGGACGGTGGACACCGTCGACAACACCATCAACATCATCGACACCCCCGGGCACGTGGACTTCACCGTCGAGGTGGAGCGCTCGCTGCGCGTGCTCGACGGCGCGGTCGCGGTGTTCGACGGCGTGGCCGGCGTGGAGCCGCAGTCCGAGACCGTGTGGCGCCAGGCCGACCGGTACGGCGTCCCGCGGATCTGCTTCATCAACAAGCTGGACCGCACGGGCGCTGAGTTCCACCGCTGCGTGGACATGATCGTCACCCGCCTGCAGGCCACCCCGCTGGTCATGCAGCTGCCGATCGGCGCCGAGGCGGACTTCAAGGGCGTCATCGACCTGGTGAAGATGAAGGCCCTGGTCTGGAACGCCGAGGCCAAGCTGGGCGAGATGTACGACGAGGTCGACATCCCGGCCACCCACACCGAGGCCGCCGACGAGTGGCGCGGTCGCCTGCTGGAGACCATCGCCGAGGCCGACGACGAGATGATGGAGCTGTACCTGGAGGGCAAGGAGCCCACCACGGAGCAGCTGTACGCGGCCATCCGCCGCGCCACCCTCGCCTCCGCGCTGAACCCGGTGTTCTGCGGGACCGCGTTCAAGAACAAGGGCGTGCAGCCCCTGCTCGACGCGATCGTGCGCTACCTGCCCTCGCCGCTGGACGTGGACGCCATCGACGGCCACAAGGTGGGCGAGGAGGAGACGGTACTGCACCGCAAGCCCTCCGACGACGAGCCGATGTCGGCCCTGGCGTTCAAGATCATGAGCGACCCGCACCTGGGCAAGCTCACGTTCGTGCGCGTCTACTCCGGCGTGCTGGCGGCCGGCGGCACCTACCTGAACTCGGTGAAGGGCCGCAAGGAGCGCATCGGCAAGATCTACCGCATGCACGCGAACAAGCGTGAGGAGATCGAGTCGGTGGGCGCCGGCGACATCGTGGCCGTCATGGGCCTGAAGGACACCACCACCGGGGAGACGCTCGCCGACCAGGCGAACCCGATCATCCTGGAGTCGATGACCTTCCCGGCCCCGGTGATCCACGTCGCGGTCGAGCCGAAGACGAAGTCCGACCAGGAGAAGCTGGGCACCGCGATCCAGCGCCTGGCCGAGGAGGACCCGTCCTTCCAGGTGCGCACCGACGAGGAGACCGGCCAGACCATCATCTCCGGCATGGGCGAGCTCCACCTGGAGATCCTGGTGGACCGCATGCGCCGGGAGTTCAAGGTCGAGGCCAACGTCGGCAAGCCGCAGGTCGCGTACCGCGAGACCATCCGCCGCAAGGTGGACAAGCTCGAGTACACGCACAAGAAGCAGACCGGTGGCTCCGGCCAGTACGCCTCCGTCGTCATCTCCGTCGAGCCGCTGGCCGGCGACGAGGTCGGCGCCGAGGGCTACGAGTTCGTCAACGCCGTCACCGGCGGGCGCATCCCGAAGGAGTACATCCCCTCGGTCGACGCCGGCTGCCAGGACGCGATGGAGTTCGGCGTGCTCGCCGGCTTCCCGCTGACCGGCGTCAAGGTGACGCTGCTGGACGGCAAGTACCACGAGGTCGACTCCTCCGAGATGGCGTTCAAGGTCGCCGGCTCGATGGCGTTCAAGGAAGCGGCCCGCAAGGCCGACCCGGCGCTGCTGGAGCCGATGATGGCGGTCGAGGTCACCACGCCCGAGGACTACATGGGCGATGTGATCGGCGACCTGAACTCCCGCCGTGGCCAGATCCAGGCCATGGAGGAGCGGTTCGGCTCCCGGGTCGTCAAGGCCCTGGTTCCGCTGAGCGAGATGTTCGGCTACGTCGGGGACCTGCGGTCCAAGACGTCCGGCCGGGCCTCGTACAGCATGCAGTTCGACTCCTACGCCGAGGTTCCGCGGAACGTGTCGGAGGAGATCGTCAAGAAGGCGCGCGGCGAGTAGCCCAAGCCGTCGGGGCGGCCCGGGATCGACCGGGACGTCCTGAGAATCCGTAGAAACGCCGTCGGGGAATCCATTCCCGGCGGCACCTCACCAAAGTCCACAGGAGGACAACGTGGCGAAGGCGAAGTTCGAGCGGAACAAGCCGCACGTCAACATCGGCACCATCGGTCACATCGACCACGGCAAGACGACGCTGACCGCGGCCATCACCAAGGTTCTGCACGACGCTCACCCGGACCTGAACCCCTACACCCCGTTCGACCAGATCGACAAGGCTCCCGAGGAGCGCCAGCGCGGTATCACCATCTCGATCGCGCACGTCGAGTACCAGACCGACGCGCGGCACTACGCGCACGTCGACTGCCCCGGTCACGCGGACTACATCAAGAACATGATCACCGGCGCGGCCCAGATGGACGGCGCGATCCTGGTCGTGGCCGCCACCGACGGCCCGATGCCGCAGACCAAGGAGCACGTGCTCCTGGCCCGCCAGGTCGGCGTGCCCTACATCGTGGTCGCGCTGAACAAGTCGGACATGGTGGACGACGAGGAGATCCTGGAGCTCGTCGAGCTCGAGGTGCGCGAGCTGCTCTCGGAGTACGAGTTCCCGGGCGACGACCTTCCGGTCATCCGCGTCTCGGCGCTCAAGGCGCTCGAGGGCGACCCGGAGTGGACCGGCAAGCTGCTGGAGCTGATGGCGGCCGTCGACGAGGCGATCCCGCAGCCCGAGCGCGAGATCGACAAGCCGTTCCTGATGCCGATCGAGGACGTCTTCACGATCACCGGCCGCGGCACCGTGGTGACCGGCCGGATCGAGCGCGGCGTCGTCAAGGTCAACGAGACCGTCGACATCATCGGCATCCGCAACGAGAAGCAGACCACCACGGTCACCGGTGTGGAGATGTTCCGCAAGCTGCTCGACGAGGGCCAGGCCGGTGAGAACGTCGGTCTGCTGCTCCGCGGCATCAAGCGCGACGACGTCGAGCGCGGCCAGGTCGTCATCAAGCCGGGCACGACCACCCCGCACACCAACTTCGACGCGAACGTGTACATCCTGTCGAAGGACGAGGGTGGCCGCCACACGCCGTTCTTCAACAACTACCGTCCGCAGTTCTACTTCCGGACGACCGACGTGACCGGCGTCGTGACCCTCCCCGAGGGCACCGAGATGGTCATGCCGGGCGACAACACCGAGATGGCCGTCGAGCTGATCCAGCCGATCGCCATGGAGGAGGGCCTGCGCTTCGCCATCCGTGAGGGTGGCCGCACCGTGGGTGCCGGTCGCGTGGTGAAGATCACGAAGTAAGGACTGCGCGGTCCCCTGGACCGCCGGTGCTCGTCAGGGCCCCTGGAGCGAAAGCTCCGGGGGCCCTTTCGCGTCTCCGGTGCCGGTCCGGTTCCGGACGATCAGGCGGTCCGACCGGTCAAGCGATCCGGCCGATCGGGGATTCCAGCCGATCAGGGAGTCCGGCGCTCGGCCATGATCCGTTCGCACTCCTCCAGCCACTGGACGCCGACGATGGCGACCACGGGCTCGTCGTCGTCGGTGACGTAGACCGGCCGGCGAGTGACGCGCGCTTCCTCCACGAGGTCGGGGAAGAGGGCGCGGGCGTCGTCGAGGGAGTAGGTGGCTTCCATGGCGCGACCGTATGCCCGGGTCCGCGACGGAACCGGGATCGACACGCGCGGGATTTGTACAACCGTCTTGCACGATCGTTCAAGACGGTTGTACAGTCGTTCCAGTGGGTCCGGCGGGGCTCGCGACGACACGAGGGAGCGGGTCATGAAGAACACGAACATCCTCATCTCGGGGGCGGGGATCGCGGGTCCGACGCTGGCCTACTGGCTGCGGCGGCAGGGCTGCCGGGTGACGGTCGTCGAGCGCTCCGGCTTCCTGCGCGACAGCGGCGGAGCCGTCGACTTCCGCGGCGAGCAGGTCAAGCTGCTCAAGGCGATGGGCATCCTCGGCGCGGTGAAGGCCCACGAGACCGCGATGGGCGCGGAGGTCGTGGTCGACGCCGAGGGCCGCGAACTCGTCGCCTTCCCGGCCGCGCTGTTCAGCGGCGAGGTGGAGATCGAGCGCGGCGACCTGGCCCGGATCCTTTACGACCTGACCAGCTCCGACGTCGAGTACGTGTTCGGCGACTGGATCGTCGGCCTCGACCAGGGTGAGGAGATCGGCGGCGTCGAGGTGACGTTCGCCGGCGGCGGGGTTCAGCGGTACGACCTCGTGGTCGGCGCCGACGGCCTGCACTCCGGCGTGCGGCGATTGGTCTTCGGCGAGGAGGCGGACTTCCGCCGGGACCTGGGCTGGGTGATCGCCGGCTGCGCGGCGCCGAACGACCTCGGCCTCGACCACGAGGGGCGGATCTACAACGTCCCGGGCCGCGGCGTGATGGTGTCGAGCGCCCGGGACCGGGAGCAGGCCGGCGTGGGCTTCGTCTTCCATGCCCCGGGCCTGAAGTACGACCGCGACGACGTCGCGCAGCAGAAGGCGCTGGTCGCGGAGACCTTCGCCGACGCCGGGTGGCAGACCCCGATCCTGATCGAGCGCCTGGCGCAGGCCCAGGACCTCTACTTCGACACGCTGAGCCAGATCCACATGGAGCGCTGGGCCAGCGGCCGCGTGGTGCTGCTGGGCGACGCGGCCTGGTGCGCCGGGCCCGGCGGCAGCGGCACCGGGATGGCGATGATGGGCGCGCACGTGCTCGCGGGCGAGTTGGCGGCGGCCGACGGGGACTACCGGAAGGCGTTCGCGGAGTACGAGAAGGCGCTGCGGCCGGCGGTGAAGATCGGCCAGAAGCAGGGGAAGGGCGCCGGCGGATTCCTGGCGCCGATCGACGACAAGAAGATCAAGAGTCGGAACAAGGCCTACAAGATGCTCTCGCGCCGGTACGCCGCGGGGATCTTCAACTGGTTGACGGCCCGCGCCGCCAACGCGGTGGAGTACCGGGAGTACCCGATCGCCGGTGCGGAGACTGCTGAGACGGTCGGCGCTGGACAGCGCTAGGCCAAGAGACGCTATGAGCAGCGACTGGGCCGGTGGGGGAGCTCCCGCCGGCCCAGTCGCTTGTGCGGCAGAGCGATCTCAGCCCTCGTCATAACCCAGAATCGCCGCCAGCGCCCCCAAAGCCGAGTCCCGGGCCTCGTCGACCGTGATGGCCGGGTCGGCGAGCGAGAGCGGCATGCCGAGGCCGTCCAGGAGCGAGAGGAACAGGGTCGCCACGCGGTCGGGGGATTCGGCGGTGGTGAAGTGCCCGGCGGCGATGCCGGTCCGGACCGCTTCGGCGATCAGCGTCCGCCACGCGGTGTAGTCGGCGAGCACGTCGACGCGCAGCTCCGCGTCGCGCAGGGCGAAGCGCCAGGCCTCGATCCAGAGGCGGCCCGAGCCGTTGCCGAAGGCCGGGAAGTCGCGCAGCGCGGCGTCGGCGATGCGGGTCAGGCGCTGCCACGGGTCGGCGGTGGTCCCGAGGTGCGCCTGGAGGGCCGCGATCTCGGTCTCCGAGGCGTGGCGGAAGGCCGCCAGGAGGAGGTCCTCACGGGAGCCGAAGTAGTACTGGAGGCTGCTGACCGGTACGCCGCTCGCGGCCGCGACGTCCTGGAAGCGGGTGGCGTCGGCGCCCCGGTCGGCGATGACGCGGACCGCGGCGTCCAGGACCTCCGACTTGTCGCGGCCGGCGCGGCGGGTCCGGGCGCGGCGGCCGTCCGCGGAAGCGGGGGCGCCGGAGGCGGTGCTGGAGCTGTCGGACGGGCTGTTGGGCGGCCCGTTGGGCGGGCTGTCGGACGGGCTGTTGGGCGCGGCGGGGGTCACGACCTGAGTCTAGCTGTTTTGTATGGCAATACCGTATGGTCGTACAGGTTCGCGATACGCTTGGCGATACGTCAGCTCGGAACCACGGCTGGAGGCTGCTTCATGACCCGATACGGCGCCATGTTCGGACCCGACATCACCTTCCTCGGTGTGGAGCGGTGCGATCTCGGCGACCCCGAGACCTATCGCGGCGCCGACGTCGTCGTCCTCGGCGCGCCCTTCGACGGCGGCACGTCGCACCGCCCCGGCGCCCGCTTCGGGCCGCAGGCCGTGCGGCAGGCGTGCTACCTGGGCCACGACGGGTCCCGCCCGAGCCTGGCGCTGCGCGTCGACGGGCTCGCCGACCTGGTGGTCCGGGACGCCGGGGACGTGGAGACCTACGCCGGGGACATCGAGACCGCGCTGGCGAACATCGAGGAGGCGGTCCACAAGATCGCGGCGTCCGGCGCGATCCCGGTGGTGCTCGGCGGCGACCACACCATCGCGCTTCCGGACGCCCGCGGCGTGGCCCGCCACCACGGCTTCGGCCGCGTCTCGATGCTCCACTTCGACGCGCACGCGGACACCGGCGAGATCGAGTTCGGCCACCTCCACGGCCACGGCCAGCCGATGCGGCGGCTGATCGAGTCCGGTGCGATCCGCGGCGACCGGTTCCTCCAGGTCGGCCTGCGCGGCTATTGGCCGGGCCCGGACATCCTCGGGTGGATGGCCGAGCAGCGGATGCGGTCCTACGAGATGACGGAGATCGTCGCGCGCGGCCTGGAGGACTGCCTGACCGAGGCCTTCGCGATCGCGGTCGACGACTGCGACGGCGTCCACCTCTCGGTCGACATCGACGTCGCGGACCCCGGCCACGCGCCCGGCACCGGCACCCCCGAGCCCGGCGGCCTGACCGGCCGGCAGCTGCTCGACGCGGTCCGCCGGGCCTGCTACGAGCTCCCGGTGGTCGGTGTGGAGGTCGTCGAGGTGGCCCCGCCCTACGACCACGCCGACATCACCGCCGCGCTGGCGAACCGCGTGGTGCTGGAGGCGCTGTCGGCGATCGCCCGGCGCCGCGCCGACGCGCGCGGGGGAGTGGAGGGCCGGGTGTGGGACCCGAGGCTGCCGCTCCTGGAGGGACGCGGTTGAGAAATTTCCCGATATGGCGTACCGCCGCGCAACGGGTGTGCCCTATATCACATCTCAAAATGAAGACCGGGTATGCCCACGCCCCGATTTCCCAAAACCCCCTGGCCTGGGCCATACTGTTGAGGTTGCTCGACCATTCGCGCCCTCTTTGGGGTGCGCGGGAGTTCCAGGCCGTCCTCGGCTAGGGCTCCGGCCCTGGTGGGGCAGTATTCCGCGGAATCCGGATTTCGCAGGCGCGGCGATGAGTCGCGCCCGGCGGATCCGCACGCCGGTGCGGGCGACACGCCCGAACGCGTGGACCGGAGGAGGCGGGAAAAGCGGGACAAGCTTCGCGGGACACACAGGTTGTGGAACGCGGCGAACCCGGAGGTCAGGTGGGTCCACAACCGCCGATCGCCGGGCGCGTTGATGCGAGTCGACCCCGGCATCGTTCGGGGCCGGCCGACGCAGACGCCGGACAACAGGTCCAAGAAAGACCGGAACGATAAGGAACCAAGCAGCCATGGCGGGACAGAAGATCCGCATCAGGCTCAAGGCCTACGACCACGAGGTGATCGACTCCTCGGCGAAGAAGATCGTCGAGACCGTGATCCGCACTGGCGCGCAGGTCGCCGGCCCGGTGCCGCTGCCGACCGAGAAGAACGTGTACTGCGTCATCCGCTCGCCGCACAAGTACAAGGACTCGCGCGAGCACTTCGAGATGCGCACGCACAAGCGTCTGATCGACATTCTCGACCCGACCCCCAAGACGGTGGACTCGCTCATGCGGCTCGACCTGCCGGCGGGCGTCGACATCGAGATCAAGCTCTGAGGGCGGCCGGCACATGGGTAAGCAGATTAAGGGCGTCCTGGGCGAGAAGCTCGGCATGACCCAGGTCTGGGACGAGAACAACCGGGTGGTCCCGGTGACGGTCGTCAAGGCCGGGCCGTGCGTCGTGACGCAGATCCGCAAGCAGGAGGTCGACGGCTACGAGGCCGTGCAGATCGCCTACGGGGCCGTGAAGCCCACGAAGGTCAACAAGCCGGAGGCCGGCCACTTCGCGAAGGCCGGCGTCACGCCGCGTCGCTACCTCGTGGAGATCCGGACCACCGACGCCGCCGAGTACGAGCTCGGCCAGGAGATCACCGCCGAGACCTTCGGCGCCGGCCAGCTGGTCGACGTCTCCGGCACCTCCAAGGGCCACGGGTTCGCCGGTGTCATGAAGCGCCACAACTTCCGGGGCCTCGGCGCCGGCCACGGTGTGCAGCGCAAGCACCGCTCGCCCGGCTCCATCGGCGCCTGCGCGACCCCCGGTCGCGTGTTCAAGGGTGTCCGGATGGCCGGCCGCATGGGCTCGGCCCGCGTGACCGTCCAGAACCTCACCGTCCAGGCCGTGGACGCCGAGAAGGGCCTGATCCTGCTCAAGGGTGCCGTTCCCGGCCCCAACGGCGGCCTGGTCCTGGTCAAGACCTCGGCCAAGAAGGGAGCCTGACCATGACGCAGGTTGTCAACGTCGACCTCCCCGGTGAGATCTTCGACGTCCAGACCAACATCCCGCTGATCCACCAGGTCGTGGTGGCGCAGCTGGCCGCGGCCCGTCAGGGCACGCACAAGACCAAGACCCGCGGCGAGGTCTCCGGCGGCGGCAAGAAGCCGTACCGCCAGAAGGGCACCGGCCGCGCGCGTCAGGGCTCGACCCGCGCCCCGCAGTTCACCGGCGGTGGCGTCGTCCACGGCCCGGTGCCGCGCGACTACGCCCAGCGCACCCCGAAGAAGATGAAGGCCGCCGCGCTGCGCGGGGCCCTGTCCGACCGGGCCCGCGACGGCCGCGTGATCGTGGTGGACCGGCTGGTGGAGGGCGACGTCCCGAACACCAAGTCGGCCGTGGGCCTGCTGAAGGGCGTCAGCGAGTACAAGAACCTGCTGGTGGTCCTGCAGCGCACCGACGAGGTCTCCTACAAGAGCCTCCGGAACGTCCCGACCGTGCACCTGATCGACGTCGGCCAGCTGAACACCTACGACGTGCTCGTCAACGACGCCGTCGTGTTCACGCAGGGCGCCTACGACCAGTTCGTCGCCGGTCCCGCCAAGGGGAAGTCTGCTACTGCCGTGGCGAGCTCCTCCGAAGTTGAGGGGAGCGACGCGTGAGCACTGTGTTCAATCAGGCTCGGGCCGACCGCGCCGTCCTGGCCCGCGACATCATCATCAAGCCGGTGGTGTCGGAGAAGAGTTACAGCCTTCTGGACCAGAACACCTACACCTTCGTGGTCCACCCGGACACGAACAAGATCCAGATCCGCGAGGCCGTCGAGGAGATCTTCGACGTCAAGGTCCTGTCGGTGAACACCATCAACCGCCAGGGCAAGCGCAAGCGGACCCGCTACGGCATCGGCAAGCGCAAGGACACCAAGCGCGCCATCGTGACCGTGGACCCGAACCCCGGTGGCGGCAAGAAGGGCCGCATCGAGCTGTTTGGAGGGCCGGTTTCCTAATGGGCATCCGTAAGTACAAGCCGACGACCCCGGGCCGCCGCGGCTCCTCGGTCGCCGACTTCGTCGAGGTCACCCGGAGCACCCCGGAGAAGTCGCTGGTCCGTCCGATCCACAGCAAGGGCGGCCGGAACAGCACCGGTCGCGTGACGGTGCGCCACCAGGGTGGCGGCCACAAGCGCGCGTACCGGCTGATCGACTTCCGCCGCAACGACAAGGACGGCGTGCCGGCCAAGGTCGCTCACATCGAGTACGACCCCAACCGCACCGCCCGCATCGCGCTGCTGCACTACGCGGACGGCGAGAAGCGCTACATCCTGGCGCCGAAGAACCTGGCGCAGGGCGACCGGATCGAGAACGGTCCCGGCGCGGACATCAAGCCCGGCAACAACCTGCCGCTGCGCAACATCCCGACCGGTACCACGATCCACGCGATCGAGCTCCGCCCCGGCGGCGGCGCGAAGATCGCCCGGTCGGCCGGCGCGAGCGTGCAGCTCGTCGCCAAGGACGGGCCGTTCGCGCAGCTGCGCATGCCCTCCGGCGAGATCCGCAACGTCGACCTGCGCTGCCGCGCCACGGTCGGCGAGGTCGGCAACGCCGAGCAGTCGAACATCAACTGGGGCAAGGCCGGCCGCATGCGCTGGAAGGGCAAG
Source organism: Catenulispora yoronensis (assembly GCF_039531695.1). Taxonomy (NCBI): domain Bacteria; kingdom Bacillati; phylum Actinomycetota; class Actinomycetes; order Catenulisporales; family Catenulisporaceae; genus Catenulispora; species Catenulispora yoronensis. The sequence goes on from NZ_BAAAQN010000022.1 coordinate 146,809, forward strand.
CGCCCGACCGTCCGCGGTGTCGCGATGAACCCGATCGACCACCCGCACGGTGGTGGTGAGGGCAAGACCTCCGGTGGCCGCCACCCGGTGTCCCCGTGGGGTCAGAAGGAAGGCCGCACCCGCAAGCCGGGCAAGGCCTCCGACAAGTACATCGTCCGCCGTCGCAAGACCAACAAGAAGCGCTAGGAGGAGGTTTAGATGCCGCGCAGTCTCAAGAAGGGTCCCTTCGTGGACGACCACCTGATGAAGAAGGTGGACGCCCAGAACGCGAAGAACACCAAGAACGTCATCAAGACCTGGTCCCGGCGCTCGATGATCGTGCCGGACATGCTGGGCCACACCATCGCGGTGCACGACGGCCGCAAGCACGTCCCGGTGTTCATCACCGAGGCGATGGTCGGCCACAAGCTGGGCGAGTTCAGCCCGACCCGCACGTTCAAGGGTCACGTGAAGGACGATCGGAGGTCGCGCCGTGGCTGAGAACAAGGCCAAGGACCTCGCGGGCAATGAGGCTATTGCCCAGGCGAAGAACATCCGCATGACCGCCATGAAGGTGCGCCGGGTCGTGGACATGGTCCGCGGCCAGGACGTCGAGAAGGCTCTCGACACCCTGCGCTTCGCGCCGTACGCCGCCGCCGAGCCGGTCTTCAAGTGCGTCGCGTCGGCCGCCGCCAACGCCCGCAACAACAAGCAGCTCCGTGGCCAGCTGGTGATCAGCGAGGCCTACGTGGACGAGGGTCCGACCCTGAAGCGGTTCCGGCCGCGCGCCCAGGGCCGCGCCTACCGCATCCGCAAGCGGACCTCGCACATCACGATCGTGGTCCAGGAGACCGCGGGCGTCGCGCAGAAGGGCAGGACCCGATAGTGGGCCAGAAGGTTAACCCGCATGGGTTCCGCCTCGGCATCACCACGGACTTCAAGTCCCGGTGGTACGCCGACAAGCTGTACAAGGACTACGTCAAGGAAGACGTCGCGATCCGCCGCCTGATGACCGACGGCATGGACCGCGCCGGCATCAGCAAGGTGGAGATCGAGCGCACCCGCGACCGCGTCCGCGTCGACATCCACACCGCGCGTCCGGGCATCGTCATCGGCCGCCGCGGCGCCGAGGCCGACCGCATCCGCGGCAAGCTGGAGAAGCTGACCGCCAAGCAGGTCCAGCTGAACATCCTCGAGGTGCGCAACCCCGAGCAGGACGCCCAGCTGGTCGCGCAGGGCATCGCCGAGCAGCTCGCGCAGCGTGTGGCCTTCCGCCGCGCGATGCGCAAGGCGATCCAGTCCTCGATGAAGGCCGGCGTCAAGGGCATCAAGGTGCAGGTCTCCGGCCGCCTCGGCGGCGCGGAGATGAGCCGCTCGGAGCAGTACCGCGAAGGTCGCGTCCCGCTGCACACGCTGCGCGCGAACATCGACTACGGCTTCTACGAGGCCAAGACCACCTTCGGCCGGATCGGCGTGAAGGTCTGGATCTACAAGGGCGATGTCACCTCGCTGTCGGCGCAGCGCGCGCTGAACGCGGCCGAGGCCCGCGCCGGGCGTCCGTCCCGGGACGGCGAGCGCC
>NZ_BAAAQN010000023.1:0-147204 GCF_039531695.1 Catenulispora yoronensis
TGTCAAGTCCACGCGCTTGCTTTTGAGGTGTTGGCGGCGGTTGCGTACAGCGTGGACTGGACACCCGGTCGGCGGCACTGTAGGCAAAGCCCTGCCGACGTGACCGAGGGGAACGAACCGAAAACCCAGGCAGGGGACTGACAATCACGGCGGCGGGGGCTGATGCGTCGGGAGTGTGGCTGGCGGTTTGGGCGAGGGTGGCCCGGGGTGGTTGAGGGGTGCGGTCGGCGGTTGGTTGGGCGGTTGGTTCGGAGACCCGGCGAGACTGGGCGCCAGGTGTTCTCGCCGCATGCGAATGGGTGTTGCGGATGTGGGTGGCGCGGGATTGTCGAGTTGTTGGTTCGGCTGGCGCCAGCGAGACCGGGTGCTGGGTTCGTTGTCCTACAGCACTCCCGCCGTGTAGCCGGAGGTCATCAGGTTCGTCAGCATTTCGCGGACCTCGGCGGCGTTGGGGTGGCCGACGTCTTCCAGGAGGGTGAGGGCTTCGAGGTAGTGGGCGTAGGCCTTGTCGGGGTGGCCGGTGGCGCGGTGGTACTCGCCGAGGATTGCGAGGTTGGTGGCGCGGCCTGGTTCGTATTCGAGTTCGGTGAAGAGGTGGTCTGCTGTGGTGAGGGCGGTGAGGGCGTTGGCTTGGTTGCCTTGTTTGAGGTAGGCGTGGCCCAGGTTGCTGAGGGTGGATGCCTGGGCTGCGGGGGAGCCCAGGGGTTCGATCAGGGTGAGGCAGCGTTCGAGGTAGGTTACGGCTTCGTTGATCAGGCCCAGTTCGTTGCAGATCATGCCGAGGCGGTTGAGGCAGTTGGCGGCGCCGTAGGGGTAGTTGGTGGCTTCGAAGATGTCGACGGCGCGGAGGAGCCAGGTGCGGGCTTGGTCGGTGTCGTTGGCGAGTTCGTAGGCCATGGCCAGGCGTTGCATGGCGCGGGCTTGGTTGATCGGGTCGCCGGCTTGTTCGTAGGAGGCCAGGCTGTCGCGGGCGTGGGTCATCGCGTCGGTGTGGTGGCCTGCGTGGCTGTAGGCGGTGGACAGGGCGGTGTGGAGGTGGGCTTCGTCGAGGGTGGATTTGCGGCGGCGGGCGCTGAGCAGGCCGTCGGTGGCGGTGGTGAGCCATTCGGGGATCTTGAAGCGGAGTTCGAGGTAGATCTGGAAGATCTGGGGGAGGGTGGCTGCCAGGTCGTCGAGTTCGAGGCGGTGGGCCTGGCGGGTGATGGCGACCAGGGTCGGGCTCTCGGTGTCGTACCACTTCAGGGCTTCGTCGGGGTTGGTGAAGGTGGTGGCGAGGGCGGGGCGGTCGATGCCGTCGAGGGTGTAGTTGCGCCGGCCGTCGAACAGGAGGTCGGAGGCGGCTGCGGCGGTGTGGGCGTACCAGGACGCGAGGCGGGCGATGGCGGCGCGTTGGTCGGCCGGGGTGAGGTCGAGCTTGGCCCGCTCGGAGACGAAGGAGTGCAGGAGGTCGTGGAAGCGGTAGCGGTGGGGGGCGGGGGACTGCACCAGGCTGATGTCGGTGAGGCGCTCCAGTTCGCGTTCGGCGGCGGTCAGCTCCAGGTCGAGGAGGGCGGCGGCGGCCGGGAGGCTGATCTCGGGGCCCTCCCAGAGGCCCAGGAGGCGGAGGGCGCGGACCTCGCCGAGTTCGACGTCGTCGATGATCAGGGTATTGTAGCTGGATTCGAAGCAGGTGCGTACCGCGAGGTCGTCGACGGACAGCTCGTCCAGGCTGCTCGCGGTGGAGCGTAGGCGGTGGCTCAGCGTCTGCACGGCCCAGTGGGGGCGGACCGCGAGGCGGGATCCGGCGATGCGGAGGGCCAGTGGCAGGCCCGCGCAGATGGCGACGATTGCTTCGCCGTCCTCGGGTTCGGCGTCGAAGCGCTCGTTGCCGGCGATGCCGGTGAGCAGGGAACGTGAGTCGGCGGGGGAGAGGGCGCCGAGGAAGATGCGCTGTACGCCTTCCAGGCCGGCGAGCTGGTTGCGGCTGGTGATGATGACGCCGCATCCGGGGTCGCCCGGTAGCAGGGACCTGACTTGGGCGGCGTCGAGGGCGTTGTCCAGGACGACGAGCATGCGGCGGCCGGCGAGGGTGGAGCGCAGCAGTGCCGCGCGGTCGTCGGTGTCGAGGGGGATCGCCGTTTCGGCGACGCCTGCGGAGCGGAGCAGTCGCAGTAGCGCTGCGTCGACGGGCAGGGGTTCTGGGCTGCCGCCGCGCAGGTCGAGGAAGAGGGTTCCTCCGGGGTGGAACGGGCTGACGCGGTGTGCGGCGCGGACGGCGAGGGAGGTCTTGCCCAAGCCGCCCATGCCGACGACTCCCCAGACCGGCAGCACCGTTCGGTTGGGCTCCAGCAGTCCGGCGACCAGCGTTTCGAGTTCCCGTTCGCGGCCCACGTAGTCCGGGAGGTCGCGGGGGAGTTGCGCCGGTCCGGTGCTGCGTTGTGCGGGGATCTCGGGCAGCGTCTCTTCCTGCGTGGCTTCCTCGATCGGTTCCGTCCGCTCGAACAGGTCGAGCAGGTGGTCGAGGTCCGCGTGGGTGAGCTCGGCGATGCTGAGCAGGGCGGCGCGGGTGATCGGCCGCTTTCCGTTGAGCCATCGCTCCCAGGACGAGGAGCTGTAGTGCGTCTTCGTCCCGAGCTCGGCCAGGGTCAGACGGCTGTCGTCCTTGAGGGTGCGCAGTTTCTCGATGAGACGGCGGGTCTCAAGGTCCAGATTCTCCGGCAACGGCGACCAGTTCGTCCGCACAAGCTCCCCCTCGTTGTGGATCAGTGGTCCGCGACCGCTGATCGTGTGCCCCGCCACCTCGCGGCCTTCGTCCCACCCGTCTCCACCTGGGCGGCCGCGCATCCCAAAAGGCAGCTGAACGGTAGTGGGACGCGTGGGAATCTCTCAAGTCACTTTCGGGGCGTGGACCGGGGATCTCCGCGTCGCCGAGGATCGCGTCTGTCGCGCCGGCACTGCCCGCGCTGACCACGGGACTCATTGATCGAACACGGGGGGTGGATGCCTGGTGTCCAACATGCTGTCTGTCCGCGATCGCCGATTCGGCGTCGCGGTTCTGTCGGTCGTCGTCTTGGCGGCGTTGGCCGTCTTGGTGGCGACCCTGACGTCGGGCCGGGGAGGTTCGCGCCCGGCGGCGGAATCGCCGCGTGCTCGTCAGTTCGCAGCGTTCACACAGTGTCTGCTGACCGATCCGGCCGGCCTCGACTCGCCTGCTGCGGCACCGCTGTGGGCAGCGATGCAGGAGGCGTCGTCGAAGACGGCGGCGAAGTCGCAGTACTTGGCGTTGCCGGCTGGCGTGCAGCCCGATGAGGCCAAGACGTATGTCAACTCTCTGGTTGTCCGTGGCTGCGACGTGATCCTCGCTGCCGACGGCACGCCGGGCACGGTGGCGGGCGAAGCGGCCGCTGATCACCCGACTCGGCACTTCCTTCTGGCCGGTGGCGCGGCGCCGAGCGGCAACACGGCGGTGGTCCGGGCCGGCGCCGGTTCGGCGGTCGTGGCCAAGGCGCTCACCGACGCCTTCAACGGCCGTTTTCCCGCCGGGACGGTGCTCCGGTGAAGCCGTTCCGACCTCGCAGTTCCACGCAGGTTCCTGATTCTCCACCAGCGCGCACGAATAGGCGGCTCATGAGTATTCTCAGTCCCGGTTCTCGAACCGGTAGGCGATACCGACGAGGAAGGCGGGCAACCGCCGTCGGGGTGTTGATGGGGATGGTGGCGCTGACCGCGCTGCCGGTGGCCAACGCGGCCGAAGTCGGTGCGTCCGGCTTCCCTCTTTCCGGCTTCGGCATCTGGTCCGGATCCGCGGCGGCGTCGGATGGCGTTGATGTCAGGACACAGCAGCCGCAGGGTTCTGCTGCGGGCCTGTCGCACACCGCCACCGCGGCCTCGACGCGGGCCGGTACCGGCACCGGCAAGCCGCGCGGCAAGGGCAAGGGAGAGCTCGATCCGGCTCCGGCGGCGCAGGCTCCGAAGACCGCCACGGGCCCTTCGGCGAAGGGTGTGTCAGGGTTCGACGCCAAGACGTCGAAGGAGGACGCCGGCAAGCGGACCGCGACGTCCAAGACGTTCACGAACGCCGATGGTTCCAGCACGGTCGACTACTTCGCCGCGCCGGTGAACTACACCGCCGCCGACGGGTCGGTGCAGCCGATCGATCCCACGCTCGTCGCGGCGCCGGCCACGGCTCCGGCCGCGAAGTCGGGGTCCTCAGCGAGTTCTTCGGCGGGGTCATTGGCGGGGTCCTCGGCGGTCGCCGGGACGTCAGCCGCCGGCCGGCTGGTGCGCAAGGCCGGTGACGCCTCGGTCTCCCTGGCCGCCTCCGGCACCGACCCGGCCCTGATGACCGTCGGCTCCGGCTCGGCCTCGCTGTCCTTCGCCCTGTCCGGCGCGGCGGCCGTGCCGGCGGCGACGAAGGGCACGCAGGCGACGTACCCCTCGATCCTGCCCGGCGTGGACCTGACGTTGCAGGCCACCACCACCGGTGTGGAGCAGACGCTGGTCCTGGCCTCGGCCTCGGCCGCGACCGACTACGTCTTCCCGTACACCGTGGCCGGGGGTCTGACCGGCAAGGCCACCGATCGGGGCGTGGAGTTCACGGACGCCTCGGGCAAGGCGCGGATCATCGTGCCGAACGGGATCATGACGGACTCGGTCGTGGTGCCCGGCTACGGCTCGGGCGCGCAGTCCAACGCCGTCACCTACGCGCTGACCACCACCACGGACGGCAAGCCCGCGCTGCGGATGAGCCTGGACCCGCGCTGGCTGCACGATCCGGCCCGTAAGTTCCCGGTGACGGTCGACCCGAGCGCCGGTATCACGGCGAACTCCTCGTTCTCGGTGGACACCACCACCAGCCCGATGGCCACCTACGACGGCGACCTGAAGATCGGGTCCTACGACGGCTCGCACTACGGCTCGTCGTTGGTGCAGTTCACCGGTGTGACCTCGTTCCAGAACACGCACATCACCGCGGCGACGGTGAACCTGTGGCACACGTACTCGTCGTACTGCGGCGGGTCCGAGCCGATCTACCTGCACCAGGTGACCGGCGACTGGAAGGTCGCCAACATCAACTCCTACCCCGGCGTGCAGTACGACAGCACCCTGATCGGCACGACGAACGTCACCGGCGGGCAGTGCGGCGGCGGCACCGGGGAGTGGGACTACATCCCGGTGAACGCGGACGGCCTGGCGGACATGCAGAAGTGGGCGCAGGGCACCGCCACGAACTACGGGTTCCTGGTGACCGGCGAGACCTCGGACGCCCGGGGCTGGAAGCGCTTCAACTCCACCAGCGAGGGCGGCTACGTCATCCCCTCGCTGACCGTCACCTACAGCCAGGACACGCCGCCGGCCGTCGACTCGCAGTATCCTGATGGCAACGGCTCCGTCAACATCCTGACTCCGGAGCTGCGGGCCACCGGCCACGACCCGGACGCCTTCCCGAACGCCTCGGTGCAGTACCTGTTCCAGGTCTGGGACGGCAGCGGCACCCAGGTCGCCACCTCCGGCCTGATCGGCACCGGCGACTGGACCGTCCCGGCGAGCGCCAATCTGGCCTGGGGCAAGACCTACAGCTGGACGGTGCAGACCTACGACGGCTTCGACTACTCGCCGAACCCGACCACCTACACCTTCACCACGCAGGTGCCGCAGCCGCCGATCACCTCCAAGCTGTCGCAGGACCAGTCCGCCAACGGCGGTGCCGACGCCGCCACCGGCAACTACACCGCGACCGTGACCGACGCCGACGTCGCGGGCGTGGGCCCGACGCTGGAGATCACCCGGGACTACAACTCCCGGAACCCGCTGTCCGACGGCGCGTTCGGGGCCGCCTGGTCCAGCCTGCTGGACGCCAAGGCCACCGAGCAGTACGTCGTCTCCGGCATGTACCAGGTGCTGAACAGCGTCGACATCACGAACCCGGACGGTTCGCAGGTCGGGTACGGCCGCAACCCGGCGGACGGGTCCTTCAGCCCGCCGCCCGGCCGCTACACCCGCGTCGCGTCGCTGGGGGCCGGCTACTCGCTGACCGACAAGAACGACACCGTCTACGCCTTCAGCCAGCCGCTGGACACCGGTTCCTACGGGCTGACGTCCGTGACCGACGCCGCCGGCCGCGCCGTCACCCTGACCTGGGGCAGCACACCGGCCGGGACGAAGGTCACGAAGCTGACCAACACCGCCACCGGCCGGACCCTGACCCTGGGCTGGCAGGCGCCGGCGGCTGGGGCCACGGCCGGACACGTGACCTCGGTGACCACCGACCCGGCCACCGCCGGGGCTCCGGCCACGGCGGCGGTGTGGACCTACGGATACGCCGGGGACCAGCTGACGTCGGTCTGTTCGCCGGTCGACGTCGCACCGGCCTGCACCAAGTACTCCTACAGCGCCGGATCGCAGTTCCCTGCGGCGGTGCAGAACACCGCGCCGGTCTCCTACTGGCGCCTCAATGAGCGCTCCGGCACCACGGCGGTCGGCAGCGTGCTGGCCAACCAGGGCCGGGACAACCTGACCGGCACCGGTACCGCGCTCGGCCAGAGTCCGGCGCTGGCCGGCTCGACCGCGACCTCCACCGGCTTCGCCGGTGGTACCGGCTCGTATCTGGCCTCGAACCGGCAGAACCTGGCGGCCGCCGGTTCCCAGGCCACCATCGGCGCCTGGTTCCGGACCACGGTCGGCGGCGGCGTGATCTTCTACTACGGCGACCAGCCCATGTCGAACGCAGGCCAGACCGGCAAGAACACGCCGGCCCTGTACGTGGGCACCGACAACCGCCTGCACGGCTGCTTCGCCACCGGCAACTGCGCCGCCAACCAGATCAGCTCGCCCGGCACCGTCACCGACGGCAACTGGCACTACGCCGTGCTGGCCGGTGCGGGCACTTCGCAGACGCTGTACCTGGACGGCGCCGTGCAGGGCACCGCCCGCAACGCGAACACCATCCAGAGCTGGGACCAGCCGTACGTCACGATCGGCGCGGGGGTCGGCGGCAGCGGCTGGCCGTACCTGGCCGCCGGCGTCGACGGGTTCACCGGCTCGCTGTCGGACGTCGCGGCGTGGAACACCACCCTGTCCGACGCCCAGGTCGCCGCGCTGTACACGGCCGGGACGCACTCCGGCAGCCTGCTGCGGACGATCACCAAGCCCTCGGGCAACGTCGAGGCCAGCGTCGCCTACAGCGCCGCCGACAGCGGCGTCACCTCGGTCACCGACCAGGAGGGCGGCACCTGGACCGTCGAGCCGGTGAACGCGGTCGGGTCCTCGCAGCCGATGCGCTCGGCCACCCTGGTCGCCGGGCCCAGCGGCTACTGGCCGTTGAACGATCCGGCCGGATGGGCCGTGGCGGCCGACGCGGTCGCCGCCGACAACCAGAGCGCCGGGTACAGCAACGTCACGCTCGGCGTGCCGGGGCCGTTCGCGGACAACAGCGCCGCGGCGTTCAACGGCACGTCCTCGTGGCTGCGGCTGCCGACCGCGGCGACCCCGGTGGGCACCGCGGCCACGGTGTCGCTGTGGTTCAGCGGCGGACTCACCGTGTCGCAGGGTCCTCCGACCCAGCCGCAGATGCTGTTCGAGAGCCAGTCGCAGCCGCTCGGCGCCGCGAACCCGAACAGCACCACCAGCGGCGTCTACGCCTACATGGACACCAACGGCCTGGTCCACGCCGGGTTCGCGGCCGGTTCCGGGACCGGGCAGCTGTCCTCGAAGGGCCCGCTCTGGGACGGGAACTGGCACCATCTGGTGCTGACCGCGTCCGGCACGTCGCAGGCCATGTACGTGGACGGCAGCCAGATCGACTCCACCACCACGGCGCAGCCGCTCACCTCGGGTCAGCAGCCTTATGTATACGTCGGGGCGGGTACGCACGCCGCGGGCGTGGCCAATCTGCCGACCGTGCCGGACCGCTACTTCAAGGGCGCCATCAGCGATGTCGCCTACTACCCGCGCCAGATCAGCGGGGCCCAGATCTCGGCGATAGCCTCGACGATCCAGTACAGCGTCCCGTTGGCGGTCGGCGTTCCCACGCTGGTCCCGTCCACGGTGGCCAAACTGCTGGTGCCGAACGCCCAGATCACGAAGTTCGCGTTCGACGGCACGTCGTACGCGGCCAGCGCGGCCAAGAGCTGGTCGACGCAGTCGGCCCGCATGACCTTCGGGGCCGACGGGAACCTGGTCATCACCCGCACCGACAGCGGCCGGACCATTTGGTCGTCCGGAACCGCCGGGAACCCGAACGCGGTGTTGGTGTTCCAGGCCGACGGGAACCTGGCCATCTACAGCGACTCGACGAAGGCCACGCTGCTGTGGAGCTCCGCCACCAATGTGCCCCCGGCGTCCGGGAACACCGCGTCCCTGGCCCCCGACGGCACCTTCACCGTCGCCGCGGCCGACGGCACGCCGCTGTTCACCGCGTCCTCGGTGGTGACCAACGCCCTCGGCGTCATCACCACGATCCAGGACACCGGCCAGGGCGGCCGGGAACTGGCGACCGTCGACGCCACCGGCGCGGCCACGCAGTACGGCTATGACACCTCAGGGTTCTTGTACACGGTCACCGACCCGGACGGCGACACCGTCACCACGGGCCACGACGTGCGCGGCAACACCGTGTCCCGCACGACGTGCCAGGTGCAGACCACCAACACCTGCTCGACCTCGTACTACACCTACTGGCCGGACGACGTCACGGTGAACCCGCCGGCCGATCCGCGCAACGACCTGCTCACCTCCTACCGGGACCCGCGTTCGGCGTCGACCACCGACCCGACGTATCTGACCTCTTACACCTACGACACGCTGGGGAACCAGACCTCTGTCACGACGCCGCCGGTGGCCGGGTTCCCGGCCGGCCGCACGTCCCGGACCGCCTACACCACCGCGGCGACCGCCGCGTCGGACTCCGGCACCACCCCGATCGGACTGCCGGCCAAGGTCACCACGGCCGGCGGCAGGACGACCGTCACCTCGTACACGCACACCGGTGACGTCGCCTCCACCACGGACGCCGCCGGTCAGCTGGTCACCTCCTACACCTACGACAACCTGGGCCGGATCCTGGGCAAGAAGGTCGTGTCCGACAGCTACCCGAACGGGGTGGTGACCAGCTACGTCCTGGACGCGCTGGGGCGCGTCGGCACGCGCACCGACCCGGCGACCACCGACCGGGTCACCGGCGCGGTGCATACGCCGCGGACCACCACCGTCTTCGACGCCGACGGCAACATCACGTCCACCACGGCGGCCGACACGACCGGCGGCGACCCGCCCCGGACGACGAAGGCGACCTACAACAACCACGACCAGCTCGCCTCGTACACCGACGCGGTGGCCGTGGCCGACCAGTCCAACGCGTCCACGACGTACGCCTACGACGCCTTCGGCAACCGCGTGAGCGTCGTCGACCCGCGGGGCGTCCGCACCGACACCGCCTACGACGCCGACCACCGGGAACTCAGCACCACGCTGATGGGGTACTACGGCGACCCGGCCGCGCAGAGCCCGCTCACCAACTTGGTGACGTCCTCCAAGGCGTACGACCCGGCCGGCCGGCTGGCCACCGAGACCGACGCGCTGCGCGCCACGACTCAGTACACGTATACCGACGACGGCCTGACGGCCACCGTCACCAAGGTGGACGCCAACAACCAGAACCCGTTCGTGGTGCAGGCCAACACCTACGACCCGGCCGGGAACCTGGTCTCCCGGGCCACGAACAACAAGGTGACCGTCACCAACTACACCGTGGACGCCGCCTCCCGGGTCAGCACCACCACGGTGGACCCGAAGGGGGCGAGCAACCCCTCGGGCGCGAACCGCACGACGTCCGTCACCTACACCCCGGACGACGTGGTCGCCTCCAGCACGCTGCGCGACCTGTCCGGATGGAGCCGCTCGACGGTCTACGGCTTCGACGCCGCGGGCCGCCAGAACAGCCAGACCGTGAGTCAGAGTTCGCCGACGGCCGCGGCCGGGCTGACCGGATCCTGGAGCCTGGCGGACGGGAACGTCACCACCGCCGCCGACGCCTCGGGCACCGTCAACACCTCCGGCACCGTCAACACGGGCACCGTCTCGGGCGGCGTGGCGTGGTCGGCCGACCACGGCGGCTCGGCGGTGTTCGACGGCGCCACCGGGATGGTCGGCACCGCGACGCCGGAGGTCGACACCTCGCAGTCGTTCAGCTTCTCGGCATGGGTGAAGCCGGCCAGCACCAGCAGCAACCAGGTGGTGATGGCGCTTTCGGGCGGCACCAACCCGGCGGCATTGCTCGGGTACAACACGACGGTCGGAGGTTGGATCTTCGACATGACGAGCAACGACACCAACGCGGCGTCGTGGACCTACGCCTCGGCTCCGGCGGCGACGGCGCCGGTGGGGCAGTGGAGCCACCTGGTCGGGACGTATGACGTCAGCACGCACGCCGAGCGCATCTACGTCAACGGGAACCTGATCGGCTCGATGACGATGACGACGCCGTGGAAGGCACCCAAGGGCCTGAACATCGGTACGGCGTGGCTGGGCAATCAGCACTTCGCCGGATCGCTGTCGGACGTGCGCGTCTACAACCGGGCCCTGCCCGCCGCGGACGTCCAGGCGCTCTACGCGAACGCCCCGAACCACCAAGTGCAGATCGGCCTGGCCGGGCAGTGGAAGCTCAACGACGGCGACGTCACCACGGCCGCGGACACCTCCAGCAGCAATGCCGGCGGCACCATGTCCGGCGGCGCGTCGTGGACGGCCGAGCACGGCGGGGCGGCCAAGTTCGACGGTACCAACGGCCTGATCACCACGCCGGCGCCGGAGGTCGACACGTCCCAGTCGTTCAGCTTCGCGGCGTGGGTCAAGCCGGGCAGCACCAGCAGCAACCAGGTGGTGATGGCGCTTTCCGGCAACACCAACCCGGCGGCGATGCTCGGATACAACACCACGGTCGGAGGTTGGATCTTCGACATGACGAGCAACGACACCAACGCGGCGTCGTGGACCTATGCCTTGGCTCCGGCGGCGACGGCACCGGTGGGGCAGTGGAGCCACATGGTCGGGACCTACAACGTCGCGACCCATGCCGAGAGCATCTACATCAACGGGAAACTGATCGTCAGCGTCCCCATGACCACGCCGTGGAAGGCGCCCAAGGGCCTGAACATCGGCGCGGCGTGGCTGACCAACCAGCACTTCGCCGGATCGCTGTCCGGGGTCCAGGTCTACAACCGGGCGCTGTCGGCCACCGAGGTGTCCACGCTGTACGGAGGCGGCTCGGTCCTGGGGACGAACACCACCGTCACCACTTCCCGGGTGCTGGACGCGCGCGGCCTGACGGTCTCCTCGACCGACGCGAACGGTGGCATCACCCGCTACACGAATGACGAAGCCGGTCGGACGACGGTGAAGACCGCGCCCGCGGCGCCCATCGAGACCGGCGGGGTGAGCCAGGGTTCTGTGCCGCTGTTCACCTACACTGGCTACGACACCTTCGGCGATCCGGTCGAGGTCCAGGACCCCGACGGGACCAGCCACACCACCACGGTGGCCTTCGACGCCGACGGCCGTCCGACGAGCACCACGCGGCCGACGTACACCGCGCCCGGGGCCGGAAGCCCGACCAACGGGGTGACGGCGAAGACGTACGACCGCGACGGCAACATCGCGACGGTCACAGATCCGCTGGGCCACCAGACCAGCTACGTCTACGACCAGCGGAACCTTCCGGCGAGCGTCACCGCGCCCGGCGGCGGCGTGAGCCACATGGTCTACGACAGTGTCGGGCATCCGGTGTCCGTCACCGACGGGACCGGCGCGATGAGCCAGGTCGCGTACGACTACCTGGGGCGCAAGGTCTCGACCACCGCGGTGGAGCGCCACCCGGCGCCGGCCACCGGGACGGTCGGCTACACGACCGGGTACGCCTACGGCACCGGAGGCTGGCAGACCCAGGTCACCAGCCCGGCCGGGGTTACGACGGCGAGCGGCTACGACAACCTCGGCGAGGTCGTCTCGACCACCGACGGGGCTGGGAACCAGACCTCATACACCTACGACTATCTGGGGGACAAGCAGACGACGACGGCGCCGGACGGCTCGTCGGTCCGCACCGACTACGACGCGCTGGCCCGGCCGGTGGACCAGGTGATGTTCGACAACGCAACGCCGCCGAACCAGCTCAAGAGCAGCAGCAAGGCGTACGACGGGGTCGGCAACGTCATCTCGGCCACCGACGCGCGGGGCACCATAACCACCTTCGGCTACGACGCGGACAACCGGCTCACCAGCCAGAGCCAGCCGATCAGCGGGTCCTCGCCGATCACCGCCTCGTTCGGCTACGACGCGGCGGGCAACCGGACGCGCTACACCGACGGCAAGGGCGGCAACTGGATCACCACGTACAACACCTGGAACCTGCCGGAATCGCAGACGGAGCCGGCGACCGCGCAGTACTCGACGGCGGCCACCAGCACCTTCACCACCGGCTATGACGGGGTCGGCCGGCCGGTCGCCCAGACCCAGCCCGGCGGGGTCAGCGTCAGCCTGGTGTACGACGCGGACGGCAACCTGACCAACCAGTCGGGGACCGGCGCCGAAGCCGCCACCGCTAGCCGGACCTTCGGGTACGACAAGGCCGGACGGGTGCTGAGCGCGTCCACCTCGGCGGCGGGCGGGCAGGCGGCGACCGCCGACACGTTCGGGTACGACGACCGAGGGCTGTTGCTGAGTGCTACCGGATCGGCGGGGAGCTCCTCGTTCACCTACACCGCCGACGGGACGATGGCCTCGCGGACCGATGCGGCGGGGACGAGTTCGTACATGTACGACAACGCGGGTCGGTTGTCGACCATGGGCGACGCCGCCTCCGGCGACACCCTGACGTACAGCTACAACACGCTCGACCAGGTGTCGCAGATCGGGTACAACGCTGCCGGCGGGGCTGTCGCCAACGTGCGCGCGTTCACCTACGACACCCAGCACCGGCTGAAGGTCGACGCCCTGAAGCCGAGCCCGACCGGCGCGGCCTTCGCCAAGATCACATACGGCTACGACAACGACGACAACCTGACGTCCAAGACCACCGTCGGCTTCGGCACCTCGGCGGCCAACGTCTACACCTACGACACCGCCAACCGCCTCGCCAGCTGGAACAACGGCAGCGCCACGGTCACCTACGGCTACGACGCCAACGGCAACCGGACGCAGGCCGGCGGGACCACCTACACCTACGACGCCCGCAACCAGCTGACCAGCGACGGCACCACCACCTACGCCTACACGGCGCGGGGGACGCAGACCACTGCGTCCGCCGGGGCGGCGGACACCTTCGACGCCTACGGCCAGGGCATCACGGCCGGCGGCCAGAGCTACACCTACGACGCCCTCGGCCGGGCGGTCACCGACGCCACCGGCGGCGGCACCACCCGCACGCTGTCCTACAGCGGCACCGGCAACCTGCTGGCGGCCGACGGCGCCACCACCTACAGCCGCGACCCGATGGGCACCCCCACCGGCGTCGGGACCCCGGGCCAGAGCACCGGCTCCGGAACCCTGAGCTGGACCGACCTGCACGGCGACGTGGTCGCGGACTTCACCGCCGCCGGCGGCACACTGACCGGCTCGGCCGCCTACGACCCGCTCGGCCGCGCCCTGGGAACCAGCACCCTGACGGGCTCCCTCGGCTACCAGTCCGCCTTCACCGAGAAGTCCACCGGCCAGGTCGACATGGCGGCCCGCTGGTACGACCCGGCCAACGGCCAGTTCACCAGCCGCGACACCGTCGCCAACAACCCGACCCCGAACTCCACCGACGCCAACCCGTTCGCCTACGCCAACGACAACCCCCTGACGAACACCGACCCGTCCGGCCACGGCGTCGTCACAGCCTGCGCCGACGACGACTGCACCATCCGCCAACCAGCCACCACCCCCCACCCGCAAAATCCGGGAACCGGCTCCTCGTCCGCGACCGGCCACATGACGTCGGTAATCGTCAGCGCGGTGAAATCCGCCGCGAAGGGCACGATCACCGGCGCGAAGCAGAAGGCCGCGGCGCGAGTGGGCCAGATCGCGGCGAAGGTCGCGAGCAACATCAAGGTGGCGGTGCAGACAGCACAGATCGCCGCGTTCAGCCCAGCCGCGGCTCTCCAGGGCGCGACCATCGCGAGCGCCATCGTGGCCGCCGCCGCGGGGGCGACGTCGGTGCTTCCGGAGAACCAGCATTCCGGGGGCGGTGGCAAGTACTTGCAGGCGTTCTTCGGGGACGCGCCAGCAATCCTCGGACCGGTCTCGCGGTGCGGGCAGATGTTCAGGTGGAACGGTCACGGTTGCGTCTATGACGAAGCTGCCGCGATGCGCTTCTTGGCGCTGTTGACCCTTACGCCTGATGACTACGCCTTGAAGCGGTACCGGTGCGATCTGAGCAATGACAAGGAGTCTTACACGACGACAGTCTCCTGTGCAGACGCCTGGCGCCTGCTGAATCAGTACAACGTTGAGCACAAGAAGTGTTTCGAGGACGCGGACTGTGCCTATACCAACGGCCTCTGGGCCCCGCCTGCTCCAACCAATGACTGCATCTTCGGCGCTGACTCGGACGGATCCTGCAGAGGGAAGGGTATCGCTCACTTCGTTTTCGTACAGGGCGTTTCGTGGACAGCGGGTGCCGTGGCGGGAGGGACATGCGAAGTAACGTTTGGGATAACCACCGCTGGCTTCGGCTCAATGGCGTGCTCTACGTTTGCGGGTGTTGTAGCTGCCGGTACAGCGACAGCGCTTGACGGTGGCAAGCCAGAAGCAATTGCGGCTGCCGGGGTTACCGGCGGCAATAGAAACTGGAGCACTCTCGTAGCGAGGGGGCTCCGAGCGGTACTGGCTGCTTTCTAGGCTGTGTTTGATTGAGGACCCCGCCGGACCATCCGGTGGGGTCCTACCATTGTCTGTCGTCAGTCCTCAACAAAGACCAACTGAGCCTCCACCCCGGCCTCCAACGGGAAGTAGCCCAAGAACGTCACCCCGAACTCCTGCGCGTCGAAGCGCGCGATGCGTACGTTCTCCGGCTCGTAGAACACATCGCCCGGGTTCAGGACGGTCTCTGGTTCGCCTTCGATCTGGTAGATCGCGGAGCCGGTTTCGATGCTGCCGAAGACCGGGCCGTTGTGGACGTGGAGGCCGGCGGGGAAGTTGGGGGCGATGGTGATGCGGCGGATTTCGACGCGGGCGGTGGCGAGGGGTTGGGGGAGGTGCTGGTCCATGACGATGTCGCGGGTGAAGGGCGGCGGGGCGGCGGCCGGTTCGGTGTCGGTTGAGCCGTCGGTCGAGGCGCTGCCTGACGCGAGCGCGGGCGTGTACTCGGCGTCGGTCACTGCTTCGCCGAGTTCTGTTGTGCGGCCGTCGGCGGGGTGGGGTTCGACGGCGAGGTGGGTCATGGCGGAGGTCGGGGCGGCGCCGTGCCAGTGCCACTCGTCGGGGGCGATGTGGACGGTGTCGCCGACGGTGATGGTCTCGACGGGCCCGCCCCGGCGCTGGACCAGGCCGGTGCCGTGGGTGACGATCAGCGTCTGGCCCAGGGGGTGGCGGTGCCAGTGGGTGCGGGCTGCCGGAGCGAAGTGGACGCTGTCGATCTGGGTGCGGGCCGGGGCCTTGGCGGCGGTGAGTTCCGCGATCCGGGCGGTGCCGGTGAACCACTCGGCGGGGGCGGGGACTTCGGCGTGCGGGGTGCGGGATACAAGCACTGTCGATGTTCCTTTGTCCGATTTTGATATATGGATGAGTGATCTTGATGGGAGGTTGTCGCTGGCGGCCAACAGCAACGTCAGCGACGTCACCAGCGTCAGCGAGCGATCCCCTGCGACCGCAGCAACGCGAGAATGCCCTCAATAGCCTGATCAAAGGGCGCAGTATCAGCGGCGGCGCGCGCCAGCACATAGCCCCCCTGCAACACCGCCACGATCGCCGTCGCCGTGGCCCCCGGCTCGACCCCCGGGCTCAGCTCCCCGGCGGCGATCCCGCCGCTCACGACGTCCGCCAGCCGCCCTCGCAGCCACGCGAACATCCCCTCGACCGGCTCCCGCAGCGTGGGCGACGCCATCACATCAGGATCCTGCGTCAGCCGGCCGATCGGGCAGCCCTTGAGCACCTCGCGCTCGCGGCGCAGATACGTCGCGATGCGCTCCACGGCAGTACCGGGACCGTCCAGCAGCGCGTCGATCTGCCTCCGCATCTCCTCGGCGGTCCGCTCGATCGCGGCGAGCGCCAGCTGCTCCTTACCGGTGAAGTGGTGGTACATGCTGCCCTGGCCGGCGTCGGCCGCCTGCTGGATGAGCTTCGGGCTGGTCGCGACGTAGCCGCGCTCCCACAGCAGCGTGCGCGTGCTCTCGATGAGCCGTTCCCTGGTGTCCACGACGCCAGTATACATACTAGTAGGTACAGAAGATCGACGGACGAGCGCGACGGAATTCGACAGGCTAAGCCCGAATCAACACCCGCAACCTCACGGCCACCCCGCGCCCGGCACCTCCACCTCCACCGCATAAACCTCTCCCGACCCCGCGACCACCATCTCCGAAGCCGTCATCCCCTGCCACCGTGCCCCCACCACGAACAACTCCGTCCCCCGCGCACCCCCCAAAGCACAAGCGAACCCACCCCGATCAAGCTCCACCGTCCGCAGCACCGCACCTTCCTCCGCGACCCGCACACACCGCTGGTTCGGAACATCCGCGTACCACACCGCCCCCTCCGCATCCACACAGATCCCGTCCGGCACCCCGTCCCCGAGCTCCGCCCACACCCGCCGCCCCGACAGCGTCCCGTCCTCCGCGATGTCGAACGCCACCAGCACCCTGCGATACGAATCGGCGACGATCAGCGTCCCGTTGTCCGCCGTCACCGCCATCCCGTTCGGGAACGCGATGTCGTCGGCCACCTCGCTGACCCGCCCGTCGGCCGCCACCAGGTGGACCGCGCCCGGCCGGAACTCCTCGCCGGCCATCGGGTTGAAGCCCGCGCGGTTCACGTACGCGTTCCCCCGGCCGTCCACGACGATGTCGTTCCAGCCCGGTCGTCCCAGGTCGGCGTGCGTCACCAAGCTGCCGTCGTCCTCGCGCCGCAGCAGGAGGCCGTCTGGCGAGGAGACGATCACCATCCGCCCGTCCGGCAGCCACGCGGTGCACAGTGGCAGCGACTTCACCCGGGCCACGGTCTCGCCTTCGCCGGCGAGGTCGACGGCGAGGACCTCTCCGGAGGACCAGTCGGAGAAATACAGCCGATCGCCGTGCCACCTGGGCGATTCGAGCAGCCCGCGACCCGTCATCAGGGTTCGAAGCTCACCCATTATCAGACTCCTTTCACCGTGGCGTGCCGCTCACGTGCGCCGCCTCGCGCCGACCCTAGCCCCCGGGTCCGACACCGGATCGGTAAGACCCGCCGGTCCGGTTCCGTTTTGTCCAGTAGGCAAAGCCCCTGAGAGGAAAAAGGAGACAAAACCCGGGCGCGCACGGAGAGAAGCGAGACAATTGCTCTGCGAGCATGGAGGTCGAGGCATGGCAGAGAACGACAGCGCACGACGGGGCGGCACCGTGCCCGCGGGTGTGGACATCGAACGGTCGAGCGTGGCACGTCTGTACGACTGGCTGCTCGGCGGGAGCCACAATTTCGCCTCGGACCGGGAGCTCGGCCGCCGCCTGGTCCGCGCCGAGCCCAACGCGCGGCAGATCGTCCGTGAGAACCGTGATTTCCTCGGCCGCTCGGTGCGGTACCTGCTCGACCAGGGCATTCGTCAGTTCCTTGATCTGGGCTCGGGAATCCCCACCCAGGAGAACGTCCACCAGATCGTCCAGAAGGTGGCTCCCGGCGCGCGGGTCGTCTACGTCGACAACGACCCGTCGGCCGTCGCGCACAGCCGTCACATACTGGCCGGCAACCCCGACGCCGCGGCGGTCCACGCGGACATGCGCCATTCCGGCGAGGTCATGGGGCATCCGACGACCCGGGGACTTCTCGACTTCTCCCGCCCGATCGGGCTGCTGATGGTCACGGTGCTGCATTTCGTCCCGGACGCCGACGAGCCGCACGCGATGGTCGCCCGCTACCGGGACGCCGTCGTGCCCGGCAGCTACCTCGCGATCTCGCACGCCACCCACGAGGCCGCTCCCCGCGCGGCCGCCGACGTCGAGCAGTTGTACCGCTCCACCGCCCGTGCGAGCGCCCACACCCGCTCGCACGAGGAGATCAGCGGCTTCTTCGCCGGGTTCGAACTCGTCGAACCCGGCCTCGTCTACATCCCGCTGTGGCACCCGGAGGGAGACCCGCACCCGAATCCGGAGCAGATGTGGTTCTACGCCGGAGTCGGGCGCCTGGACCAGCGGAGCCGGCCGGTCAGCCGGACGTGATCCACTGGTCGATCACGGCGAACGACTGCGCCGCGCTCGGATGCAGCGCGACGTCATGTCCGGTCCCGGCGACCGTCGCGACGCTCAGCCGTGCGGCGCCCGAGTAGAACTGCGCCTCCTCGCCCAGCAGCCACGACAGGTTCGTGCAGTCCACCGTCAGTCCACAGAAGATGCCGTCCTGCTGCCCGTCGAGGACCAGCACCGGCGCGGTGATCAGCCGCGAGGGGTTCGTCAGCGCGGGCAGCTCGGTCTCGACGATGCCGGCCGCCAGTTCGGTGCCTGAGATGGCATCCTTGTGCGCCTCGTCGTAGGCGATGACCGCGGGATCGGCCGTCGCCGTGTTGTAGAACGAGGACCCGCGCGTCCCCGGCAGGGTCGTGAGATATCCGGGGTCTGCGAACAGCAGTCCGAACTGCGGGTCGATGTCGGCGGGGTAGAAGGAGGCTGCGACAGTCGCCAGCCCCAGACCCTGTGAATGCAGCAGCCCGGTCACGGCCAGTTTGTCCACATCCTGATAGGTGGCGGCCTCCTCGATGGCGACCACCGATCCGAACGAATGTCCGACGACGTCGACGGTCGAGAATCCGGATCCGCGCATCAGGCCTATGACTTTGTGCAGGGCGCAGGCATCCGCCGCGGTGGTGACCAGGGCGCTCAGTGGATGGCTGCTCGCCCCGACGCCCAGCCGGTCGTACGCGAAGGTGGCCCGCCCGGCGGCCAGCGTCCGGGCGACGTAGGAGTAGCTGCCGCCGCCGACCGGCCAGTCCCAGTACGACTGGTTGTACCCGGCGCCGTGGACCAGGACGTCCACCGTGCTGGCGGAAGGCTGTGACGTGGGGCGGCACAGCGTTCCGGAGATCGTCTGGTCGGCCGGCCCGCCGGGGGCGAGGGCCACCGGGATCCGGAGTGTCTGGCAGGTGCCGACCGCGGCGGTCGCGGCGGTCGACGCCACGGCCGAGGGCAGGGCCACTAAGGCCGCCGCGAATGCGGCGATCGCCGCGATCGCCGCTAATAACCGAGCGGATATTCGCCTCTTCATGCTCGCAGCGTAGCCACTCGGATGCGCTCCGGAGGCGCTCCTGGGGAAGTCGCGTTCTGACCTGGCCGTATGCCGGCTGCGAGCCGCTACAGGGCAGGCCTGTTCAGGCAACGAGTCCCGAGGGTCGTCAAGCCCGAACCGAAGAAAGCGGTGCCCCGAACCGAAGGAAGCAGTGCCCCGAACCGAAGGAGGCAGTGCCGCGAACCGCTCAGCGGTTCCCGCGCAACCGCGACAATGCCTCGGCGAGCAGAATCTCGGCATCGGCGTCGGTCCGACGCTCCCGCACATAGGCGAGGTGCGTCTTGAACGGCGCGGTCGGTGCCGCGACGGGCGGATTCTCCCGATCCGTCCCGGCGGGCGCGCCACACCAGTGGCAGTCCCACACCTCGGGCAGATCCGCCGACGCGGCGAAGTGAGCCTGCGTCTCGTGGCCGTTGGCGCACCAGAACGTGGCGGAGACGCGCTCGATCATCGTCCCGCGTTCGGACTCGCCCATCGGGCCCGCGCCGATCCTGCTTCCGCGGATGCCGTTGCTGCGTGCCATGAATGGTCTCCTCCGGTCGCGGCGGGGTGCCGACCGGAACGGTCAGAACCTAGTGCCATCTCGACATTACGCCGATGGGGGTGAGCTGATCTAGGAATCAGCCCATAGGGGTTCGTTCTTCTGGCGCCAGACGCGATTCCGCCCGGCGGCGAGCGCCGGGCAGAGCCGCGTCAGTCGGCCGTCAGGGCCTTGCGGGGCGCCTTACAGGGCGCGGACGTTCTCCGCCTGGGGGCCCTTGGGGCCCTGCGTGACGTTGTACTCCACGGCCTGGTTCTCGTCCAGGTTGCGGTAGCCGTCACCGATGATCGCCGAGAAGTGGACGAAGACGTCCGGACCACCATCGTCCTGCGCGATGAAGCCGTAACCCTTTTCGCCGTTGAACCACTTGACTTTGCCGGTTGCCATGAATCTCCTTGAGCCCTGCGGCCGTGCCCGCCTTGTGGGGTACGTGCCAGCACCCCGGACCTTGTCCGCCCGGGTTTCCGCCCGCCCGACGGGCGAATCGTGCGGCACAGCGTATCCGCTCGGTGGGGGGAAGCACGAGGGTGATTCGGTGGAGATGTGGCGGATCCATGGTGGCGGGCGCCGGTTGGGCGGCCCGCCACCGGGCCCGGCGGTCGTCAGGCGGGGCTCAGCCGGGCTTCATCTCGTTGTCAACTCAAGGCGAACTTCTGCGAGCTCGTCCCGTTGCAGTCCCAAATCTGCAACCGCGTGCCGTTCGCCGTGTTCCCGCTGGGATCGTCCAGACACCGTCCCGATTGCAGGTTGTACACCGACCCGTCCGAGCGCTGCTGCCACACCTGCCCGCCGGCGCCGTCGCAGTCCCACAGCTGCACCGGGGTGCCGGCGGCGGTGCCGTTGCCGTTGATGTCCAGGCAGCGGCCCAGGGTCCGCAGGGAGCCGTTGGAGTTCTGGAACCAGTGCTGGTCCACCGCGTAGCTCTGGCAGTCCCACAGCTGGACCGCCGTGGCGTTGGCCCCGGAGTCGTCGCCGGCGACGTCCACGCACTTGCCGGCCGGGCCCACCGCCGGGCCGCCGCCGTTGACGGCGAACTTCTGGGCGCCGGTGCCGTTGCAGTCCCAGATCTGGAGCCGGGTGCCGTTGGCGGTGTTGCCGCTCGGGTCGTCCAGGCATCGTCCGGACTGCGGGTTGAACAGCGAGCCGTCGGCGCGCTGCACCCACTTCTGGCCGCCGACGCCGTTGCAGTCCCACAGCTCGACCTGCGTCCCGGCGGCGGTGCCGTTGCCGTTGATGTCCAGGCACCGGCCTATGGTGCGCAGAGAGTCGTCGGTGAAGTGGGTCCAGTGCTGGTCCTCGGCCCAGCCCTGGCAGTCCCACAGCTGGACGGCGGCGAGGTTGCCGCCGGTATCGTCGGCGGCGACGTCCACGCACTTGCCGCCGGGGCCGCCGATGGTGCCGGCGGGGCCGTTCGGGACGTTCGTCTCGCCGCTGTAGCCGACCGCGACGATGTTCGCCTGGACCGCGTTGTCGGCGGCGTCGGTCGGGTAGCCGGCGGTCATGACACCTTCGAAGAAGGTGCCCATGTTCCAGTTGCTGTTGTCGCCGCCGGTGCCGAGGATGATGCCGCCCTCCTGGTGCATCGGCGTGTAGCCGCCGCGGTTGGGCAAGGCCCCGGACCACCATGTCGACAGGCCCCCGGATTGGGAGTTGCCGCCCTTCAGCGAGTAAGTGGTCTGACCGTTGTTCTTCAGCATCGCCGTGACGTAGGTGCTGCTGTTGCCCTGGTTCGCGGTGTTGGAGCCGTTGGCCCCCTGGAACATCCCGTTCTCCATGTCGGCCTCGACCCATGGCCCGGAGCTGGTGCACGGGCTGAAGTAGCACGTGGTGGCGATGCTGACGGCGTCCATGTGGCCGTTGCCGGTGTCGGCCGCGGTGGCCTCGGCGTTGCCGTAGTCGAAGCAGCAGGAGGAGCCGACGTGGGTGCCGCTGGCGACCATGTAGGCGCCCTCCGGCTGGCCGTTCACCGCGACCCCGGAGGCGGCGCCGGAGCTCCGGTACCCGACGCCCGGCGAGATCCAGATGCCGTACGCCTTGTGGCCGCCGGCCGTCACCGCGAGCTCGCTCGCGTCGGCCGGGCGGTCCGCGCCCATGCCCGCGGTGCCCGCCGGGCCCGGCAGCAGGTCGTTGTGCCGCGAGGTCTGGTCGTAGATGCGCGTGATCGTGCACGTGGTGCCGTTGCAGAACGCGTCGTGGTCGCCGGCGTTGGCGTACCCGCCGGCGGACAACAGGCCGACGTCGTGCGTCGCGCCGTCCGAGGCTCGTCTCAGTTGGTAGAGCGGCCCGTTGTAGCCGCCGAACAGGGCCCGTACGGTGCTGTGCGCGGCGACGCACGGCGTCCCGGCCGCGCCGTAGATGTCACAGGGCTGCGATGCGGCGGCCTGCGAGGCGGCTGGAAACGCGATGAGTGTGCCGAAGGCGACGACGAGTACCGCGCAGAACGTCAGCAGGGTTCTGCGCACCTTCTGGGGGATGCCGCCGAGTGCCGCGAGTCTGCGCGGCGTGGAACCGAGCTTGTGCATGTCGATGTGCTCCTGTGGCTGGTAGGGGATCGGAGCTGTTGCGGGAGGTGACGACGCACTGGATACAACGTTGTAAAACAAGGGCGGAGAGGCGCACCGAACAGAGTCGCCGCCCGGGTGGACCGTCAGCCCCTACCGCAGGGTGGAGCGGACGGTCGCCCTCGGGTCGCCGGGTGGGCCGACGCTGTCGGAGGGCGGCGAAATAACGTTGAAACGGGTCTCATGACAGCACAGCGCCATCGACTTGTAAACCCGGCGGCGATCGCCGCCGGGGAGGGCGTCCGGAAACTGTCGCAGAACCCTGTGTGGAGGTGCGGCCGAACCAGGCCATTGATCAACGTCACGGGTCCGGCCTCGCAGTGAAGGGCTGGCAGTTCCAGTCACTTCCGACACTCCTGCAACGTTGTTCCAACGATAGAGGTACTAGCCTTTCACCCTCTTGATATACGCGTGACACTGCGACCGCGTCATGGCCGTTGCCGGTATGCCCTCCTGGTGGAACCAGGCGAACTCCACCAGCTGTGTGCCGCGCTTCGGCGGGCACTTCATGAAACCGGTCAGAATCGACTTGTTCGCGGCGAAGAACTCCACCTCGCACCAGTACATGCTCAAGATCACGGACTCGATGGCGGCCGCCCCGCCGGGCGCGTTGGCGTCCATGGCCGAGTCCTTGATGAGCGCGTCGGCCCGCTGCGACAGCGTGGCCTTGACCGGGCCGTACTTCACCATCAGCGCCCCGCCCTGCGTCCGCGAGAGCCGGCCGTCCGGAGCCAGCCGGTACGGCGAGTAGACGACCTCGGGGCGTTCGAAATCGCCGAGATACGCCGCGGAGACGTCCTGGTTGGACGGGAACAGGTACCACAGGTCGCCCGGCATCATCGGGATCGCCTGCTCGGCGCTGGTGGCCTTCCAGGTGGTGAGCGTCGGCAGGACCAGCGGCCCGGTGTTCGGCACGAAGGCCTTGCGGTCCGCGGCGGCGAACGGATGGCTGTGGCCGATCGACGCCAGGCCGGTCAGCACCGGGTGCGTCCAGTTCACCTCGCCGGGGCCGCCGGCGATGAGGTAGCAGTCGGTGCGGTTGCCGCGGTCCCGGCCGATGGCCCACTCGTGCAGCTGGGTGTTGTACTGGCCCGTGGTCGCGACACCGACCTCGGTCAGCGCGCTCTGGTCGCCCATGGCCAGCCGGCTCAGGATGTCCAGGCTGTGTTCGAGGTTCTTGAACTTGGCCAGCACACGCGGGTTCTTGTCGTCGGCCAATGCCGGGTCGGTGAGCACCACCTTCGGCACCGGGCCTGCGAACTGGTGTGTCTGTTCCGCCATGCTGCGTCCTCCTGATCGGGACCAGAGCCGTGCACGGCGGCGGGGGGCCGCGTGCGTCACCTATGCGTCACCTACACGAGGAGCGGAGGGGCGGTCAGATACATCGCGCGGCCCGGATCGGCGTATGGGCTAACCCGTATTGCGGGAGGGTGCGAGCGGCTGCCGCACACCTCGTCGTGAGAAGCGCCGGGAAATCCATTGCGTTCGCCCGACCTGTCTGCCTATCGTGATCACACACATGAAAGGAGGTGATCCTGAGTTGAGTAGTACCAGGACGCGTGAGGTGGCTGTCAGCTAGCCGCCCCGCCCGCGTACGAGGCCGAAGGCCTCGCCCGGCAGGTCCGGGGCGGCGGGCTAATCTCCGACAGTCACCCGGCTCGCAGGCCCACCGGTCGTCCCCGGTGCCTGGGCAGACGGTCTACACGTGGGGCCCCACGGTGGACGGTTCTGATCAGGAATTGGCCTGCGAGCCGCTGTTGTTCTCCGGGTTGTTGTTCGCCGGGCCGCTGTTCTCTGGGCCGCTGTTCTCCGGGCTCAGAAATGGGTCTCGATCCCGAACGCCTTGCGGAGCTGGGCCATGTCGTGGCGGTCGCGCTCGGCGGGGTCGTAGCCCTGATGGAAGAACGCCTGCTGCTCGGCCGAGATGCAGGGCACGGCGGTCCCGCCGATGACCCCGGTCACGAAGCACGACGCGGGATAGACGAACGGCTTGTCCGCCTCGAACGAGGACTGGAGGGCGGATCCGTCGTCGGCGAAGACCAGCGGATGCAGGTCGAGGTCCCGTCCCTGCGGACCGGACATGACGAATCGCACCGGACGCCAGTCGAGGGTCTCGACGTAGCCCGCCTCCGCCAGCGCGGCGATGACGGCCGGCTCCTGCTCCAACCGATGCAGGAGGTCCAGATCGCGGTGCTCGCGCGTCTGCTCCCCGACCAGCGCGTCGATACCCCAACCGCCTTCGAGCCAGAAGTCGACGCCGGCGCGCCGGAGCAGGGCCAGGATCTCCAGCACACCTTCAGCTGTCATCATCCTGTCCACGCTAGCCCATGTTCGGGCCGTCACCGGTGTCGAACGAGCCCGCCGAACGACGCCGCCGAACGAGCCCGCCGAACGACGCCGCCGGAAAACTCGCACCGGATTTCGGTTATCCGCGGCCGCCCTGCACCGTCTCCTATTCGGGGCCATGTCACCATCGACTCCGGCGACGATAGAAGGCGGCACGACTATGACGGCACAGCACGGCGGCGGGTTCGCCGCGGCCACTGTGCGGGCGGCGCAGCAGGGCGATCGAGAAGCACTGCACGAACTGCTCGCGGAAGCCCTCCCGCTCGTCTACAACATCGTCGGGTGCGCGCTCCAGCAGCACTCGGACGTGGACGACGTGGTGCAGGAGACGATGGTGCGCGCCGTCCGCGGGCTCGGCGATCTGCGCGATCCCGGGGCCTTCCGGTCCTGGCTGGTCGCCGTGGCGATCCGGCAGGTCCGCGATCTGCAGCGGGCCCGGCAGGCGGCCCTGGGCCGCACCGCGTCGCTGGACGACGCCGAGACGGTGCCGGACCCGGCCGCCGACTTCGCCGAGCTGACGATCCTGCGGCTGGGATTGTCCGGGCAGCGCAAGGAGATCGCCGAGGCCGGCGCCTGGCTGGACTCCGGGAACCGCGAGCTGCTGGCGCTGTGGTGGATGGAGGAGGCCGGGTATCTGGGGCGCGGCGAGCTCGCCGAGTCGCTGGGCGTGCCGGCGAACCAGGTGGCGGTGCGCATCCAGCGGATGAAGCAGCAGCTGACGGCGTCGCGGGTGGTGGTCCGGGCGTTGAAGGAGTCCGGGCGCTGCGGCGAGTTCTCGGCGCTCACCCGGCAGTGGGACGGCACGCGGAGTCCGTTGTGGCGCAAGCGTCTCACCGGCCACACGAAGCAGTGCGCGATCTGCGACCAGCAGTCCCGCGACCTCATTCCGGCGGAGAAGCTGCTCGTCGGTCTGCCGTTGGTGGCCGCGCCGGTGGCGCTGGCCGCGGCGGCGTTGCATGAGGCGTCCTTGATGGCCGGCACGCCAGGGTCGGTCAGCTTGGTGAATGCCGGTGCGGGGCGGGCGAAGGGCGTTCGGGGAGCGAAGGGCGCTAATGGCGCCAAGGGCGCCAAGGGCGCGAAGGGTCAGGGGCTTCTGACGGCGAAGTCGTCCATCCTTGCGGTGACGGCGGCTTCGGCGGTCGCGGTGGCCGCGACCGTGATCGTGGCGCGCGGCAACGGTTCGGGGTCGGGGCAGCCGGTGGCGGCTCCGGTGTCGTCGAGTTCTGCGACGCTTGGGTCGTCGTCCGCTTCGTCGCCCTCGCCTGCTCCGCTGTCGCCGACGCCTTCGACGGCTTCGACGTCTTCCGCGGTGAAGGCGACGCCGTCGCGGTCGCCGTCCCCGTCGTCCCCGTCATCCAAGAGCGCGGCGGCGACGGTGCCGTCGGTCGCGCCGCCGCACGCCAACGGTAAGAAGGGCGTGGCGGCGTGGAGCGCGCCGGGCCTCGACGACGATCTGACTGCGTCCGGGGCCGCCTGGTACTACGACTGGTCGCCGTCGCGGCTGGACCACCTCAGCGGGACGCGCCCGGAGTTCGTCCCGATGATCTGGGGCCCGAAGAACGCCGACGACCAGACGCTGGGCAAGGTGAAGTCGCAGGGCACTGCGTTGCTCGGCTTCAACGAGCCGGACATGGCCGCGCAGTCGAACATGACGGTGGCGCAGGCGCTGGACCTGTGGCCGAAGCTCCAGGCCACCGGGCTCCGCCTGGGCAGCCCGGCCGTGGCGATGAACGCGGCGACGCCGGGCGGCTGGCTCGACCAGTTCATGTCCGGCGCGGCGGCGCGCGGCTACCGGGTCGACTTCATCACGGTCCACTGGTACGGGTCCGATTTCCGTCCGGGGCCGGCCGTCGACCAGTTGCGCGGCTATCTCCAGGCGATCCATGACCGGTACCACCTGCCGATCTGGGTGACCGAGTACGCGTTGATCAAGTTCTCGGGCGGGTCCCAGTATCCCGCGCCGGACCAGCAGGCCGCGTTCGTGAGCGGCTCGGCGGCGATGCTTGAGGGCTTGCCGTACGTCGAGCGGTTCGCGTGGTTCGGGCTGGCGGCGGACGGGGCGCAGGTCGGCACGGCTCTGTATCAGGGGAAGGTTCCGACTCTGATGGGAACGGCTTTTGCGAAGTCCTGAGATCTCCTCCGGCGGGCGGACGGCCCGGCGGTTGGCGGCGTTGATCGCTTGTGTCGTAACGGTTTTCGGCGCTGCCGCTTGTTCCGGTTCGACGACCGGCGGTGCGTCGGCGGCTTCGGCCGGGGGGCGGGGTGGGCAGTCGCAGTCTGCTGCCGCGGCTGCGCCTTCGCCGACGTCGCTTGCGGCGACTTCGTCGGCGGGCACGCCTGCGGCGTCGTCGCAGGGGTCGTCGTCCGGGTCGTCGTCACCTGGGTCGTCGTCTCCGAAGACGGCGAGCAAGTCCAGCACCGGCGCGGCTTCGTCCAAGTCGCCGACGGCGGGCTCCAGCCGGTCATCAAGCGCCGGCGCGAGTCCTGGTCCGGGCGGGTTGCCGGGGCAGCGCACCCTGACCATGGTCAACAAGCTGAATCAGACCATCTGGCCGGCGGTGGCCGCCGATCCGAAGCATCCGGTGGCCGCGACCGGCTGGGTTCTCGCGCCCGGTGCCAGTGTCACGATCTCGATTCCGGACCACTGGGATGTCCGGGTCTGGGCTCGGATCGGGTGTTCGTTCAATGGCGCCGGGACGGGTCACTGTCTTTCTGGCGATTGCCAGGGGAAGTTCCAATGCGGCTCCACCTGGGGTGAATTCCCGTCCACGCTTGCCGAGTTCAATCTCAACGCGTGGCAGAACATGGACTTTTATGACGTCAGTCTGGTTGAGGGCAACAACCTGCCCATGTACATCAACCAGTCCGGGGGTAAGACGCCTGATCCGATGAGCGCGGACGGCTGCACGAAGGCTGGCTGCACTCGCGATGCCAACGCGTCGTGTCCGGCTGCGTTGCGTGTCGTGCGTGGGGGAGCGGTCACGGCATGTAAGAGCTCGTGTTTGGCACTCGGCGGGGATCAGATGTGCTGCCTGGGGCAGTGGTCGAGCCGGGCAGCTTGTGATCCGACCAAGTGGCCGGTCGACTCCGCGGCGGTGTTCAAGAAGGCTGAGCCCTTCGCCTATTCGTATGTGAATGACGACGCTACGAGCGTTCTGACGTGCTCGGGCGAGTGCAGCTACCGAATAACGTGGGGCGTGAGCCCGTGAGTGAACGGAGTCGGCGCGTGAAGCACGGTGCGCGCGGAGGGCGGGGCGGCAGACGGACTTGGCGGACGGCTGTTATATCAGGGTTCGCATTGCTGGCGACGGTCGCGGTCGTCGCGTGGTTCGCCGGCTTCGGTACGGGTGATTCCAAGGCGGGGCAAGTGACTGGCGCTGCCGGGACCGTCGGGACTGCGACGTCCGCTGCGCAGGCGGCGACGTCGGCGGGCACGTCCGGTGCGGGGAACGTCGTCGGCACGGCACCGTCGCCGAGCTCCGGTTCACTCAGTTCACCCAGTTCGCCTGCTTCGTCGCGGAGCGGCACGGCCGGTGGTACGTCGTCGGGCTCCCGTGCGTCCGGCTCCTCGGGCTCGTCGAGTTCGAAGCCCGCTCCGGCCACGGGTTCGTCGTCGATCGCCGCAGCTCCGGGATCGCACCTGATCACGATTGTCAACGCCGATCACCAGACGATCTGGGCCGCGACGAATCCGAACGCCGAGCATCCGATTCCGGTGACGGGGTGGCAGCTGGCGCCGGGGCAGAGCGTGACGTTCGCCGTGCCGAAGGGCTGGGGTGGCCGGGTCTGGGGGCGTACCGGGTGCTTGTTCAACGCCGCTGGCTCAGGGCACTGCCAGACCGGTGATTGCGGCGGCGTCTTCCAGTGTCGCGGCACCGGAGGGACGCCTGCGACGTTGGCCGAATTGACCTTCGATTCCTTTGACGGGTTGGACTTTTACGACGTCAGCCTGGTCGATGGTTCGAACCTGCCGATGTATATCAACACCACACATCGGGTCGGACCGGATCCCGTTACATCAAACGGCTGTTATCAGGGTGCGTGCACGAAGCCGATCGTCTGCCCGGCGGCGATGCAGGTGAAGGTCGGCGGGCAGCAAGTGGCCTGCACGACGGCGTGCGCCGCGTTCGGGACCGACGACTACTGCTGCCGGGGCAAGTGGTCGGGGCGCGAGAACTGCATACCGGCCAAGTGGCCCGTCGACTACGCAAAGCAGGTTTTTAAGGACGCGGAGCCTTATGCCTACTCATATGCGTTCGACGACTCCGCGACGATGGCCTGCAAGGGAGGGTGTGACTACCGCATCGTCTTCGGTGTCACATAATGGGTCCGCAAAGCCTGTCGGTGTCACGACCGCTGAAACGGATACATGCTGGGGATGGGACCGAAACGCGAAGGCCGTGCCGCTAGTCGGGCCGGCGGGGATCAAGGCGCTGCCTCCGCTTCCACTGCTTCCGCCTCCTCGGAGGCCGCGAAGCGGGGCGGCGAGGCGGCTGCGTCCGCCCAGGGGGCTCTGCCCGCGCAGCGGACGCACATATCGCATCTGTCGGCGGGGAACTGGTGGGCCATCCTTAAGCGGACCGCCATGGAGTTCCGCAATGACGAACTGCTGGACCGGGCCGCGGCGCTGACCTACTTCGCCGTCCTGGCCCTGTTCCCGGCGCTGCTGATGGTGGTGTCAATACTCGGATTCATGGGCGAGTCCGCGACCACCAAGGTGCTGGACAACATCCAGACGCTGGCGCCCGGCGCCGTGCGCGACGTGCTGCGTACCGCGATCACGCAGGTGCGCGCCAGCGGCGGCACCGGGGGCACGCTCGCCGCGGTCGGCATGGCCGGCGCGGTGTGGTCGGCGTCGGGCTACGTCGGGGCCTTCATCCGGGCCTCGAACGTGGTGTTCGACATCCGTGTGAAGCGGCCGCTGTGGAAGACCACGCCGCTGCGGATAGGCCTGACGCTGCTGATGATGGTGCTGTCGCTGGCCTGCGCGATGATCGTGGCCTTCACCGGTCCGCTGGCGCAGTGGGCCGCCAAACTGCTCGGGCTGGGCAACACCGCCGTCCTGGTGTGGTCGATCGTCAAGTGGCCGGTCCTGG
This sequence comes from Catenulispora yoronensis, assembly GCF_039531695.1. Lineage (NCBI taxonomy): Bacteria > Bacillati > Actinomycetota > Actinomycetes > Catenulisporales > Catenulisporaceae > Catenulispora > Catenulispora yoronensis. The sequence continues at coordinate 29,964 of NZ_BAAAQN010000023.1, forward strand.
TGCTCCTGGTCGGCATCGTCATCGTGCTGCTGTTCTGGGCGGCGCCGAACGTCCGCGACCGCAGCGTCCGCGACCGCTGGGTGTCCCCGGGAAGCCTGCTGGCTGTGCTGCTCTGGCTGATCCTGTCGGTCGGCTTCGCGGTGTACCTGGCGAACTTCAACTCCTACAACAAGACTTATGGCACGGTCGCCGGCGTGATCGTGTTCCTGGTCTGGCTCTGGCTGTCCAACCTGGCGATCCTCCTCGGCCTGGAGTTCGACGCCGAGGTGGCGCGCGAGCGCGGCGTCAGCGTCGTCGAAGGCGGCCTGACCGGCCAGGAGCCGGACGCCCCCCGCCGCCGCGCCCAGTAGGAATTCACCACCGCTTTAATCGCAAAACGCTATTGGCGCATAGATTGGATTCATAGACCAGGCGATTCCCCCAATCCGATCAACCGCACATATTCACGCCGCACAATCAGCGAGGCCTGCCCCCGCGTGTCGCTGCGCACAAATACCAACCCACGCCCCCATGATGGAGGCAATGTGACTAATTGGTGTTTGTCGCCGACGAACCTGATGTGAGCGTGAAAATGACCGACCGCACGAACGGCCGTCGCGAAACCACCCGCGACAGCACGTGGCGCCGCCGCGCCGGCGCCGTGGTCGCAGCCGCTCCCGTCGTCAGCATCCTGGCCTCCAACTTCCCCGCGATCGCCACCCAACACCAAGCCGTCCCCACCCCAGGCGGCACCGGCTACTACTCAGGCCCCCTGGGCCCCCAGGGCTACCAATCCCCCCTAGGCTTCCCCGGCCCCGCCGGCCCCCCAGGACCCCCCGGCCCCCCAGGCCCCCAAGGCCCCTTCGGCCCCCCCGGCACCTCCGGCTCCCTGAACCCCGGCCACATGCCCGGCCCAGGCTGGCCCCCAAAACTCCACGACGAGCACAAGCTCCACGCGAAGCCAGGCCCGCAGGGCAAGCCCGGACCGCAGGGCGTGGCCGGCCGAACGGGCGCGGTCGGGCCGGAGGGCCCTGCTGGCCTTGCCGGTCCGGCTGGCTCCGCTGGTCCCGCTGGTCCCGCTGGTCCCGCTGGTCCTGCCGGCCCGATCGGCCCCCAAGGCATGTCCGGTGGCGTTGGCCCAACAGGCGCCCAGGGCTCAAGCGGCGCCCAGGGCGCTTCAGGCGAGGCAGGCCCCAAGGGCGACACCGGCGCGACCGGTTCCACAGGCGCGACCGGCGCGACGGGCGCACAGGGCGCGACCGGCGCCACGGGTACGACGGGCGCCCAGGGCACCACCGGGTCTACCGGCGCCACCGGCCCCCAGGGCTTCCAGGGCACGACCGGCACCACAGGCCCAACCGGCCCCCAGGGCACCCCCGGCACCACCGGCCCCCAGGGCCTCCAAGGCACAACCGGAACCACCGGCCCAACAGGCACCACCGGCCCACAAGGAACGCAGGGCACCACCGGCTCGCCAGGCCCCCAGGGACCAACTGGCGCGACCGGCCCGCAAGGTACCCAAGGCGATACCGGCGCAACTGGCGCAGTGGGTGCCCGAGGCTTCCAAGGCGACACCGGCGCGACCGGCGCGACCGGCGCGACCGGCGCGACCGGCGCGACCGGCGCGACCGGCGCGACCGGCGCGACCGGCGCCCAAGGCTCCCAGGGCGACACCGGTGCCACCGGCGCGCAGGGCTTCCAAGGCGACACCGGCGCCACCGGGGCTACGGGTGCCACCGGTGTGCAGGGTTCACAGGGCGATACGGGCGCCACCGGTGCGACGGGCGCCACTGGCGCAACGGGTGTGACTGGCGCAACGGGTGCGCAGGGCTCCCAAGGCGAAAGTGGCGCGCAGGGCGTCCAAGGCGATACCGGCGCGCAAGGTTCCCAGGGCGACACCGGCGCCATTGGTGCGACGGGCGCCCAAGGTTTCCAAGGCGACACCGGCGCGACCGGCGCGCGTGGCTTCCAAGGCGACACCGGCGCGGCTGGCGCCCAGGGCGACACTGGTGCTACTGGTGCTACTGGTGCGACCGGTGCAACTGGCGCGACCGGTGCAACTGGCGCGACCGGTGTGACGGGCGCGCAGGGGTCTCAGGGCGCAACCGGCGCCACCGGCCCAACCGGCGCGCAGGGTTTCCAAGGCGACACCGGTGCGACTGGCACGACCGGTGCTACCGGTGCTACCGGTGCTACCGGAGCCCAGGGCGATACCGGTGCGACGGGTACGCAGGGTGCCCCAGGCGATACCGGCGCGACCGGCCCGACGGGCGCCCAGGGTTTCCAAGGCGATACCGGCGCGATTGGTGCGCGTGGCTTCCAAGGCGACACCGGCGCAACCGGCGCCCAGGGCGACACCGGCGCTACTGGAACCCAGGGCGCTACTGGCGCGACGGGTACGCAGGGAGTCCCCGGCGATACCGGCGCGACGGGTGCCCAGGGTTCCCAGGGTGACACCGGTGCTGTCGGCGCGACGGGAGCGACTGGCGCGCAGGGCTTCCAAGGCGACACGGGTCCGACGGGTGCGACTGGTGCGCAGGGCTCCCAAGGAGACACCGGCGCAACTGGCGCCGTGGGTGCGACTGGTGCGCAAGGCTCCCAGGGCGATACGGGTGCGCAGGGCTCGACCGGTGCAACCGGGGCTACGGGCGCGACTGGTGCGCAGGGGCCTCAGGGCGACACTGGTGCCACTGGAGTTCAGGGTTTCCAGGGCGATACCGGCGCTATTGGTGCGACCGGTTCCCAAGGTGCTACCGGCGCCACCGGTGTGACGGGTGCGCAGGGCTTCCAGGGCGACACGGGCGCGACTGGTGCTACCGGGGCGACCGGCGCCACCGGCAACACTGGCGCGACTGGCGCGCAGGGCGATACTGGCGCTACCGGTACGACGGGTGCGACTGGCGCCGTGGGTGCGACTGGTGCGCAAGGCTCGCAGGGCTCGACCGGTGCAACCGGGGCTACGGGCGCGACGGGCTTCCAAGGTGACACCGGCGCGGCCGGCGCCACTGGTGCGCAGGGGCCGCAGGGCGATACCGGTGCTACTGGAGTTCAGGGTTCCCAGGGCGCTACCGGCGCCACCGGTGTGACGGGTGCGCAGGGCTTCCAGGGCGACACGGGCGCGACTGGTGCCACCGGTGCCATCGGCAACACTGGCGCGACTGGCGCGCAGGGCGATACTGGTGCCACTGGCGCCGTGGGTGCGACTGGTGCGCAAGGCTCGCAGGGCGATACGGGTGCGCAGGGCTCGACCGGTGCAACTGGGGCTACAGGCGCGACTGGCGCTACGGGTGTGCAGGGCTCCCAAGGCGACACCGGTGTGCAGGGCTCCCAAGGTTCGACTGGTGCTATTGGTGCGACCGGTGCGCAGGGCTTCCAAGGCGACACGGGTCCGACGGGTGCGACTGGTGCGCAGGGTTCCCAAGGCGACACCGGTGCGACTGGAGCGACTGGTGCGCAGGGGCCTCAGGGTGACACCGGTTCTACTGGTGCGACAGGAGTGCAGGGCGCTACTGGTGCTACTGGTGTGACGGGTGCGCAGGGCTTTCAAGGCGACACCGGTGCTACTGGCGCTAGTGGTGCGCAGGGTTCCCAGGGCGCCGTCGGCGCGACCGGCGCTATTGGTGCGCAGGGCGACACCGGTGCGACCGGCGCGCAAGGTACGACAGGTGCTACGGGCTCGCAGGGTGATACCGGTGTTGCTGGTGCGACTGGAGCGCAGGGTGATACCGGCGCTGTCGGCGCGACTGGTGCGCAGGGTTTCCAAGGTGACACCGGAGCTACCGGAGCTACCGGCGCGACGGGTACGCAGGGCTCTCAGGGCGACACTGGCGCGACTGGGGCCCAAGGCTCCCAGGGTGACATCGGCGCAACTGGGGCTACCGGCGCGACGGGTTCTCAGGGCGCGACCGGCGCGACCGGCGCGCAGGGCGACGTCGGTGCTGCTGGCGCACAGGGTTCCCAGGGTGCGACTGGTGCCAGCGGTGCGACAGGTGCGCAAGGTTTCCAAGGCGACACCGGTGCTACCGGTCCGACTGGTGCGCAGGGCTCTCAAGGCGACACAGGTGTGACCGGTGCTGCCGGCGCCACTGGTGCGACCGGTGCGACTGGTGCACAGGGTTTCCAAGGAGATACCGGTGCGACTGGTGCGCAGGGTGATACCGGTGCCACCGGCGCTACTGGTGCGCAGGGCTCGATTGGTGCTACGGGCGCTACGGGCGCTACGGGTTCGCAGGGTGACACCGGTGCTACCGGTGCGGCTGGGGCGCAAGGCTTCCAAGGTGACACTGGCGCTACCGGTGCGACCGGTGTGCAGGGCTCTCAGGGCGATACCGGTGCTGTAGGTGCTACTGGTGCGACTGGTTCCCAGGGTGATACCGGTGCGACTGGTGCTATCGGGGCTACCGGTGCGACAGGTGCCCAGGGATCGCAGGGCTCGGCCGGCGCACAGGGTTCCCAGGGAGAGGCCGGCGCGACTGGGGCGACCGGTGCCAGCGGCGCGACAGGTGCGCAAGGGTTCCAAGGCGACACGGGTGCTACTGGCCTGACCGGTGCGACTGGTGCGACGGGGGCGCAAGGTTCCCAGGGTGATACAGGTGTGCAGGGCTCCCAAGGTTCGACCGGTGCTGTTGGGGCGACTGGTGTGCAGGGCTCTCAGGGCGACACCGGTGCGACTGGTGCGACTGGTGCGACTGGTGTGCAGGGTTCCCAGGGCGATACCGGTGCTACGGGTGCGACTGGTGCTCAGGGCTTCCAGGGTGACACGGGTGCGACCGGTGCGACTGGTGCGCAGGGTTCTCAGGGTGACACCGGCGCGAGTGGTGCGACCGGTGCGCAGGGTGTGACCGGCGCTACTGGTGTGCAAGGCCCGCAGGGTGACACCGGTGCTACTGGTGTGGCGGGCGCTCAGGGTTTCCAAGGTGACACCGGCGCGACTGGTGCTACCGGTGTGCAGGGTTCGACTGGTGCAACTGGTGTGCAGGGTCCCCAGGGTGACACCGGTGTGCAGGGTTCCCAGGGCGACACCGGTGCTACGGGTGCGACTGGTGCTCAGGGCTTCCAGGGTGACACGGGTGCGACCGGTGCGACCGGTGCGACTGGTGTGCAGGGTTCTCAGGGTGACACCGGCGCGGCTGGTGCGACCGGCGCTACTGGTGTGCAAGGCTCGCAGGGTGCTACCGGTGCTACCGGTGCTACCGGTGTGGCGGGTGCTCAGGGCTCCCAGGGCGACACTGGTGCGACTGGTGCGACTGGTGCGACTGGTGCCACGGGGGCACAAGGTTCTCAAGGTGACATCGGTGTGCAGGGCGCCCAAGGCTCGACCGGTGCTGTTGGGGCGACTGGTGCGCAGGGTTCCCAGGGCGACACCGGTGCTACGGGTGCGGCTGGTGCTCAGGGGTTCCAGGGTGACACGGGTGCGACCGGTGCGACCGGTGCGCAGGGTGTGACCGGTGCTACTGGTGTGCAAGGCTCGCAGGGTTCTACTGGTGCTACCGGTGTGGCGGGTGCTCAGGGCTTCCAGGGCGACACGGGTGCGACTGGTGCGACTGGTGCCACGGGAGCACAAGGTTCTCAAGGCGACACCGGTGCGCAGGGCGCCCAAGGCTCGACCGGTGCTGTTGGGGCGACTGGCGCGCAGGGTTCCCAAGGCGACACCGGTGCTACGGGTGCGACTGGTGTCCAGGGTTTCCAGGGTGACACGGGTGCGACCGGTGCGACCGGTGCGACTGGTGTGCAGGGTTCTCAGGGTGACACCGGCGTGGCTGGTGCGACCGGGGCGCAGGGTGTGACCGGTGCTACTGGTGTGCAAGGCTCGCAGGGTGCTACCGGTGCTACCGGTGCTACCGGTGTGGCGGGTGCTCAGGGCTTCCAGGGCGACACTGGTGCGACTGGTGCCACGGGGGCGCAAGGTTCTCAAGGCGACACCGGTGTGCAGGGGTCCCAAGGTTCGACCGGTGCTGTTGGGGTGACTGGTGCGCAGGGCTCGCAGGGTGACACCGGGGCGGCTGGGGCCCAGGGTTTTCAAGGCGCGACGGGTGCGACTGGCGCGACGGGTGTGCAGGGTGACATCGGTGCAACTGGGGCTACCGGTGCGACGGGAGCTCAGGGCTCTCAGGGATCGACTGGTGCTGCTGGTGCGACTGGTGCGCAAGGGTTTCAAGGCGATACCGGCGCGACGGGTGCGACGGGTGCGACGGGTGCGCAGGGTTCAACCGGTGCTGTGGGTGCGACTGGTTCGCAGGGTTCCCAGGGTGCGACTGGAGCCAGTGGTGCTACGGGCGCGACTGGGGCGCAGGGTTCGGCTGGTGCTACGGGCGCGACTGGTGCTCAAGGTGCGACTGGTGCGACTGGTGCGGTGGGTGCGACCGGCTCTCAGGGGTCGACGGGTGCTACGGGGGCTACTGGTTCGCAGGGGTCGCAGGGCTCGACTGGTGCGGCCGGTGCGACTGGATCGCAGGGGTCGCAGGGCTCGACCGGTGCGGCCGGTGCGACTGGATCGCAGGGGTCGCAGGGCTCGACCGGTGCGACTGGCTCTCAGGGTTCACAAGGATCGACTGGTGCGGTCGGTGCGACTGGATCGCAGGGCTCCCAGGGGTCGACAGGCGCAACGGGTTCTACCGGTGCTACCGGTGCGCAGGGATCGGTTGGTGCGACCGGTGCTACTGGCGCTGCTGGTGTCCAGGGCAGTCAAGGCGCTACCGGTGCGGCTGGGGCTACTGGGCCGCAGGGGTTTCAGGGGAATACAGGGGCTACTGGGGCTACTGGAGCGACAGGGCCGCAGGGGTTTCAGGGGAATACAGGGCCTACCGGTCCTACGGGGGCTACTGGTGCTACGGGAGCCGCGGGCGCTACCGGGGCGTCGGGTGCTGCTGGAGCTACCGGGGCTACGGGCGCTACCGGTGCGACTGGGACTGCGGGTGCTAACGGTGCGACGGGCGCGACGGGTGCTACCGGGGCTACCGGTGCGGCGGGTGCTACCGGCACGGCGGGTGCGACTGGAGCTACTGGGCCGACGGGTGTTGCTGGGTCGCAGGGGTTTCAGGGGGCTACTGGTGCTACCGGGGCTTCTGGGGCGGCTGGGGTGAACGGTGCTACGGGTGCTACCGGTGCTACTGGTGCTACGGGTGTGGCTGGGCCTACCGGGCCTACGGGGCCTGCTGGGTCTGGGGGTGGTGGGTTCCAGTATCTCCAGATTCCCAACAGTGGTACGGGCACCGTTGTTGCGAACTGTCCTGCCGGGTGGAATGTCGTTGGGGGTGGCGCATCGCAGGCGGGGGCCGGCACCGGTTTTTCGATCAATACGGCGAACAGCACTATCGGGTGGCAGGCGCGTTCCAGTACTCCTACTAACTCGATTTCGGTCATCGCCATCTGTATTGCCCCATCATAGGAAATGTAAGGGAAAAGGTAATGAGGGAACTGACTTTCCGGGCTGTGGCTGCGACGTCGGCGGTGGCGGTGGTGCTGCTTGCGGGGGGCTGCGGGGCGTTGGGGATGGGGTCGCATCCGGCGGCGCCGGCTGCGGCGGGGGCGCGGTCGGGGGTGAGTGGGGCCGGGTCGCATATCTATTCTCTGATTCAGACTGGGATCACCCAGGCGGAGAAGTCGGATACGGCCGGGGCGGTGAAGACGTTCAATTCGGTGTTGGCGCTGGAGCCGGACAATAAGTACGCGTGGTTCAATCTCGGGGTGATCTTGCAGGGGCAGGCGGATACGGCGGGGGCGTTGGACGACTACAACCGGGCGTTGCAGACGGATCCGACGTTCTTGTCAGCGCTCTACAACAAGGCGTTGCTCATCGAGAATTCGGATCCCGAGCAGGCTGAGAAGCTGTATCGGCAGGCGATCTCGCTGAATCCGCATGCCTCGACCGCGTATCTGCATCTGGGCTTGCTGCTTCAGAAGAAGAACTCGCCGGATGCGGCGGGTGCCTTCGCCAAGGCGGTCTCGTTGGACTCCAACCTTGCGCAGTATGTTCCCGCGGGTGCCGCAGCGGCCAAGCCGGCCGGCTGACGTCGATGGCTGAGTCGCGCAAGACATCCACGGCGTCTACCACGTCCACCACGTCCAAGGTGTCAAAGACCGTGTCGAAGACCTCCAAGACGGTCGAGAAGCAGAAGACGAGTACGGCCAAGGCGCCTACGCCGTCCGCTCCCGCGCTTCGTCCCACTCCACGGGTGTCGGTTTTCACCCCGAGCCATCAGCCCCGGTATCTCGATGACTGCCTGGCGACGCTTCAAGCCCAGACCTATCCGGACTGGGAGTGGGTGGTCCTGCTCAACCGCGGTGCCCGTTGGCGGCCGGAGCGGCCTGATGAGCGGGTGCGCGTGGAGATCGCAGACGATATTACGGGCGTTGGTGCAGCCAAGCGTCGCGCGTGTGCCTTGACCCGCGGGGACATTCTCGTTGAGCTCGACCACGATGACCTGCTGGCGAAGGACTGCCTTGCCCGGGTCGTTGAGGCGTTCGACTCGGACTCCGACGCAGTGTTCGTATACAGCGACTGTACGCAGATTGGGGCGGATGGCAGTGCAGATCTGTCGCGCTTCAATCCCGTGCATGGGTGGGTGTATGACGACGTGGACGTGGACGGCCGCACAGTTCTGGGCCTGCACTCACTGCCGGCGACACCGCACAACCTCGCGTACATCTGGTACGCACCGAACCATGTGCGTGCCTTCCGCTGGGAGGCCTACGACAAGGTCGGCGGGTACGACGCGGAGCGGGACATCCTCGACGACCAGGACCTGATGTGCCGGCTGTATCAGGTCGGCGCGTTCCACCACATCAAACAGTGCCTTTACTTGCAGCGGATGCACCCCGCCAACACCCAGCGCGAACCTGAGATCAATGCACGGATTCAGACAGAAACCATCGCTCTGTACGACCGTCATCTCCAGGCCAATGCCCTCGCGTGGGCGCACCGGGAAGGGTTGGCTGCCCTCGATCTCGGGGCCGCGCACAGCAAGCCGGCGGGCTTTCTGGGCGTGGACCAGTACCCCGGGCCGAGCGTGGACCTCGTCGCGACGCTTCCGGGCCGCCTCGATCTGCCGGACAACTCCGTCGGCGTGATCCGCGCGGTCGACTTCCTCGAACACGTGCCGCAGAAAGTGGAACTGATCAACGAGATCTACCGCCTGCTGGCACCAGGCGGAATGCTGCTCTCGTTCACACCCAGCTCCGACGGTCGCGGCGCGTATCAGGACCCTACGCACGTCGCGTTCTACAACGAAAACTCGTTCTGGTACTACACCGACGAGAACTACCGTCGCTACGTCCCCGAGATCAAAGCCAGGTTCCAGACCTCACGGCTCCTCACCTGCTTCCCGTCGCCATGGCACGAGGAGCACCGGATCCCTTACGTCGCAGCGAATCTGATCGCCATCAAGGAAGGCGCCCCTCGGTGTGGCGGTCCGTTGATGGTGGAGCCGGCGGAAGCATGCTGAGCGGAGGAGCAGTGACAATCAGCACGGAAACCGAAGCCGAAGCGGCGCTCGGTACAGGCGGTGCGATCGCTACCGGCACCGTCGCGACCATCCGGAAACCGACGATCTGCCTGTGCATGATCGTCCGGAACGAGGCGGCGGTCATCGAACGCTGCCTTGACTCCGTCCGGGACCTCATCGACTGCTGGATCATCTCCGACACCGGGTCGACCGACGGCACACAGGATCTGATCCGCAAGGCGCTCGCTGACATCCCCGGCGAACTGCGCGAGGAGCCGTGGGTCGACTTCGGCCACAACCGGACCCGCAATATTCGCCGGGCGCGCGGCCTGGCCGACTTCTTGTTGCTGATCGACGCGGATATGGTCCTGCGCCAAGAGGGCGAGCTGCCGCCGCTCGACGCAGACGCCTACCTCGTCCGCCACGCCGGCGACGTGTCGTACCGCAACCTGCGTCTCGTGCGCGGCGACCTGCCGTGGCGGTATCAGGGCTCGACTCACGAGTTCCTTACGGCCGAGACCCAGGTCAATCGCATGGATCTGGACGAACTGGTCGTCGAGCACCACGCCGACGGCGGCAGCCGGAGCGACAAGTTCGAGCGGGACGCCCGGCTGCTCACAGCCGAGGTCGAGCGCGATCCAGCCAACTCGCGGGCTGTGTTCTACCTGGCACAGACGATGCGTGACCTGGGACGCGCGGCCGAGGCGATCGCGTTGTACGAGCGTCGTGCCGAGATGGGCGGCTGGGAAGAAGAGGTCTACTTCGCCCGCCTGCAAGCCGGCATGCTGCGTGCCGAATCAGGGGACTGGTCCGGTGCGATGACGGGCCTGGTGCGGGCTTGGGAAGGTCGACCGCAACGGCTGGAGGCCTGCTACGAACTTGCGTGCCGTCTTCGAGTGAAGGGCGACTATCACAGTGCACTGGCATTCGCGGCCGCCGGTTTGAATCGGCCGGTTCCGCCGGATGTGCTGTTCGTGATGCCCTGGATCTATCGCTGGGGTCTGTTGTTCGAGTACTCCATCGCTTCGTACTGGACCGGCGACTATGACGTGTCGCTCCGTGCCTGCGATCAGCTGCTCCAGATTCCGGAGCTGCCCGAGACGCATCGTCGGCAGACCGTGGCGAATCGCGAGTTCGCTGTGGCCAAGGTGGAGAACGTGGAGAACCTGGAGAACGCAGAGAAGGTCGAGGAAGGGGAGAAGACGGCGCAGGCTGCTTGATCAGGGTCCTGCTAGCTCCACCTCCCAAGGTTCGAACGGGGGATCGACGACGTAGGACGGGTCGCAATAGCGCCGGATCCACTGGGCGGCCCGGTCCTGTGCCAGGTCGGCGTTGGTGACCAGGCCCGCCTCGTCGACGTCCAGGATGTTGGTGAAGATCGTGACCACCATCTCCAGCGCCGAGCCGTCCTGCATCAGCGCCTGCCGGTAGTCGATCCCGTCCAGCAGGTCCATGTCGACCGTGCCGTTGGCCAGGAAGAAGGCGAAGAAGCGGAGGCTGGCGCGGACGTCGTCGGGGAGGCGGCTCACGAAGGGACATCCTAGGTTCATGGTCGTAGAGGTGTTCGACCGCCCCGAAGGATGTCCCTTAGGGGCCGCTGCCTGGCAGGTGGCGGCCACAATCCAGGTATAGCCTGGCGCTCCGGAACGGAACGCTGGGTAGCCGAGTGCGTGTGATCAGTGATCACAGTGCTCTGCCGCGCTCGTTGGGGGTACTGGTGAGCGGTTCGGCAAGTGTGCAGGTGACCGGGGATGTTCGCGGTCAGGTCGTGCTCGGTGATCACAATGTGATCGTGACCGCGGAGCGGTCGTTCGTGAACGTGGTGCAGGCGGCGGGGCGGCAGCAGCCGGTGCGGCGCGCGGATGTCAGAGTTCTGCCGAGGCGGATCGCCGATCCGATCGGGCGCGCGGCGGAGCTGGACGCGGTCGCGGCGGCGGTGGCCGATGGTGAGCCGGTGTGCGTGCGGGGCGTGGTCGGGTCCGGGCGCTCCACGGTGCTGCGGCACGCGGCGCGACGGCTGGCCGCGGACGGTCGGCCGGTGGTGTTCGTCCGGGTTGGCGATCGGACTCCGGGGGACGTGCTCCAGGACGTCTTCGAGGCCTGCTATGACGCGCCCGGGTATCGGCCGAAGCCCGGTGAGCTGCGGCGGTTGATGACCGGGGTGCCGGTCGTGGTGCTGGTGGACGACTTCCGGGGCGGCGCGCGGTCGTGGGAGGAGTTCCTCGACAGCGTGCCCGACGCGGTGGGTGTGGCGACGTCGGCGGATCTTGACGACCCGGCGTCCACGCGGATGATCCGCCTGGCGGGGCTGGAGCGCGACGACGCGGTGGCGATGCTCGGGCGGTTGGTGGGCGCGCCGTTGGGGCCGTCGGATGTGGCGGCGGTGGAGCCGTTGTGGCGGGCGTCGGGTGGGCTGCCCGGGGAGCTGGTGGCCATTGCTCGTGCGGCGCGGCGGGATGGGGATGGGGATGGGGGCGGCGCTCGGATTGTGTGGCCTGATGCTGCGCGGTTGCCGGAGCTGGTGCCGGGGATGCTGGCCGGGTTGACGGGGCCGCAGCGGCGGGTGGTGACGGCGTTGGTGTGGGCTGGGGACGCGGGGATCGAGGGTGGGCTGTTCGCGCGGATCGCTGCGGCGTTGGGGGCGGATGAGGCGGCTTGTGAGGGGGTGGTCGGGCTCGGGATTGTGGAGCGGGATGGGGATCGGGGCGAGGGGGCAGGCGGACGGCGGGGCGAAGGGGTTGGTGGGCAGCAAGGCGAGGCGGTTGGTGGGCGGCAGGGCGAAGGGCCGGGTGGGGAGTGGTACCGGTTGGCGATCGATCCGGCGGTGGTTCCGGTGGGAGCGCTGGGCGGGGTGGAGGTGCTTCGGATCGCGGCGGTGTTGACGTATTGGGCGGGGAATCCGGCGTTGGCGCCGTTGAGTGTGGCCGGCCATGCGACGCTGATCGGTGCGTTGACGGAGGCCGCGGTGGCGGCGGGGCAGCCGGAGACGGCGGTGCAGTTGGCGCGGGCGGCGGCGCCGGCGATGGCGTGTTCGCTGCGTGCGGATGCCTGGGGCCGGATCCTGGATTTGGGGTTGGCGGCGGCGACGGCTGCTACGGACGAGGCGGCGGAGGCCTATTTCCAGAACGAGCGCGGGGTGCGGCTGCTGGCGGTCGGGAGCGCGGCGGCGGCGGTTGCGGCGCTGGGTGTGGCGTCGGCGGTGTGGGTGAAGTTGGGGATGATGGCGCATGCGGCTACAGCGCAGCATGCGTTGACCGCGGTCGCCGGGCATGCGGGGGTTTCGGCGGCGGCTTCGGGGAGTGCGGCGGGGACGGTGGTCGGGGCTGGGCACGGGGTGGCTGTTTTGGGGCAGACGGCGGGGCATGCTGCGGGACAGGTCGGGGCGCAGGCGGCGCAGGCGGGGATGCAGGTTGGGCAGGCGGCGGGGCATGTCGGGATGCAGGCTGGGCAGGCGGCGCAGGTGGGGCAGGGGGCGGCGCAGGCTGGGCAGGTGGCGGGCCATGGTGGGCATGCTGCGACTCAGGCCGGTAGCCATGTCGGGCATGCTGCTGCGCAGGCTTCCACGCATGGTGGGGCGGCGGCAGGGCATGCGGCTGGCACGTCGGCGGCGGGCCACGCGGCCGGGACAACGGCCGGGCATGCGGCCGGGACAACGGCTGGCCACGTGGCTGGCACCTCGGCTGGGCATGCCGCAGGGACTACAGCGGCGCACACGGCCGGAACTACGGCGGCCGGGCATGCGGCCGGAACTACAGCAGGTCACGCAGCAGCAACCGCCGCCGCCCACACCGCCGGCGTCGCGGCCACCGGCCACGGCGCGGTGATCGGCACAGCGGCGGCTGGTGGGAAGGCGACGCTTGTCGGGGTGTTGACCGGTGCGGCGGTCACCACTGCCGCTGTCGCGACGGCGGTCGTGGTCGGGACCTCGGGCAGTTCGAAGCCGGCTACGCCACCGCCGCGTCCGACTCCGGTCGCCGGTGTGGTCATGGCGGTTCAGGCGCGGGGTGCGCTCATTGGTGTGGATGCGAGCACTGGGACTGTTCGCTGGCGGAATGAGATAAGAGGCAGTTTCACAGACGTCGAAGATGACAAGAACGTATACGTTCAGAGCTCTGACAACAGCTTCGAGGCGATCGATCGCGCGACCGGTGTGAAGCACTGGACGGCTCCGACGCTGGGGCTTGGCAGTGTGGTGTGGTCGCCTCCGGTCGACGGCGTGCTGTACGGATCAGGCGGTGGCTACGTGTATGCGCTGTCCAGCGACACGGGAAAGCCGATATGGAGCGAGGACATCGCGCAGGCATCGTACGATCCTGCCAACCAGTACAAATTTGTCGCCTCGCCAGGCAGTACCTCTGTAGCAGTGCCCTTGGTGAGGAACGGTGTCGTCTATATCGAAACCGAATTCGGATCTGTCACCTACTCTGGTCAGGCAGGGGATGAGGTCTTCAGCGCCACCGTGGTCGCGTTCGACGCCCTCAAAGGCACTCCCCGATGGAAGTTCCAGACTGATCATCTGGACCCTGGGTCCGGGCTGGTGATGGTGAACGGCGAGATCTGTGCCTTTGGCGACAACGCGTCTGGCCGCGCCGCCTTCGGGCTCGACGCGGCGACCGGAGCGAAGTCCTGGGCCTACACCATGCCGAAGATCACCACGGCTTATGGAACGGTCCCGCTCCAGAAGCAGTCCGCGGTTCTGGCGACGGACGGTGCCAAGGTCTTCGTCGACTATGGCGGCAAGGACGTGCTGGCGCTGGACCCTCGTACGGGGACCAAGGCGTGGGATCACGCCGCACCGAGTGGCGAGGTGACCGGTTCAGGATTGGCCACCATGGTGTTTCAGGCCGGGCACCTGTACGTGACCACCTTTGAGTCCTCGAACACTGACGTTGTCGCGCTGAACCCCAGCACCGGAGCGAGTCAGTGGTCCACCGGACTGGACGGTGTGGGACTTCTGGTTCCCGTCGACGCCGACGTCGCGGACGGGGGCGGAACAGTCGTCGAGGACGATCCGTCGACCCGGCCTCAGCCCTCTGCCAACGATTCGGTGGAGGTTCTGGGTGCCAAGCAGTCCAATTCCGGAACGTCGTACTTCGCCCTGGACCCAAGCCGCGGCGGCATCCGCTGGTCGGCGCCGAAGGAAATGAACTTCATCCGCACCTGGACGACGCAGGCCGGAACGACCATCTACGCGATCAACCAAGCCGGCCTGCTCGCCGCCTACGACGCGACCACCAACGCCGTCCGCTGGACCACCAACATCGGCTGAGCGGCCATCCCCAAAGCCCGCGAAAGGTCCCCTCCTGATGCCCGAGATCGACGTCCTGACCCAAGTCCTGCCGCCCATCGGCGCCGCGGCCGCCGCCTACGGCGCCGCCGTTCTCACCAAGGCCGAGGACGCCGCCGCGACGGAGACCGTGCGGCTCGGCCAGCGGCTGCTCGCGCGGATCCGGCATCGCGGGGCGTCGGCCGACGGTGTGCAGCGCGCCGTGCTCACCCTCGCCACCGCTGACGCCGACGAGCTTGCTGACGCGCGCGCGGCGTTGCGGCTGGAGCTCCGGCGTCTGCTTGCCTCCGATCAGGAGCTGCGCGACGATCTCGCGGCCTCCCTGCCACCGGCCACGTCGTCGTCGTCAGCGTCGTCGGTGGGGGACCGGAACATCGTCGTCGGCGGCGACAACACCGGTATCGCGACTGTCGGCGACGGGAATATCAACATTCAGTCGAGGTGAGACGCCGACCAGCTCGCGCGATTCCGCTCAGCGGCAGATGTCACGTCCCAGCAGGTCGCCGCGCCGCTTCTCGGACCGCCGCATCGCCGGTATTCCCGCACCGCGCCGAGGCTGTGGCGTCCACTGCGGTGCCGTCGACTGCGGTGCCGACCTCTGCGGTGCCGTCCTCTGCACATCATGAGCGTCGTGGACCTCATGCCCGCCACGCTCCACGCGCCCCTCGTCCAAGCACTCCATCGCGATCCGCGCCTCCCGCCCCGTGAACAGCGGCAGCAGCGCCCGGGCCACGGCCCGGCACGAGTCAGCTTCCTGCCAATCTCCCAGCTCCACGGCCGCTTGGGCGAGCAACCCAAGGCACTGGGCTTCGCAGAACCGGTACTCCGCCGACCGCGCGACCTCGATGCCTTCGCGCAGCATCGCCTGCGCCTCGCGGAACCGTCCGAGCCGCAGCAGCGCCATCCCCTGCGCCGTGAGCCGTTCCGCCTCGACCCCCCGGTCCCCGAACTCCAGATTGAGCTCGCGGACCCGCTCCAAATACCCGAGCGCCGTCAGCGGATCCCCCACTTCCAGCTCCAGCTCGCCGAGGTTCCCCAACAGCACCACCTCGCGCCGGCGCAGCTCCGGCGCCCCCACGAAAGTCAGTGCTCGTAAGTAGTGCTCGCGCGCCTCCTCGTACCGCTGCTCCCGATGCAGCGCCGTGGCGAGCGTGACCAGACACGCCATCTGCCCCGGCCGGTCGCCGCTCCGCTCGCGAATCGCCAGTCCGGCCGTCAGGCACTCCCGCGCCGCCTCCCACTGCTCAAGGCACATGAACGCCGCGCCACGCGACGTCAAAACCGTCGACTCGGCAGCGGGATCGTCGCAGGCCCGCGCGCTGTGCATCCCGGTCTCGGTGGTCGCGATCCAGTCCGCCAGGTGACGCTTCAGGTTGAAGTAGGCCCATGCGAACCCTGACACCCGCCACGCCAGCTCGTGGAATCCGTACTCGGCCGCCAGCTCCGCACCGCTGACGAGGTTGGGCCGCTCCGCCTCGCACCAGGCCAGGGCCTGTTCGAACGAGGCGAGGCCGGACGGCACCCAGTCCTGCGACTCCGGCAGGGGATCCGGCCGCGAGGACTTGGGGAACAGGGCCGCGTCGGCCTCGATCAGAGTCCGCACATACCACTCCGCCACGCGTCCGACGGCGGTGTACCGGGACTCCTCGGTCTCGTCAGTCGCCGCTAGCTCCGCGGCGAACAGCCGGAGCAGGTCGTGCAGCCGGTACCGCTCGGGCGCGGGACTGTCCAGCAGCCCGGAGTCCACCAAGTGCTCCAGGGCCCGCTCGGCCCGGGCCTCCGGCCAGCCGAACAGCGCCGCCGCGGCCGCCAGGCCGGTCTCCGGCCCCGGCGCCAGGCCCAGCAGGCGGAAGGCGCGCGCCGGGTCCGGCTGGCCCTGCGCGGCGGCCGCCAGCAGGCCGTCGTAGCTCAGCCGGAAGCTGGCCCGCACCGCGAGGTCGTCGGCCTGCAGCTCGTCCAGGCGCCCGCGGTGCCGGGCGAGTCGGCCCGCCAACGACGCCACCGACCACGACGGCCGCGCGGCCAGCCGCGCCGCGGCGATCCGCAGCGCCAGCGGCAGTCCCGCGCAGGAGGCCAGGACCTCTTCGGTGGCCTCCGGCTCGGCCGCCACCCGGTCCGGTCCGGCGATCCCGGCGAACAGTGCGAGCGCCTCCACGTCGGCCAGCGCGCCGAGCCCGAGGTGGACCGCGCCGGCCAGACCGACCAGCGTGCGGCGGCTGGTGACCAGCGCGGTGCAGCCCGCCGATCCCGGCAGCAGCGGACGGACCTGCGCCGCGTCCCGGGCGTTGTCCAGGACCACCAGCACGCGCCGCCCCGACAGGGCACTGCGATAGGCCGCGATCCGGGCGTCGTCGTCCCCGGGAATGTCGCTGTCGGCCATGCCGAGCCCGCGCAGGAACCCGGCGAGCGCCTCGGCGGGGTCCAGCGGGTTGGCGTCCACGCCGCGCAGGTCGACGTAGAGCCGGCCGTCCGGGTACCGCTCCGACACCTGGTGCGCCACGTGCAGCGCCAGCGCCGTCTTCCCGGAGCCGCCGACGCCGGTGACCGTCGCCAGCTGCGGCGCGATCGTCGGCTCGGCCAGCAGCAGGCGCCGCAGCCCGGCGGTCTCCCGGAAGCGGCCGCGGAAGTCCGCGACGTCGCCGGGCAGCTGGCTGGGGATCGTCGGCACGGCCTTCGGCGCCGGAGCCGGCTGAGCGGCCGCCGCGAGCAGACCGCCGCAGCCCTCCGGCGACAGGAGCGCCGGATCCATGGTCAGGACCCGCTGCCGCAGCTCTTGCAGCGCCGGCGTCGGATCGATCCCGAGCTCGTCGGCCAGCGCCTCGCGCATCCGGTCGAACGCGTTCAGCGCGTCGGCCTGACGGCTGCTGCGGTACAGCGCGATCATCAGGGCACTGTGGAAGCTCTCCCGCAGCGGGTGCTCCACGGCCAGCCGCGACAGCTCCGGGAGCGCCTCGCGATGGCGGCCCAGGTGCAGCTGCGCGTCGAAGTAGAGCTCCAGGGCCTGGGTGCGGCCCTCGACGAAGTGCTGGACGAGCGCCCGCTCGCGCTCGGCGACGGCCGGCAGGTCGGCGAACAGGTCGCCGCGCCAGCAGGCCAGCGCCTCCGCCGCCTCGTGGCCGACCGCCGCCCAGTCCTGCGCCTGCGAGGCGGTGTGGGCGGCCCGCAGCCGGTCCGAGAACACATCGGCGTCCAGCTCGCCCTCGCGGATTTCCAACAGGTAGCCCGACGCCACCGTGTGCAGCCGGGCCCGGTGCGCGCCCAGCGCGTTCCGCAGCCGCTGCACCTGGTTCATGACGGCGGCGCGCGACGATGCGGGCGGGTCCTCGCCCCACAGCACCGTCTCGATGTGGTCGACGCCGACCGTGCGCCCGGGAGTGACCAGCAGCGCGGCCAGCAGCATCCGGGTCATCGGCGCGCGCGGCACCAGTGATTCGCCCGACGAGTCGTTGATCGCCAGACGGCCCAGGATGCCGAACCGTAGTCCGCTGTCGGCTTCGGGAAGACGCATAACGAGACAGTATCCGGTTGTTGCGACATGGTTTTGGGCGTTCCACGCCAAGTACCGGCCTGACCGGGAAATTCACTGCGATCGCGCCAAAACCTCCCACCTGATCGCTCATCCCGGTGAAGACTCGGCACAAGTCCAGTATGACTATATATGCCGGGTACCTCCCTTGTAGGGCAGGCGACTACCTGCCCTTATAACGGGAGGGCTATCCATGACCAATATCTTCACAGTCTGTTTCTGCGGCACATCCTGTGCCCGTGACGAGGGCGAAGCGTCCCGCGTCGGCAGTGATAGGCGCATCTATGCTCCCGAAACCGGTTATATACCAGTCCGAATCCATAAGGAGATCTCCGGTGGTCTCCGTGACATGCACCCCAGTGTGACCATCCGCGGCGTCGCCATGAACGACTGGGCCGACCGGCCCGACACCAGCGAGCCCCTCGCCCTGGACGGCCCGCTCAACGCCCCTGCCAAGCTGATATCAGAATCGCGCCCGTATTCCGGCGGCGATCAGCGTTCGACGGCGTCCGTCTTCACCGGTTGGGACGCCGCAGCCCTTGCCCTCCATGCCGCGAATCTCGCCGCCGCCAGCGGTGCGAGGCGCTTCAACTTCATCGGCCACAGCCGAGGCGCCGTGGAATGCGTTATGGCCGCTTGGTTCCTTTACGCCTACGGCATGCCGGACATCGACGTCCGCATCCTCGCGATCGACCCGGTCCCCGGACCGGGCAACTGGTACGGCATCCTGACCCAACTGCCCCCGAACGTCGCGGAATACGTCGGCATCACCGCGTGGGACCACCTCGACATCGGTTTCGACGGTCTGGTGCCGCGGCCCAACGGCCGGATGACCGGCAACCACCAGCGCCCGGTGCTCGGCGACGGCTGGCAGCACCTGGCCGACAACTATCAGCTCAAGGACCCGCTGAAGCCGGACGCCGCCGCCGCGCAGCCCACCGGCTACCGCCTGTTCGCGTCCCGCGGCCGCCACGGGACCGTCGCCGGAATCGCGACCAGCGACGGCAAATACGACTACAGCAAAGTCAGCGACAGCGCGGCCCGGGTGCCGCACCTGATCTACCGCCTGGCGCGCGCCTACCTCACCAGCTGGGGGTCGGAGTTCACCACGCGGTCGGCGGTCACGCCGAGCGTGCTGCAACTGCGCCAGGAGATCAACCTGGACCACGCGCAGTTCGACGCGATGGGCGGCGGCGCCCTGCGCGACAGCGTCCGCCCGGGGCGTCCGTACGTGCGCGAGATCTCCTCGATCTCCGGCCGTCTCCCCTGGAACACCTACTACCTGGAGGACGTGGTCGGCGATCCGCCGTACCGGCAGCCGTATCCCGTCACCGCCGCCCGCGCCGGCAAGGGCTGGGCGCATTGGACCTTTCTGTAGACAAGGGGGAAGCCATGACCGAGATAGACAGCGTGCAAGAAGAGATCCAGGACTTCTACAACCAGCGGACCGGGCGCAACTACTTGCGCCTCATGGACACGCCCCGAGTCTGGGGCCTGCCGTTCGGCAAGGGCATCATGCCCCAGTCCTGGAACCGGCAGAACGACTTCGAGGTCGTCCTCGAAGAGATCGTGCAGAAGGCCCGGTTCCGGTGCGACATCTCGTCGCTGAACGCTCCGGATCCGGACTGGGGCGGCATCATCCTCGGCGCCATGGACACCGCGCTGAGCCGGCGGATACACCGCACCGCGCCCACGCAGTTCCGCTTCATGTTCGGGCAGACCCCGGCCGTCCCGATCGGCGAGCCGACGAACTACCGGCTGTTCAAGCAGGCCCTGGTCCGCCTGGTCCGCGATCGCCGCGACGCCTGGGAAGTGATGCCCGACATCTGGCTGGGCCGGTTCTATCGGCTGCGAGAAGGCATCCTTTCCACGTTGCAGTGGAAGGTCTTCGGCGGCGACGGCATCTTCGCCAGCGACAACACCAAGATGACGTGGAACCACACGAAGATCGTGGCCGTCGACGGCGTCGAGGCGCTGACCGGCGGCCACAACCTGAACATGGACCTGTTCCGCAGCTACCCGCCGGTCCACGACGTGTCGGCCGTGGTCCACGGTCCGGCGGCGGCCGGCGCCCACGGCTTCCTGGACCAGCTGTGGGGGGTCGGCGGCGATCTGCTCACCCAGGAGCAGCTGGACCCGGTCTCGGTCATGTGGCACGGCCGCAATCCCTCCGCCGCCCGTCCCGTCGACCCGTTCGCCGATCGGGGCGTCGCGGCGTGGGTGCGAGCCCGTCAGGATGAGATCGTCGACTGGCACGACGACGATCCGACGCCGCCGGTGCCCCCGATGCCGCCGGGTCCGCCCTCGGGCGACCGCCGCACCCAGGACCTGCTCCAGCTGCCCCTGCTCCTTCAGGACTGCTTCCCGGTGCGGGTCGAGCACCGCCCGTACGCCGGACTCCGCGAGTACAAGCCGACCACCGGGATGCTGGCGGTCGGCAAGTACTGGCGCAACAGCACCGACTATCAGGACGCCTCCGAGCTCATGAAGCGCGATCTGATCCTGAACGCCCGGCGCAGCATCAAGATGTCGCAGATGGACCTGATCAGCGCGTGGAAGAAGAATTGGTCGGACCATGTGGTCTGCCAGTGGCTGATCCAGGCGTTGCAGGCGAACAAGGACCTGGTGGTGCAGGTCGTCGTCTCGCCCCTGGACGCCGGCGCCGGCGCCGAGGGCGACCAGTACTCGTTCGGCTCCGGTGCCGTCCGCACCTTCGACCTGATGAAGTACTACATGACGCACGACGTGGCCACCGACGCGCCGCTGCCGGACCCGGGCGGGGACCACGCCGAGGCCCTGAGCCGCCTGTTCGTCGCGCCGATGTACTACACCGACGCGGTCGCCCGGCGCGACACCGTCGAGGGCGAGACCTACAAGTGGCCCCAGCTGTCGCCGGAGGGCTACACGGCCACGCTCAAGCAGCCGATGCTGAGCAAGAAGCCGCCGAAGCGCGGCGTGATCGGCAGTGCGGCGCTGTCCATCCTCAAAGGCAGCGGTTACATCTACGACAAAGTGCCCTCCGCGCCCGGCAACCATGCCAAGGTGCTGATCATCGACGACGAGGCTTACGTCGTCGGATCGGACAACCTGTATCCGGGCTCCCTGGCGGAGTTCAACTACCTCGTCGAAGGCCCGGCGGCCGTGGAGGAACTGCTCCGCACCTACTGGGAGCCGCTGTGGTACTACTCGGGCCCGCACGCGGTCACCTGGGGTGCCGTGCCGGTCCGCCTGGACCAGGTCGGCGGCGGCAACGGATCAGCGTTCGACGACACCGCGGACCGGGAGCGGGTCTCCCGGATCGACGTCTACGCCGACGCGGTCCTGGAGGGCATCCACGTCGTGCACGAGAACGGCACGGTGGATCCGCTGCGCGGCGGCACCGGCACGCCGCCCGGCAGCGCCCGGAAGGTGACCGTCGTCTTCGACGAGGTGGATCCGCTGATCGGCGTCTCCGGCGAATGGGGGTCCTGGCACGGCGGCCCGCGGATCACGCGGCTCCAGTTCCATCGGCGCAGCGGCCGGGACACGCAGGTGTTCGGAACGGCCGACGGGGTGACGCAACCGCGGCCGTTCGCGATCCATGCCCCGCATCCGGACCAGCAGCGGGTGATCGGGTTCTTCGGCTCGACCGGGTCCGGGGACTTCGGCGGTTCGCGGTATCTGGAGTCGATCGGGATCGTTGTCCGCTAGTCGCGACGGGTTCGGCCCGGTCCGGGCGGCTCGCGGCGGGCCGAACCGTGCGGACCGGGAACCCTTGCCGGTCAAGGGGAACGACCCTTGGCAAACCCTATGCGGAAAACAGGCGGCTGTGACGTCTTGACAGCACAACAGGTCTAGTCCAATCTGCGTGCTAGCCGCAGCTCCGGAGCAGCAGGCATCCGCCAACTCGCCATTTCGTGCTGCCTGGAGGACGTTTATGCCCTTGAATCTCAGCCCCCGTCGACGGCAGCTCGTTGCCGCCGGCGGCGCCATCGTGCTCGCGGCCACGGCCGCGGGCCTGGCGACCGCCGCCACGGCCGCCACAGCCCCCACGACTGTGACGGCCGGCGCGGACCTCGCCGCCAACCTGCTGACCAACCCCGGCTTCGAGACCGGGGACCTGTCCGGCTGGACTTGCGACGCCGGCTCAGGTGCCGTCGCCAGCTCGCCGGTGCACAGCGGGAGCCACTCGCTGGTCGGCACCCCGGCCGGCCAGTCCAGCGCGCAGTGCACGCAGACCGTCTCGGTCCAGCCGAACACGGCCTACACGTTCTCCGCGTACGTGCAGGGGTCCTATGTCTACGTCGGCGTGACCGGCGGCACCTCCACGTGGACGCCGTCGGCGACCTCGTGGCAGCAGCTGTCGGTGTCGTTCACCACCACCGCGAGCCAGACCTCGGTCCAGGTGTTCGTGCACGGCTGGTACGGCCAGCCCGCGTACCACGCCGACGACCTGGCGCTGACCGGCCCGGCCGGCCCGACGTCGCCGAGCAGCTCCACGCCGTCCACGTCGCCGTCGACCTCGCCGTCCACGAGCCCGTCGACCTCGCCCTCCACGTCGCCGTCGACGCACCCGTCGACCTCGCCGTCCACGTCCCCGTCCACCTCGCCGTCGACGAGCCCGTCGTCGACGCCGCCCGGCGGCAGCACCTGCGCGACCAAGCCGCGTCCGTCCGGCAAGGTGATCCAGGGCTACTGGGAGAACTGGGACGGCGCGCTCAACGGCGTGCACCCGGGCCTGGGGTGGATCCCGATCAACGACTCGCGGATCCAGCAGCACGGCTACAACGTGATCAACGCCGCGTTCCCGGTCATCCTGTCCGACGGCACCGTGCAGTGGCAGGACGGGATGGACACCAACGTCAAGGTCGGCACCCCGGCCGACTACTGCGCGGCCAAGGCCGCCGGTGCCACCATCCTGATGTCGATCGGCGGCGCGGCCGCGGGCATCGACCTCAGCTCCAGCACGGTCGCGGACAAGTTCGTGGCGACCGTCGTGCCGATCCTGAAGGCGTACAACTTCGACGGCATCGACATCGACATCGAGACCGGCCTGGCCGGCAGTGGCAGCATCGGTACGCTGTCGGCGTCGCAGGCGAACCTGGAGCGGATCATCGACGGCGTGCTCGCCCAGATGCCGGCCGGCTTCGGTCTGACCATGGCTCCGGAGACCGCCTACGTCACCGGCGGCAGCGTCACCTACGGCTCGATCTGGGGCGCCTACCTGCCGATCATCAAGAAGTACATGGACAACGGCCGCCTGTGGTGGCTGAACATGCAGTACTACAACGGCAGCATGTACGGCTGCTCCGGTGACTCCTACCAGGCGGCCACCGTCCAGGGCTTCCAGGTCCAGACGAACTGCCTGAACACCGGTCTGGTGATCCAGGGCACGACGATCCGCGTGCCCTACGAGTACCAGGTGCCGGGCCTGCCCGCGCAGCCGGGCGCCGGCGGCGGCTACATGACGCCCTCGCTGGTGTCGCAGGCCTGGAGCAGTGTCGGAGGCCAGACGAAGGGTCTGATGACCTGGTCCATCAACTGGGACGGGTCGTTGGGCTGGACGTTCGGGAACAACGTCAAGGGGCTGGAAGGCCGCTGACGCGGGAGTTCGGTGCGGGGCCCCATGCCTGGCGGCATGGGGCCCCGCGGCGTTGGCGTTGGCGTTGGCGCTGAGCTGGGGCTGGGATCGAACCGTCGGCCACGGAGTCAATACAAGTGCTGGTGGCCGACGGAGGGGATGGATGAGAAGCAAGCTGAAACGACAGCGCGGGGAACAAGAGTTCATTGAGCTCGCCTCAGCGCGGGGCGCGCATTTGCTGCGCACGGCCTATCTGCTGACCGGGGACTGGCATCTGGCCGAGGACCTCGTTCAGGAGACGCTCGGGAAGATGTTCGTCGCCTGGCGCGGGGCGGGGGCGATCGACAATCCGGCGGGATATGTGCAGACGGTATTGGTCCGCACGTATCTGTCGTATCGGAGAAAGCGCAGCTCCGGGGAACTGCCGCAGGCGGAGATTCCCGAGGCCGCCGCGCGGGAATCGGATGTCGCGCTTCGGATGAGCCTGATGGACGGTCTGGCGCGGCTGGACAGCCGGGACCGTGCGGTGATCGTGCTGCGCTACTGGGAGGACCGGAGCGTCGACGAGACGGCGGACGCGCTGGGGCTCAGCGCGGCGGCGGTGCGGAACCAGTCGTCGCGGGCTTTGGCGCGGCTGCGCGCGGTGCTCGGGCCGCGGTTCCTGGAACTGGCCGACGACGACGGGGACAGCGACGCCGACGGTGGTGCGGCCGGGGGCAGCGGTGAGGGCGCCGGTGCCGCCCCGGCGAAGAACGCGGCACCGCATGCTGCTTCGCCCACGGCACCGCGAGCAGCCTCGTCCACGGCCGCCACGGCCGCCAGGCCTTCCGGCGTCACCGGCTCCCTCAACCCGGTTCGAAACGGAGCGACCTATGTCCAGCCCTGAGAGCCTCGCGCAGGCACTGCGCGCAGCGGCACACGAGTCCGACCCCGATGTCCCCTCCGCAGTGCACGGCGGCCTCGCCCGAGGCCGGCGGATGCGCCGCAACCGCCGGCTCGTCCAGGTGGCGGGCTCCACGGCCGGGATCGTCGCGGTCGGCGCGGTCAGCGTTCTCCTGTCGCAGGCCGGTCCGAAGGGGAACGCCCCGACCATCACCCCGACCCCGAGCCCGCTTCCGAAGGCCACCGCGACCGCGCCCTCGGCCCCGGAGACGCCGAAGACGCCGAAGACGCCGAAGCCGAGCCGGACGCCGGCGGCCCGTACCCCGGAGTTCGCCTCGGACAAGGTCGTGGACGCCCGGATGCGGCTGCCCGCGCTGTTGCAGGCGGCGCTGCCGAACGGGAAGGCCGTCGCGGTCGCGCCCAAGACCTGGGACGGGTTCGGCGCCCAGTTCGCCGTGACCGACGCGACCGGGCAGTCGCAGGTCGAGGTCCAGGCGCTGCCGTCGTTCGCGGTCGACCCGGCTCACGTCAAAGACCAGTTCTGCGCGGTCACCGCCTCGAAGGCGTCCAAGCCCTGCGACGTCCGGAAGGTGCCGGGCGGCACGGTCTACATCAGCACCGAGGACCGTACCGCCGCCGACGATTTCCAGGGCAACCAGCCCGCGGGCATGTTCCAGGCGGGCCACGAGGACGACGTGGTCTGGCGGGGCCTGCGGATGACCTTCGTCTCCGACGACGCCACCGAGCCCCCCCTCCAGCTCGCCGAGAAGACCCAGGTCGCGCCGATGCCCTACGCGTCCTCGGCGCCGGCCGGGTTGGCGGCGACCGAGTGGCCGCCGACCAAGAACGAGATCAAGGGCGCGGCCGGAAAGGGGCTGACGATCTCTGTCGACGACTTCCTCGCCCTGACCTCCAAGGCCGAGGTCGCGCAGATCGAGGAGGTCCTCGCCTCCGACGTCGCCCCGTCGCAGGCCGCCGTCGATGCGCGGACCGCGGTCGACGCGCAGCTGGCGGCTCTGGTCAAGCCGATGCTGCCGGCCGGTGTGACGCTCAGGGTCGACTACGCCCAGACCGCGAACGGGTGGCTCGTGCTGACCGGGCCGTCCGGGACGAACAGCCTGGAGTGGTACACCGCCGCTCGGGACTCGGTCCTGGCGGGGACGAACAACCTGACGTGCTCCCAGCACGATCCGAACTGCACGGTGAAGAAGGTGGCGGGCGGGACCGCCAAGTGGACCAGCGACTTCAGCGATCCGCAGAACAGCGTCGCCACCTTCGACTACGTGCCCGACGACCCGAAGGGCAGCGGGGCCGAGATCAAGCTGTTCGGTGGCACCCGGGACGTGCTGTCGACCGACACCCCGGCGGCGTCGACCCCGCAGCTGACGTTCGATCAGATGGTGGCCATGGTCACCGATCCGCGGTTCGCCCGGATCGCCCAGACCTCGATGGACCTGGGCAAGTGACAGGGAACTGATCGTGGAAGCCCCTCATTTGTCCTCGGCGATCAGCCCGGCGTCGCGCAACAGTTCCCCGACCTCCGTGGCGTCCAGCCGCGCCAGGACGCGGTCGCGCAGCCGGGCCGGGCCCGGCAGGTGCAGGGGGTCGTCGTCGCGCAGGCGCGTGGTGGCCTCCAGCAGGGTCCGGATGTCGTAGGTCGAGTTGAAGACCTCCGGGACGCCGCGCTCGATGTCCAGCAGGCGGTAGGCCGCCTCCATGCCGGTGCGGACCGAGTACTCGGTGGTGAAGATGCAGTCGCGGGACGTCTCGGCGAACTGGCCGATGAAGGCGAAGTTCACGGCGCCCTCGGGGACGACGTCGGGGCGGTCGCCGGCCTTGCGGGGCATGAAGAAGGACGTCACGTAGGGCATCATCACCGGGACGCAGCGGGCGGCCTCGGCGGCCAGCTCGGGGATGTCCGCGACCGGCACGCCGAGGTGGAACAGCCACTCCTGGACGATCTCCTCGCCGGTGCAGTCCTGCATGGGCTTGGCGACGTGGTCGCCCGGGGCCTCGGGGAACAGGCCGTAGAGCCACACCACGATCTGGTCCTTCGGCTGCTGCTTGAAGTGCGGCTGGCGGTTCACCGTCCAGCTGAGCAGCCAGGCGGAGTCGCGGACCGTGACGATGCCGCCGGTGACCACCTTGCCGCTGAACGCGTCGCGCTTGCAGATCTGTTCGATGTAGCGGGGGATGCGGGCGTCCAGGGTGGTGACGGTGGCCGACTCCCACTTGGTCTGGGGGATGTGGCCGCCGAAGACGTCGGGGTGGCCGAACGCGGGGTCCTTGGCGGCGACGCGGCGCCACAGGTCCCAGGCCGGGGCCGGGCCCTCGTCGAGGTGGGCCGGGGTGTGGTGGTCGCCGTCGACGGAGTTCTCGGTCAGGGAGCCGATGGTGGCCAGGACCAGGTCGTCGGGGCCGAGGTCGACGCCGCCGGGCTCTGTGTCGCCGGACTCTGTACCGCCGGACTCTGTACCGCCGGCCTCGGGGGAGCCGCCGGTCCGCCAGCGGATCGCGGTCGCCTGCTTCCGGTCGCCCTCGAACGCGAATTCGATGTCGGTGACCTCGGTGTCGAACCGGAAGGTGACGCCCTGGTCCAGCAGCCAGCGGTAGAGCGGCAGCACCAGCGACTCGTACTGGTTGTACTTGGTGAACTTCAGCGCCGAGAAGTCCGGCAGCCCGCCGATGTGGTGGATGAACCGGTGCAGATACAGCTTCATCTCCAGCGCCGAGTGCCATTCCTCGAAGGCGAACATCGTCCGCCAGTACAGCCAGAAGTTGCTGGCCAGGAAGTCGGCGCCGAACACTTCGTCGATCCGCTTGCCCTCCATCTGCTCCCGGGTGGCCAGGAACACTTTGACGACGTCCTTCTGGGCCCGGTCGGTGAGCGTGAACAGGCCGTCGGTGTGAGCGTCCTGTCCCTGTTTCTCGGTGGCGCGTTGCAGCGAATAGTTCGGGTCGTCCTTGTTGAGCCAGTAGAACTCGTCGAGCACGCTGGCGCCCTCGATCTCGATCGAGGGGATCGAGCGGAACAGGTCCCACAGGCACTCGAAGTGGTTCTCCATCTCCCGGCCGCCGCGGATCACGAAGCCCTTGCGCGGCTCCTTGATCCCGTCCAGCGCGCCGCCGGGCAGTTTCAGCCGCTCCAGGATGGTGATCTTGTCGCCCGCCAGCTGGCCGTCCCGGATCAGGAAGGCGGCCCCGGCCATCGACGCCAGCCCGGCCCCGACGAACCACGCCGTCTTCCCGTCGACCCCGGCGGGCTTGCGCGGGCGGGCGAAGGCCTCGTAGTTGCCGCTGCTGTAGTACATGACGGATCCAATCGGGCGGGCGACACGGTTCAGTCACCACTTAAAGCGCGCCGATCGATGTCCGCATTCTGGCTGGCCCTGACGGGTGATCCGGGTGGGCAGAGGGCACGCAGAGGGCGGGCAGAGGTTCCCCCTAGTAAGTACTCTGTGATGAGATGGTCCGTCGTCGTGGGTCGGGGCATATCCTGCTGCTCGGCGGCGCATGACGACTCTGGGGGGTACGGCGTGGCTGAGCTGCTTGAGATCCTGTTGCCTGGCGGGGTCGTCTATGCCCGGGTGGAGGTCGCGCCCGGAGAGGACGTCGCGAGCCTGGCGGAGGTGGACGTCCCCGTCGCCGGTGGTGGCGGTGCCGGTGTCGGCGTCGGAGCCGACGATCTGGAGACCATTCCCGAGGTCGGTGACGTCGGTGTCAGGAATCTGTTCCGCAAAGTGAAGAAGCTCGCGGATTTCAAAGAGACCATCCAGCACGTCGCGGTCTCGGTGCACGAGAGTTTCGCGGCCTTGGAGCCGGAGAAGGTCCCCGACAAGGTGGCGGTGGAATTCTCGATCGAGATCGCCGCGAAATCCGGGCAGCTGGTCGGGGTGGTGGCCGAGGCCGGGACCAAGGCGGCGCTGAAGGTGTCGGTGGAGTGGACCGGAATGGCGGCGCGGGTGGCTGCCGACGCCGCGGCGAAGCAGAAGAAGAACTGAGCCGGGCCATGCCGCCGAACGACGACCGGCCGCAGCCGTCCTATGTCGCCAGACAGGTGGATGATCTGGTGCTGCGGGCCTGCGCCGCGGTGCGTCGGCCCGGTGAGTCGCAATCCATCGGTACGGCGTTCCGCATCAGCCCCAAGTATGTGATCACCGCCTCGCACGTCGTCGACGGTGCCGAGGGCTCGCAGTGGGACCTGCTGTTCGCCGAGGTCGGCGGCAACGGCGGCGGCGCCGACGATCCCGTGACAGTCCCCGCAGTGGTCGTACGCGCCACTCCCGGCGTCGTCGGCCGCGCCTTCCCGATGCCCGACGTCGCCGTCCTGCGCATCGACCCGGCCGCCGCCCCCGACGCGCCCCCGGTGCTCCTCGGCGAGCCCGAGCCGGAGATCGACTCCTCGCTGCGCGTCTGCGGACTCAACCTGGAGAAGGGCGACCCCAGCTTCGAGCGCCTCAAGTTCATCGTGGCCGATGCGCTGGAGGACCTGCGGCTGGATGCCAACGTGCTGCGTCCGGGCAAGTCCGGCGGCCCGGTCTACTCCCACGAAGACGGCAGCGTCTGCGCCTTCGTCAAGGCCTCGATCCATCCGAACATCCCGCTCGGCGGCTTCTGCGTGCCGGTTCTCCAGGCCCTGCGCGACGCCTGCGACGACGACCTCTATCGGGACATCGTCCACTCCCACGACGCCCACCACCGCGCCCGCAAGGAATGGTTCTCGCTGGCGATCGGCGACACCGCCGCGCGCGAGCGGTACGCCCGGGTCATGGGGCTGTTCCCGGAACTGGTCGAGCCGGTCGGCCGCGCCGAGGTCAACGACTACTACCGCGAGCTGTGCCCGAGCTTCGCCACGCCGCTGCGCGAACGCCGGCTGGTCGCGCTGCGCGATCTGGCCGAGTTCATCAGGGTCCGGACCGGCACCGCGATCGGCGAGGTTCCCCGGATGACGAAGCTGTGCCTGGCGGCGATGGCGCGGCCGGGCACGCCGCCGGCCGTCCGGGAGGAGCTGAAGGACCACGCGCTGACCGTGGCCCGGCGCTGGGGCGTCCCCTACCCCGCCTTCCAGGGGCTGCGGCTCCAGGCCGCCCAGGGCCCTCCGATCGACGTCATCATCGGCGTGGTCCAGGCCTGCCTGACCGCCGTGCAGGACGGCGAGCCGCACGAGTGGGAGCTGTTCCGCTACCAGCAGGGCGAGGTCATCTCGCAGACCGGCGCGTGCTCCGCGGTCAGCTACGAGGCCGCCACCGGCGCGCTGCGGCGGGCGATCCACGAGTATCTGGACTCCACCGCGCAGGACGTCGAGATCCAGGTCGCGCTGCCGGACGGCCGGCTGTCCGGCGAGCACCTGGCGGCCTGGCGCCGGCGCGGTGCCGACGGCCGGGACCTGGACCGGTTCAGCGACGACAACTACCGGGTGGTGCCGCGCCGCAGCCGGACCTTCGTGCGCAGCGTCGGAGCCAGGGGCCTGATGACGCGGCACCTGGCCGGGCTGGCCGAGGCCGGCGCGGGGGCCCTGGCCTGGCTGGACTGCTGGGACGGCCACGACGAGGAGCAGCTCGGCAACCTGTTCGCGACCCGGCACGGCGCCGGATCGAACGAACCGCCGAACGAGCTCGTTTTCACCAAGACGGATCAGCGTTCTTATCCGCTCATGGTGTGGCGCCGGTCCCGGTGCGAGGACCACGCCGCCCAGGAGCTGTGCGCGGGCCGCCGGTTCCGCCGCGAGCTGGTCTCGAGCCTGACCGAGAACAATCCGGACCGCTGGCGGAAACAGGTTCTTGATATGCATACCGAGCTGGTCCGTGGCACATTGGAAGACGGGGATCCACGCCGAGGCTGGTGCGACGTCGTCTACGTCCTGGACCGGCCGGAACTGACCAGGCGCGCCGCGCCGCTCGGCGCGGGGTGAGGGGGTTGGCGATGACCGGAAGCGCGTGGCACGTCTTCACCGGGAGCGGGGAGCCGCACGACGGCTGGGCCCGGGTGCCCGATCCGATGCTGGCCCGGACCTTCGACGGCGGCGGGCGGACGGTGCCGCCGGTCGCGGTGAACGGCGCCGACGGCCCGGAGTGGGCCCGGCGGCTGGGAGAGGGAGCACAGCACATCGGCGCGCACCAACTGCGCGACCGGGACCTTGACTTGGTGAACGCGGCGCTGTTCTGCCGGCGTCCGCTGCTCGTGACCGGGCGGCCGGGGCTGGGCAAATCGACGCTGGCCTATCTGATCGCGCGCGAGCTGCGGCTCGGGCCGGTGCTGTCGTGGCCGATCAACAGCCGCAGCACGGTCTGGGAGGGGTTGTACCAGTACGACGCGTTGCGGCGGTTCGAGGATGCGCGGGTCGGGGACGCCGCCGTGCGCGCCGAGTCCGGTGCGGTTCGTGAGGCCGCCGCTTCCGAGGTCGCCGACATCGCCGACTATCTCACCCTGGGCCCGCTGGGCACGGCGCTGCTGCCCTACCGGCGTCCCAGGGTCCTGCTGATCGACGAGATCGACAAGGCCGACGTCGACCTGCCCAACGACCTGCTGCACGTGCTCGAGGACGGCGAGTATCAGATCCCTGAGCTGCGCCGGATGCGCTCCTACCGCCGCGCGGTCACCGTCGCCACGCACGGCGGTGAGGACCAGCAGCTGGTCGAGGTGCACGAGGGCCTGGTGCGCTGCCGCGCCTTCCCGATCATCGTGATGACCAGCAACGGCGAGCGGGACTTCCCGCCGGCGTTCCTGCGCCGGGTGCTCCAGCTGCGGCTGGAGAGCCCGGACCGCGGCCAGGTGGAAGCGGTGGTCCGCGCGCACCTCGGCGACGGAGCGGTGGGGGAGTACGCCGACGTGATCAGCGTCTTCATGGACCGGCTGGAGCGCAGCGGCACGCTGCCCACCGACCGGCTGCTGATCGCGATCCATACCCTGCGGGAGGCCTCCGGCCGAGATCCCGGACTCGGACGCCAGGCCCGCGAGGACCTGGCCATGCAGCTCATGCAGGCGACCAGCCGGCCCTGGTGAGCCCGATGGGCGACATACGCGATCTCATCGAGGCCCTGGCGCCGTTGAAGCTCGGCGGCGAGCAGATCGCGGAGATGCTGTGGCTGGCCCGGTGCATCGAGGACGGGGAGCAGCCCCCGTCCGAGACCCCGGCCGATCCCGGCCCGCCCCGGCCGCCCCGCTCGCCCTTCCCGGCGGCCGGCGGGTCGGAGGCGGCGGCGGTCGACGTGGAGCTGATCGCCAACGCCTGGCTGCGCACCGTCGACCCGAACGGGGGCCCGGAGCAGGGCGGGCACCTGGGACTGCCGGGGCCGCCGGCCATCGAGGCCGCCGCCCGCCTGCTGCGCGACCTGCGGCCGCTGGCCCGCCGCTCGCCCGACCCCCGGCACCCGGTGTTCGACGAGGACGCCTCGATCGAGCGCAGCGCCACGGTCGGCGCCCCCTGGCCGGTGACCCGGCCCGGCGCGGTCCGGGACCGCGAGGTGGCGCTGGTGCTGGACCGGCACCCGTCGATGGCGGCCTGGCAGGGGCTGGGCGCCGAGGTCGAGACGCTGCTCGACGCGGTCGGCGGCTTCCGCCGGGTCACCGCCTGGTACCAGTCCGAGGACGCCGAGGGCCGACTGCTGGTCGGACCCCGACCGGACGCCCCCGGCGACCGACCGCTGTCCGCGCTGCGTGACCCCTCCGGCCGCCGGATCATCATGGTGCTGACAGTGGCGCTGACCGACGCCTGGCGCTGGGGCACCGCGCAGGACGAGCTCGCCGCGCTGGCCGTGTCCTCCCCGGTGGTGCTGGCCCAGCCGCTGCCGGCGCGGCTGTGGCACCGGACCGGGTTGCAGGCGGTGCTGGGGTGGCTGCGGGCGCATCCGGCGGGCGAGCCGGTGCCGCTGCGACTGGCGGGGGCGGCGGGGACGAGCGGGGCGAGCGGTAGGGCTGATACGAGCAGAGCGAGCGGCAGGGCTGAGTCGGGGAGTGCGAGCGGCAAGGTCGATCCGGCCGGCACGAGCGGCAGGACCGATTTGAGCAGTGCGAGCGGCGGAACTGGCCCGAGTAGCGCAAGCGGCGGAACCGATCCGGGTAGCGCGAGCGGCAGAACTGATTCGGGTAGTGCGAGCGGCGGAACTGATTCGGGTAGTGCGAGCGGCAGGACTGATTCGAGCAGTGCGAGCGGCGGAACTGATCCGGGCAGCACGAGCGGCCCGGCCTCCGCGAGCGGCCCGACCGGCACGAGCCCCGCGCCTGGCTCGGCCTACACGCCCGGCCGCGCAGGCCCGGTGCCCAACCCCGCCCCGGCATCCGCCCCCGCCCCGCTCCCCATCCCGGTCCTGGAACTCGCCCCCGGCTGGCTCGATCCGTTCGCCCGGCTGCTGGCCGGCGGCCTGCTCGAAGCCCGCTTCCCGCTGTTGATGCGTCCGGTGCCGGTGCCGCGTGAGGAGCGTCGGCGGGTGGCCGGGATCCAGGCCGAGGAGCTCGGGGAGGATCCGGCCGAGCGGGTTCGGCGGTTCCGGTCCTCTTCCTCGCCCGAGGCTTATCGGCTGGCCGCTTATCTGTCGGTGACCACCTTGGCGCTGCCGGTGATGCGGATGGTGCAGCGCACCGCCTCGCCGCCGATCGGTGCCAGTGCGTTGGCCGAGGTGTTGGCCGGCGGGTTGCTGACGTCGGAGCCGGCGCCGGCCGGGGCTGGGAACTGGGAGGCGCGCGAGGAGCTGCGGCAGTTCCGGTATCCCGGCCGGATCGGCGAGATTCTGCGCGGCGGTGTGCAGGACACAGAGGTGCGCGACATCCATCGGCGGACCGGACAGTTCCTGTTGGAGAACTACGACGTGTCCGGGCGCCTGTTCCGTGCGGCGCTGTCGATGCCGTCGCGGGAGTCCGGCGGCCACTCATTCGCGCTAATCCCGGTGGCGAGCCTCCTGAAGCTGGCGCCGGGATTTGCTAGCGTCGCTGGTGATCCGGATGAATGGGGCGATTTCGATCTCGCGGTGCGCGAGCTGGGAGCCGCTCCCGACCCGGGCGCCGTCGACCGGGCGCTCGACGCGTTGCGGGCCGTGCTGCGCCGGCTGCGCGAGGGCGACTCCCGGCGTGGCGGTGTCCTGAGAGGGATGGCCGAGCTTTTGAGCCGCCGCTTCACCCAGCACGGCGACGTCGCCGACCTCGATCAGGCGATCCTGGCCGCCAAGACGGCGCTGGCCGAGTCCGCCGTGGCGGAGGACGCCGACGACGCCGACCGCGCCGACCCGCTCGACGAGCTCGCCGGGATCCTGGTCCGGCGCTACGAGGTGTCGCAGGAGACGGACTTCCTGATCGACGCCGTCCGCACCGCGCAGGCGGCCTACGGCGCGATCACCACCCGGGATCCGCGGCGGGCCCGGTTCCAGGAGCGGCTCGGCGGCGTCCTGCTGCTGCTCGGCGACCAGCTCGGCGACCCGGCGACGCTGAACGCCGCGGCCGAGTACTTCGGCCAGGCCGCGGCCCTGTGGTCCGAGCGGCGCGGCATCCTGGCCCTGAAGACCGCGCAGGCGTACCTGGCGGTGGCCCGGCTCGCCGCCTACGCCGAGACCGTGCCGGTGGACAAGATCGTCGAGGCGCTGCGGCGGATGGCCTACGACGCCGTCGCCACCGACGAGTTCGCCCTCGAACTCGACCGCGTCGTCGACCAGGCCGTCGACCCGGCGCTGCCGTCGCGGATCCGGATCCGGGTCGCGGCGGTGCTGATGGACCAGGCGGCCGGGGCCGGGGACCGGGACGTGGTACTGATGCTGATGCAGGCGGCCGAACAGGTGCGGCCGGAGCCGGAGGGGATGGGACGATGACCGGGCCGTGAGCGGCCGGAAACAGGTGTCGTCGAGTACTGCCACAGGTGGTGAGACGAAACCGTCCGTCATGAACTATTTTGGAAGACGCCTGAAATATGCGGCCCGGTCCCTGATCGGGAGCGGCCCCCGGGGGAAGGCACCTCAATGGCACACACCGAGCCGGTCGGCGGAATGCCCGATCTCTCCGATCTCGCCCTGGACGCGCTTGCCGACGCCGGCAACCCGGCGCTGCGGGCCGCCGTCGCGGCCACGCTGCGCCGTCGCGAGGGGTCCGGCATCGTCTATGCCGGGTTCAACGCCGGGTTGACGGCCGTGGACGTGCCGTTCGGGCCGGACAGCGGCGATGACCCCGACCACTGAACCGGGGGCGGCGCCGGCGCGGCCGGAGGCCTTCACCGAGTTCGTCGTCAAACTGCACGCCCGGTGCGACCTGGCGTGCGACTACTGCTATGTCTACCGGCCGGACGACGACTCCTGGCGCACCCGCCCCCGCGTACCGGCGCCCGCGACGGTGGCGCGGACCGCCGAGCGCATCGCCGAGCACCTGGCGACCCACGACGTGCCGCGCGCCGACCTGGTGCTGCACGGTGGCGAACCGCTGTTGGCCGGACCCGCGGTGCTGCGGTCGGTGGTGGAATCGGTGCGGGCCGCCGCACCGGGACGCCGGATCGATGTCGTGGTGCAGACCAACGGGGTGCGGCTGACTCCGGCGCACCTTGAGCTCTTTGGAGAGTTGGGGATCGGCGTCGGGATCAGCCTGGACGGACCGGCCGCCGTGCACGACCGGCATCGGCCGCGGCGGGATGGCGGCCGAGAAGGGCACCAGGCCGGTAGTCACGCCGCGGTGGCGCGCGCCGTGGAACTGCTCCGGACAACGGCCCCGGACCTGTTCCGAGGACTGCTGTGCGTGATCGACGTCGACGCCGATCCGATCGCCGTCTACGAGGCGCTGGCAGCCTTCGAGCCGCCCGCGATCGACCTGCTGCTGCCGCACGCGAGCTGGGGCCGCCCGCCGCGCCGCCGCCCGGGCCGGGAAACGGAGTACGGGGACTGGCTCGGCAGCGTGTTCGAGCACTGGTACACCCGGCCGCGTCCGGCGCCGACGGTGCGGCTGTTCGAGGAGCTCATGATCGGTCTGCTCGGCGGCGCCAGCGCGGTGGAGCTGGTCGGGCTGTCGCCCTCGGCCGTCGTCGTGGTGGAGACCGACGGCGCGATCGAGCAGGTGGACGCGCTCAAGGGCATCGCGCCCGGGGCCGCGGCCACCGGCCTGAACGTGTTCGACGACAGCTTCGACGAGGCGTGGGCGCTGCCGGAGTTCCAGGCGCGGCGGCTCGGCGCGGCGGGGCTGTGTGAGGAGTGTCGGAGCTGCCCGGTGCACCAAGTGTGCGGGGGAGGGTTCTACGCGCACCGGCATCGGCCAGGACCACCGACGTCGCCGGGATCAGGGTTCGTCGATCCGTTCGACAACCCTTCGGTGTACTGCGCGGACCTGTATCGGCTGATCGGCCTGATCGCGGACCGGATGCGACGGACCGTGGGCGACGCGGCGCACCAACCGGTCGGCGGATCGGCGCGAGCCTCGTGAGGACCCTGACTCTGGCGGAGGACCAGTTGCTCTCACTGGCCCGGCTCCGCGACGACCCGGCTGTGCTGCCGTTGCTGTGGCGCGCGCGGCTGAGTCGCAACAAGGCGTTTCTGTCGGCGTTGTTGTGGGACGAACACGGCTCGGAAGTCGCTGAGGCTTTCGCAGTGCTCGTGCAAGCCCAGCGGCAGAGTCCTGAGACCGTCGATCGAGTGCTGCTGCATCCGCGTTTCGGTGCCTGGGCAGCGGTGTGCGCCGCGCGGGGCGCTTCCCACCCCGCTTCCCGCCCCGCCGCCCACCTTGCCGCCCACCTGGGCGCCTTCGCCGCCGCCGCCGCGATCGCCGCCGACCTCGACTGCGCGGTGACCGTCCCGGTGGTGTCCGGTGCCTTGGTCCTGCCCGGTATCGGCGCGTGGAGCGGCCTGCCCGGCGACCACGCCGTCGTGCGCCGCGACCACGGCTCGCTGGTCGTCGAACCGCTGCGCGGCCCGTCCCGTCGCCGGGGTGACGCGTCCTGGCGCGATCTGCGGACCCTGACCGCGGTGGTCGGCCGGGCCACGGTCACCGTCGAGTTCGACGATCTTCCCGCGACGCCCGCGGCGTGGCCTTGGCAGGTCGCCGGTCCCGGTGCGCTGCCTGGTCCCGGTGCGCTGCCCGGTCCTGATGCGCTGCCCAATCCCGATGCGCTGCCCGGGCCCGCCGCGCGTCCCTCCGTCCCGGCCTCCGCCGCCGAGTACCGCCGCTGGCGGATCCGCTTCGCCGCCGGCCTCGCGCTGGTCGGCACCGCCGTACCGGCCCTGGCCGCGCCGCTGGCCGGCGGCATCCGGGCCGCGGTCCCGCTCGGCGACCCCGGCGACCGGTCCTCGGCGGCGACGCTGGCCGACGCGTTCGGCGCCTGGGCCATGACCACGCCCGGCGACAGGTTCACCGCCGCCGTCGGCGTGCTCCACGAGTTCCAGCACTCGAAGCTGTCCGGCGTCGCCGAGCTGGTCCCGCTGATCGAGACCGACGGTCCGGCCGACCTGGACTCGCCGTGGCGGTCCGAGCCGCGTCCGGCCAGCGGGCTGCTGCACGGGGCGTACGCGCACGCGGCGGTGGCGCAGCTGTGGCTGCGGGCCGCCGCCGCCCTCGGCGGGCGGAGCCGGGAGGAGGCGCTCGGCCACGGTGCGACGGCCTGCGCGCAGACCCTGACGGCGGGCCGGGACCTGCTGGCCTCCGGCCGCCTGACCCCCGTCGGGCAGCGGTTCACGGCCGCGGTCGTGGACGCGGTCGAAGCTTTGCGGCCCCGGGTGCCGCGTCCCGCCGTGCGCTCCGCCGCATGGCAGCCCCTCACTCAGCAGTCACCCCTCACTCCACCCCTCAGTCCACCCCTCACTCCACCCCACACCCAGCGATCGGAGCACTCATCGTGACGCCTTCCGCCGACGCGCCGCCGGGACGCGTCTCGCGCATCGACATCATCCACGCGGGCGCCGACGTCGTCTGGGCACAGTGGCTCCGGCAGGTCGCCGTGCGGGCCGGGATCGACGCCCGGGTGGTGCTGGCGCATCCGCTGGAGCCGCTCGCCGGGCGGATCGCCCTGGCCGCCGAGTCCGGCCGGGTCGCCGTGCCGGTGGTGACCGCGACGCTGATCGGCAGCACCGCGCCGGCCGAGGGCTGGAACGAGGCCCGGCGGATGGCCGAGGCGCGCGGCGTCCAGCTGCTGGCCGTGATCTGCGGCACCACCGCGGTGCCCGAGGAGGCCGTCGACACGGCCTCGGTGAACCTGCGCGACATCGACGAGGAGACCGCGCGCCGGCGCTTCCTCGGGGCGCTGGGCGCCGACACCGGGCGGACGGTGCGGACCACTCCGCTGGGCGAGGCCGCATTGCCGCCGGTCCGCTTCCCCGGGCACCGGCCGGCGTCCCCGCCGCTGCGCGTCCCGGTCCCGCCCGGCGAGTGGTTCTTCGGCCGCGACGCCGAGATCGAGACCCTGCGCCGCCGCCTCGACGAGAAGGGGCAGGTGGCGGTCAGCGGCGCGTCCGGCAGCGGCAAGTCCTGGCTGGCCGCCGAGTACCTGCACCGGTACGCCTCCCAGTACGACGTCGTCGCCTGGATCCGCGCCGAGTCCAGCGCCATGATCCGCGAGGACCTGGGCCGGCTGGCGGGCCTGCTCGGCGTGTCGGAGAAGGTCGAGCCCGGGCAGCTGCACCAGGCCGTCGCCGACGCGCTGCGCACCACCGAACTGCGCTGCCTGCTCGTGCTCGACGACGCCGTGCCGCACTACCACATCCGCAACGAGACGGTCCGCCTGGTGCTGCACGCCAAGCCGGTCGTGCTCACCGAGCTGTTCCCGATCGACGGCCGCGCGCACATCGTCTACACCACCGTCAGCGGCGACTGGGACTTCAACACCCCGGTGGTCAAGGTGCCGCCGTTCACCGAGCGCGAGGGCTGCGACTTCCTGCGCTCCAAGGTGCCGGGCCTGAGCCAGGACGAGGCGGCCCGGCTCACCGACGCGGCCGGCGGCAGCCCGGTGGTGCTGCACAAGATCGCCCACGACCTCGGCGGCGGCCACGTCACCGCCGGGGAGCTGCTCCAGCTGCTGTCCGGCGCGCTGCTGCCCTCGGTGATCGACGTCGGCGCCGACCCCCGCTACGACAAGCCGCTGAGCACCCTGTTCAACGCGGCCGCCACCACCTTGACCACCAGCCCGGACGAGGAGGCCAAGCAGGCCGTCCAGCTGGTCAAGATGCTGACCTTCTTCGCGCCCGAGACGCTTCCGCTGGACCTGCTGACCTCGCAGATGGACCGGCAGGACGGGCGCACCGGCGGCCGGCGGCTGCCGCCGGAGCTGGCGCTGGTGCTGCGCCCCGGCCCGCGCCGCCGCAAACTGCTGGACTATGTGGACCAGTACAGCCTGGCGCAGCGCGGCATCGACCACGACACCGGGTCCCGCGTCACCCTGGCGATGCACCGGCTGGTCCGCGACGCGGTCCGCGGCCAGCTCACCGGCACCGAGGCCGAGCGCTACCGGCACATCGTGCACAACCTGCTGGTCGACGCCGACCCGCAGGACCCGCGCGACCCGGCCAAGCGGCGCCGCTACCTCCAGCTGTGGCGGCAGCTGCTGCCCTCCGACGCGCTGTCCTGCCGGCACGTGGCCGAGGGCCAGTCCTGCGAGGGGCTGCCGATCCTGGTCGCGCACATCGTGAACGCCCTGCGCGACAAGGGCGAGCTCACCGCCGCCGCCGAACTCGGCCAGGACGCCGCCCAGGCGTGGTCCGACGTGCTCCAGGACGACCCCTCCGGACTGCCGGCCATCCAGATCGAGACCGCCTCCGCGCTGTGGCAGCTGAACCGCGCCGACGAGGCCTACGTCACCGCGGCCGTGGCCCAGGCCAGCCTGGCCGACCACTCCGAGTACTTCCCGGAGGACTTCGTCCGCGCCACCAACCTGGTCGCCGCAGGCCTGCGGCTCAAGGGCGACTGGCGCGGCGCCGTCCCCTACGACGAGCAGGCCTACGCGCTGGCGCGCGAACAGCTCGGACCGGACGCCGTCGCCACCATCCGCGCCGGCCACAACCTGTCGGTGGCCTACCACATGATGGGCCGCTTCCAGGAGGCGCTGGAGCTGGACCAGGACACGTACCAGCGCTGCCGCCACAGCCCGGCGCTCGGGGAACGCAACAGCCTGACTCTGCACTCCGTCAACAACATCGCCCGCGACCACCGCGAACTCGGCGCCTACGAGCAGTCCGCGCGGATGCAGGAGAACACGGTCACGCGCATGATGGACATCCTGGGCGACCGGACCCAGCAGCACGTGCTGCGGGCCCGCAAGAACCTGGCGGTGTGCCTGCACAAGGCCGGCGACTACGAGCGGGCGGTCGAGCTGTCCCGCGAGGTGCTGGCCGACCACGTGCGGGCCTACGGCCCGCGCCACTTCGAAACCGTCGCCGCCATCACCAACCTGGCCAACGACCTGCGGATGACCGGCGACCTGCCCGAGGCCCGCGACCACGCGGAGACCGCGCACCGGACCGCCGGGGAAATCGACGCCGCACACCCGTTCACCGCGCTCTGCGCCCTGAACCTCGCGGCGGTGCTGCGCGCCCTCGGCGACGCCGACGAGGCCCGGCGCCTGGACGAGCAGGCCATCGCGACGCTCACCGGCAAGCTGGGGGAGCAGCACCGGTTCACGGTGGCGGCGCGCGTCGGGCTGGCCCGGGACCTGGCGCTGGCCGGCGACCTCCCGGAGGCGATCGCGGAGGGCACGCGGACGCTGGAGGAGCTGCGAGCGGTGTACGGGCCGGAACACCCGTACACGTTGCAGGGTGCTGCGAACCTCTCCCTGGACCTGCGAGCCGCGGCACGCACGGCCGAGGCGGACGAACTGGAACGGCAGACCGTGACCGCGTACCACCAGACGCTGGGGGAGCGGCACCCGGAATCGGTGGCGGCGCGGGAGCGGGTGAAGGGGGACTGCGACGTGGAGCCGCCGCCGATGTGAGGTGGGAAAGGCGGGAAGTGGGTGGTTCGGTCGGTGCTGGCTTTGAGTCGGCGCCGACCGGCTTCGAGCCGGCGGCGGCTGTCTTCGGGCTGGCGTCGGCTGCCTTCGGGCTGGGCCTGGCCGCAGTCGGGCGCCCTGGGTACATCAACCTGGGCCGGTCTGGGGACCTGCCCGCGGACCGCTCGGTCGAGGCGATGCGTTCCCGCGCGCACGCACTGCTCGACGCGGCCTACGCCCACGGCGTCCGCTACGAGGCTCTGGCGATCACTGTTGACGGCGTGCGCCTGTTCGACAGTGTCCAGGCGACTTACAACCTTCTGGAGCCCTCCGCCGGGCCCGCGTTGAGCGAATCGCATGACGCGGGGTGCACCGTCATCGTCAAAGAGGCCCTGGCCAACGGACGGTTGACGTCGCAGTACCTTGAGCAGCTGCCGAAGGGCGCGCCGGAGCTGCGTGATCTGGCCCGGCTACGTCTCATGCCGGAGGAGGCAGAGCAGCTGGTGGCGTTGGCGATTCCTCCTGGGGACTACTGGCATCAGCGGTCTCGGCTGGCCTGGAACTAGTGTTCTTGCAGGACTCAGCGTTCTTGTTCCCGTGGCTTCGCCGCGGCGGTGTGCAGCCAGGAGATTGTGGCGGCGACCAGGCACAGCCCGACGACCATCAGGGCCCAGAAGAACACCAGGAAGTCGGCCAGCGTGCCGACCGGCGGGGTCTGCGGCATGCCGTTGCGGATGCCGGGGATCGCGAACAGCGTCGCGGCCAGCGCCGCCAGG
The DNA here is from genome assembly GCF_039531695.1 of Catenulispora yoronensis. Lineage (NCBI taxonomy): Bacteria > Bacillati > Actinomycetota > Actinomycetes > Catenulisporales > Catenulisporaceae > Catenulispora > Catenulispora yoronensis. The sequence goes on from NZ_BAAAQN010000023.1 coordinate 71,285, forward strand.
GTCGTGAACTCGACCTTGTGGAGGTGGATGGCGCGTACCACCATCGCCACGTTCACGATCACCAGCATTCCCAGGACGCTCATCAGGCCGAACGCCATGATGAGCACGGAGGGGGAGCGCTCGGCGTCGACGTCCAGTACCACGTCGCCCGGGCCGGAGGTGGGCGCCATCCGCGGGTCCAGCGTCCAGTCGTCGACCGAGGAGACCCAGGTGGTGGCCACCGGCACCGGGGCTCCGGCGGCGTCGAAGACGCGGACGTCGAGCGTGAACGTGTGGTGGTCCAGCGGGTAGTGCGCGGTCTCGCCGACCGCGTCGAGCGTGATGTCCTTGATCGGGATCATCTGCCCGGCCGGGTTCTGCTGCGGCTTGGCGCCGCCGACGTCGTTGGTGACGATCGTGACCGGCTTGGCCAGCGTGTCGCGTGCGGGCCCGGCGTAGGCGCCCTCGGGGACGAACTTCAGGCGGAGCTTGTAGGAGTTCAGCACCGGGTCGATGGTCAGCACGTTCGCCTCCATCCGCAGCCGGTCCACGGCCGCCCCGCCGGCCGGAGGGAACGTCTCCCGGTGCGCCTCCCCGGAGTGCACGAAGCTGGTGATGACCACCACGTACAGCGCGGTCAGCAGCGCCAGGCCGCCGATCGTGTAAGGCAGCCAGCTGCGCCGGCGCTTGTCTGTGTTCTGCTGTTCCACGATTATCCGCGTCCGTCGTCGGTGCCTTCGAGAGTCGCTGTCTTGCCTTCGAGAGTCGCTGCCTTCGAGAGCCGCGGCGTGCGGCCATGATCACCGTATGCGCGGGGCCGGCGGACGGGCCGGTCCCGGCCGAGGTGTCGGGCGGTTTCACCCGTTCGGGTCACCGTGGTCCGGGAGCCGACTGTCGAGCCCTGAGATCAGGTAAGTGACTCTCCGATTACACAGAGCTTGCTGTTTGGTCGTGGTCGTACTTCACTACTCAACGCTTCTAGGTTGTCCAGTGGAGCCTTCGTGTCATTCCCTGCCGGGCGCGGATCGGTCCGACACCAGCATCAGGAGTCATCGTGCGCTTCCATGCCCGACGTCCGCTCCGTCACAGACTCATAGCTCTGATATCCGCAGTCGGGCTGCTGTTCCTCGGCACCGCGGCCGCCGGTACCCCGGCGTCGGCCACCACGTCGATCACCAACGGAGGCTTCGAGGCCGGCAGTCTGTCCGGCTGGACCAGCACCGGGTCCGCCTCGGTGACGACCACGAACCCGCATTCGGGGGCCTACGCGGCGATGGTCGGGTCGACCAAGCCGAGCGGCACGTCCTCGATCGTGTAGTCCTTCACCGCGCGACCGTGCTGGCCAAGATCTGCGTGAACCCGAGCTCCGGCTGGAAGCAGGTCACGAAGGCGCTGACCGCCAACGACGCCTACACCCTGACTTTGACCAGCAAGGACGACAACTACCCGGGCGACCCGACGTACACGCTGTACGACGACGTCACGCTGTCCGGGGGAGTGCCGGCCGACGACTTCTCGATCAGCCACCGTGACCGGCTCCGGCGCGTCGGCCACGCACACCACGTCGTATTCGCTGACGGTGAACGGCACCGGCCCGACGCTCCAGAAGGTCTCGACCGACCCGTTCACCGACACCGACGCGCAGCACGCGACCGAGGTCGAGCCGGACACCTACGCGTACGGCACCACGATCGTGAGCGCGTTCCAGGTCGGCCGGGTCTACGGCGGCGGCGCCTCCGACCTCGGCTGGGCCACCTCCACCGACTCCGGCGCGACCTGGCAGCACGGCTTCCTGCCCGGGATCACCGTCAACCAGGGCGGCAGCTACGCCCAGGTCTCCGACGCGTCAGTGGTCTACGACGCGAAGCACACCGCGTGGCTCGTCGTCGGGCTGCCGATCGACTCCTCCGGCAACGCGCTCGGCCTGACCGTCAACCGTTCCACCGACGGCGGCCTCACCTGGGGCTCGGCCACCCACGCCGTCGGCTTCGACGGCGCCGGCTACGACAAGCAGTGGATCACCTGCGACAACACCCCGACCAGCCCTTACTACGGCAACTGCTACATCGAGGCCGACCTCACCTCCTCGGGCAACGCCGAGTTCATGTCGACGTCGACCGACGGCGGCGTGACGTGGGGCGCCAAGAAGCAGCCGGCGGGCAGCCCGGCGGGGCTGGGCGGGCAGCCGGTGGTGCAGCCGAACGGGACCGTGGTGGTGCCGTTCTCGACCAACGGCTCCGCGATCGAGGCGTTCACCTCCACCAACGGCGGCGGCGGTTGGGGCTCGGTGAACACCGTCTCCAGCGTCAGTGCGCACGGCGTCGCGGGCGGCCTGCGCGACGGCGAGGGCCTGCCCTCGGCCGAGATCGACGCCGCGGGCAAGGTGTACGTGGTCTGGCAGGACTGCCGCTTCCGGTCCGGCTGCCCGGGCAACGACATCGTGCTGTCGACGTCCGCCAACGGCACCTCCTGGTCGGCCGTCAGCCGGATCCCGATCGACGCCACCACCTCCGGCGCCGACCACTTCATCCCGGGCATCGGCGTCGACCACGCCACCTCCGGCGGCACCGCCAAGCTCGGTGTCTACTACTACTTCTACCCGACCTCGAACTGCACGGCCTCGACCTGCCGGATGAGCGTCGGCTTCATCTCCTCCGCCGACGGCGGCTCGACCTGGAGCGCCGCGCAGACCGTGGCCGGACCGATGACCATGGCCCAGATCGCCGGGACCAGCCAGGGCACCATGGTCGGCGACTACATCTCGGCCTCCGTCGTCAGCGGCAGGAGCATCGCGCTGTTCGCCGTCGGCAAGGCGCCCACCAACGGCCAGGCGTTCGACGAGGGCATGTGGACCGTCGGCGGCGGGCTGTCCCTGCGCGGCGGGTCGGCGCGGGCGGCGACTGGACCGGTGTACGGCGGACCGGTTCGGCTTCGGACCGGAGGGCACGGCTTTCTGATGTAGCCGGTGAGCGGCGGCGCGAGGTTCGAGTGTAAGACCACTGCATTGACGTGCCGGTGATCAGGGTTCTTCAAAACTACAAGACGAAAGAACCCTGATTCATCGGCGAACTTTACTCAATCGTGATCGGCCAAGGGATGACCAAGGGGTCACGCGACATGGCACGCTGCGCGGTGGTACCACCTCAGTCACCATCCCACGACAGGTTGGATCCACGGCATGCGATCTGCTACACGCCTGCGTCTGCTCCCGATCGGAGCGGCGTGCGCGGCCCTGACGTTGGCCTTGACGGGCCCGCAGGCGTCCGCCGCAAATACGGGAGCGACCCAGCCGCACAACCGTCCCCACGCGATATCGCACTCCTCCACCGCCGCCACCTCCTCTTCTGCGGGTGGCATCCGGGCCAACGCCGAGCCCGGCCCGCCCGGGGACCCGGACGGCGGGCTGGACGACCCGTCGGCCGCGGACCAGGAGTACTTCGCCGAGCGCAGCGCGCCCGGCGTGGTGGCTCCCGGCGCCTACGGCGCGGCCTGGGTCAAGGCGCAGCTCCTGCCGCACGTGGGGCCGGACTGGAAGGAAGTCACCACCAAGCCGTACAACGCCGACGACCCGCGGTACCGCGACTACGACTCGAACTCCTCCGGCGGGGCGGGCAACGTCACCGGCCGGATCACCGGTCTGGCCGCGGACGGCTCCGGGCACGTGTACGCCGGCGCGGCCAACGGCGGCGTGTGGCGCTCCTCCACCGGCGGCGGCAACTGGACGCAGATCTCCGAGGGCCTGCCCGCGCAGTCCACCGGCGACCTGGAGCTCGACCCCGCCGGCCGGCTCTGGTACGCCACCGGCGAGGCCAACACCGCCTCCGACACCTTTACCGGCGCCGGCGTCTTCGTGCTCGCCAACCCGGCCTGGGGCCAGTTCTCGGTCTTCAACCGCGTCGGCGGCAAGGAGCTGGAGTCGACCAGCATCCGCAAGATCCGGTTCATCGGCGACACGGTGTACGCGGCCACCACGCGCGGCCTGTACTCGCACTCGCTGACGAACCTGTGGGGCCCGTGGAAGCTGGAGTACGCGCCGAACCCGGACTTCCTGCCCGGCGGCTCGCAGGCCACTGACCCGCACGCGCCGTACAAGAACATCGTCAACGACATCACCGCGGACGCCAGCGGCAAGCTGATCGCCGCGATCGGGTGGCGCAGCGGCGACACCTACAACGGCTTCTACACCAAGACCAACGGCGCCTGGACGAAGATCACCGGTTCGCTCGGCGACCTGCCGGTCGACCCGACGCACATCGGCGCCGTGACCTTCACGCACTCGGTCGACGGCTCGGTGTTCTACGCGATCAACCAGGACCCGACGCAGATCTCGAACCCGAAGAGTTCGTTGGGCGGCGTCTACTCCTCCACCACCGGCGCGTTCGGCCCGTGGAAGCTGGTCGCCGACTCCACCAGCCTGGAGGCCTCGGGCTCGGCCGAGACCGGCGCCACCTACAACCCCGGCGTGCAGTCCTGGTACAACCAGTTCCTGCAGGTCGACCCGGCCGACCCCAAGCACGTGTACCTCGGCCTGGAAGAGGTCTACGAGTCCCACGACGCCGGCGCGACCTGGAACACGGTGGGCCCGTACTGGAACTTCACCTACGACTGCTGGAACATCGACCCGACCAAGCAGACCGGTGACTGCTCCCCGACCACGCACTCCGACCAGCACGCGGTCGCGATCGGCAGCGCCAACGGCAAGCCGTTCGTGGTCGTCGGCAACGACGGCGGCGTCTACAAGCGCCCGGTCGCCGGCAAGCTCGACGCGGGCGGCCACGCCGCCGACTGGCAGTCGCTGAACGACGGCACCATCCGCACCCTGCAGTACTACTCGGTGGGCATCGGCGCCGACCCGTCCGGCAAGGGCGTCGCCGTCTCCGGCGGTCTGCAGGACAACGGCCAGTCGATCCTGCGCGGCAACGACACGGTGATGGGCTCCAACTTCGGCGGCGACGGCGGCCAGACCCTGGTCGACGCCAAGAACGGCTGCAACATCGCCGAGGAGTACACGAACCTGAACATCTGGGTCACCAACGACTGCGGCCAGAACGTCTCCACCGACCCGTCGACCTCGACGGAGTACAACGTGGCGCCGAACGACGGCCTCAACGGCACCGCCCGCTTCATCGCCCCGTTCTCCGCCGACATCAAGAACCCGGACAACTGGGTCGCCGGCGGCCAGCACGTGGCGGTGCAGTCCAAGGGCTACGCCATCCGCGACACTTCGGACTGGACCGACGTGTACGACTTCGGCGCCGGCAACTACGCCTCGGCGGTCGCCGAGTCCGGCGGCAAGATCTACGCCGCGTGGTGCGGCGCGGGCTGCAACATCGTCGGCTTCACCCGCGGCATCGCGGTCGGCAACGCCGACGGCACCGGCTGGCACCAGCTGAACCTGCCGGCCGACGGCAGCGTGCTGCCGAACCGCTACCTGTCGAACATCGCGATCGACCCGAACGACAGCAACCACGTGTTCGTCACCGTGTCGGGCTTCTCCCGGCTCTGGACCGAGGGCCCGGGCGCCGGTGTCGGCCACGTGTACGAGTCGCGCGACGGTGGCGCGACCTGGAAGGACATCTCGGCGAACATCCCGGACATCCCGGCGGACTCGGTGGTCATCACCGACCACGGCGGCCTGGCCGTGTCCACGGACCTGGGCGTGTTCTACCGCGGTGCCCACGACCGCAACTGGAGCGTGCTCGGCCAGCACCTGCCGACCAATGCCACGCTCCAGCTGAAGCAGGGGCCTGATGGGTACCTGTACGCGGCCACGCATGGACGCGGCATTTGGAAGTTGCGGCTGCCGTAGTCACGGCAACCGTAGTTCACGGCATCCGTAGTTCGCAGTGCCGTAGTTCACGGTGGCGCGGTTCGACTGATGCGGGGCCCCGGGGTCTCCCCGGGGCGCCGCTCCGTTTTTTTGGGCGGGTGCGGGCATGCGCGGGTCACGATTGTTGAACAATCCAACAAGGATGTGTGTATGATTGATCTCCAGCAGCTGGAGAAGCGGAGGAGCGGGTGGTGACGGGCGTTTTCGACGATCTGGCCGCCGAGCGCGGCCGCTTGCAGCGGACCAGCGCGGCGCATCAGGTGGCCGAGCTCCTGCGCGAGCACATCACCGCGGGCGCTCTGTCGCCCGGGACCCAGTTGCCGGAGGAGGCGCTGGGCACGGCGCTGGGAGTCTCCCGCAACACACTGCGCGAGTCGTTCCGACTGCTGGCCGACCAGCGGCTGGTGGTTCACGAGATGAACCGCGGCGTGTTCGTCAGGGTGCTGAGCGCCGATGATGTCGCCGATATCTATGTGCTGCGACGTGCGCTGGAGACCGCTGGAATCCGGGCTGCCTCCGTCGCGCCGCCCGAGCGGCTCGCCGTCCTGCGCGTCGCCGTCGAACGCGGTGAGGCTGCGCGGGTGGCCGCCGACTGGGTCGCGGTCGGCACCGCGGACCTCGACTTCCATCTCGGCATCGCCGCGCTGACCGGTAGCGAACGGATCAGCGAGGCCATGGGCCGCCTGCTGGCCGAACTCCGCCTGGCGTTCGGCGCCATGCCCTCGGCGGCAGAACTGCATGAGCCGTTCCTACGCCGTAACAGGACTCTGGCCGAACTGCTGGCCACGGGGCGGATTGCCGAGGCCGAGGCCGAGCTGGCGTCGTACCTCGATGACGCCTGCCGGGGCATCGTGGCGGCGATCCGCGGCGATCTGGAGGTGACGGAGTGTTGATTGATGACAGAGTGCTGACCGACCCGACTCGAACCATCGACCTGAACGCAGACCTCGCCGAGGGTTTCGGCCGCTGGACCCTGACCGACGACGACGCCCTGCTCGACGTCGTCACCAGCGCCAACGTCGCCTGTGGTTTCCACGCCGGGGACCCCTCGACCATGCGACGCGTCTGTGCGCGCGCCGCCGAACGCGGAGTCCGCATCGGCGCCCAGGTGTCCTACCGGGATCTGGCCGGGTTCGGACGGCGCGCGATGGACGTGCCGGCGCAGGAACTCGCCGACGAGATCGCGTACCAGATCGGCGCGCTGCGAGCGTTCGCCGAGGCGGCCGGGAGCACGGTTGCCTACGTCAAACCGCACGGAGCGCTCTACAACCGCGCCGTCCACGACGCCGAGCAGGCCGCCGCGATCGCCGACGCGGTGGTGTTCGCCGGGCACGGCGTCCCCCTGCTCGGGCTGCCCGGATCGTGCCTGGAACAGGCAGCGGCCGAGCGCTCTGTCGGCTATGTGTTCGAGGCATTCGCCGACCGCGCCTACACCGCCGCCGGGACGCTGGTGCCGCGCGGCGTGCCCGGTGCTGTGATTGAGGATGCTGATGAGGTGGTGCGGCGCTCGATCGGCATCGCCCGCGACGGGGTGGTGACGGCCCAGACCGGGGAGCCGGTGCAGGTCCGGGCCCGGTCGCTGTGTCTGCACGGGGACACGCCGGGTGCGGCCGCGCTCGCTGTCCGGGTCCGCGCCGCGCTGGCAGAGGCCGGGGTCGGGATCGAGGCTTTCGCATGAGCCTGCGGATCCGGCCTTGCGGTCCCGAAGCGCTGCTGATCGATCTCGACGACATCGGCCTGGTCGGTGCCGTCTACGCCGACCTGCTCCGGCTGCGCGCCGACGGGCAGCTGCCCGGGGTGCAGGACATCGTGCCCGCCGCCGCCACCGTGCTGCTCGACGGCGTCGCCGATCCCCGGGCGCTCGCCGCTCGGTTGGCGGAGCTGGAGCCGCGTCCGCAGGCGCAGTTGGTCGGGGACACGGTCGAGGTGCGCGCGCGGTATGACGGACCGGACCTCGACGACGTTGCGCGGCTGTGGGGCGTGAGTCCCGCCGATGTCGTGCGGATCCACTGCGAGACGGAGTTCCGCGTGGCGTTCGCCGGCTTCGCGCCGGGCTTCGGATACCTCGTCGGACTGCCGGAGCGCTATGCGGTGCCGCGTCGGTCCACGGCGCGCGTGGCGGTTCCCGCCGGGGCGATCGGGTTGGCCGGTGCGTTCACCGGCGTCTACCCGCGCCGGTCGCCTGGTGGCTGGCAGCTGATCGGTACGACGGACGCGGTGCTGTGGGACGCGGAGCGGCAGCCGCCGGCGCTGTTCGTGCCGGGGACGCGGGTGCGGTTCGTGGCGGAGGACGGGGATCAGGAGGACGGGGATCAGGTGGACGGGGATCAGATGACTGCGAATCAGGCGGTCGGGCACGACTCAAAAGAGCACGGGAGCGGATGAACGCCACTACGAACATGGTGAACATGGCGGACATGGCGCTTACTGTGCTGTCGGCAGGATTGCTGACCACCATCCAAGACCTGGGCCGACCGGGCCACGCCCACCTCGGCGTCCCCCGCTCCGGCGCGCTGGACCGCGGAGCGCACCGGCTGGCGAACCTCCTGGTCGGCAATCCGCCGGGGGCGGCGACGCTGGAGACGACGCTCCTTGGCTGCACCCTCCGCGCCGAGATCTCGGTGACGGCGGCGGTCACCGGCGCCGCGTGCCCGGTCCGCATCGACGGCCGCCCGGCGGCGTGGGGCGCACCGGTGCATCTGCCCGCTGGATCAACGTTCGAAATCGCGCCCGCCGCGCATGGGGTACGCAGCTACGTCGCCTTCGCGGGCGGCATCGCGGTGCCGGAGGTGCTGGGCAGCCGCTCGACGGACCTGTTGAGCGGCCTCGGCCCGGATCCGCTGCAGGCCGGCGACGTCCTCCCGCTCGCGCCGCCCACCGGACCGCCGGCGGACGCCGACGTCATCCCGCACGCCGCCCCGCCCGGACACCTGGTCCTGCCCCTGGCGCTCGGCCCCCGCGACGACTGGTTCGACCCGACCTCCATCGCCGCCCTGGCCCGCACGGACTACCACGTCGCCCCCGCGAGCAACCGCGTCGGCCTCCGCCTCGACGGCCCGGCCCTGAAGCGAAGCCGCGACGGCGAACTACCGAGCGAGGGCATGGTGCTGGGCGCGGTCCAGGTACCGCCGGACGGGAAACCAGTGGTGTTCCTGGCCGACCACCCGACGACCGGCGGATACCCGGTGGTCGGCGTGGTGCCGGCGACCGCGCTGGACGCGGCGGCGCAGGCGCGGCCGGGGACGCTGGTGCGGTTCGTGCCGAGGATGGGAGGTGGGTGGACGTGAGGATGCGAGGGCGTGAGGGCTCTGGTCAGAGCGCCGCCTCCATCAGCAGTCGCCGAACCGTGCTGTACGTCCGATGCCGCCGCGAGTCCGGCTTCGCGATCGTGAAGTGGTCGCCCGGCAGCACCGCGGCGTTCGGGAACGCGGCCTGCGCCGAGGCCCGCGTCACCACCTTGTCCTGTTCGCCCGCGTAGACAGAGAACGGGATCCGGCACGATCGCTCAGTCGGCTGCTCCGCTGCGTGCACGATGTCCCGCTGCACGCTCCGCGCCGTGTCGGCGACCAGTTCGTTGAACGGACGCAGCTCCTTCTCCTGCGGGTTGCCGCGAACCAGCTTCTCGCGTGCCGTCTGCAAGAGCTCAGAACCCGTGTTCGGCGTCGCCAGGAGTACCACGCGGCGGATCCGTGCCAGCTCCTGGCCGCGGCCCTCCGTCAGCATGCGTACCAGGCAGCGTTGGATCACCAGGCCGCCTTGGGAGTGCCCCACGAGGACCAGGCGGTCGAACTCGCCGGCCTCGGTGATCAGGTACTCCTTCAGGCTGTCCGCGACCGTCGAGATCGACGGGATCACCGTCAGCGGCTTCCACGACGAGCGGAACAGCCCGGTCGCGTACTCGAACCGGGGCACCGGCTCGACCGCCTTCGCCATCAGGTCGTAGTCCTCGGCCATGACGGACGTGAACGGGTCCCACATCTCCGCCGAGGAACGCACCCCGTGCACGAACACCACACCCAGCACCCGCTCCACCCCTCCCGGACCGACGGCAGGTCTTCGCGACCGGACCGCGAAGCCAGGCTACTGGTGCAACCGCGGCGAGAATGGAGAGTCTGGCCGGAGCGTCGTTCCACTGCACCCACCTCGCCACGACCCTGTCGGCCAAGGACTGTAAGTTCCTCCCCATGACTCAGGGGACCACCTATCTGGAGCTGTCCGAGGACAGCGGCGGCGCGCACAAGTTCTACGAAGTGACCGTCACCGGCACCGTCGTCGACATCCGCTACGGCCGCATAGGCAGCGACGGCTCGCGGCAGACCTCGACGTTCCCCAGCATCGAGAAGGCCGAGGCCGCCGCGTCCAAGAAGATCGGCGAGAAGGTGCGCAAGGGCTACGCCCCCTCGGTCATGGGTGTGCGCGCCGCGCGCAGCGTCACCCGGCGCGCCGTGGTCTCGGCGCCCTCGACGTCGCGCGCCACCGCTCCGGTGCTCTGGCGCTTCCGCACCGCCTCCAGCGCGTTCGGCATCCACATCGACGGGGACCGCTGCTGGGTCGGCAACCAGAACGGCGACGTCTACAGCCTCGGCCACGACGGCCAGGTGCTGTCCCGCTTCCAGCTCCCCGACGGCGTCAAGTGCCTGGTCGCCGACGACTTCTGGATCTACGCCGGCTGCGACGACGGCTCCGTCTACGACCTGTCCGGCAAGATCCCGCACGCCGCCTACCGCATCGACGAGGACGTCGACATCTACTGGCTCGACATCCACGAGGGCGTCCTGTCGGTCTCCGACGCCGGCGGGCGCCTGGTCGTCATCGACCATGAGGAAGAACACCAGTGGTCCCGCAACAGCCCGGGCACCGGCGCGTGGATGGTGCGCGCCGACGCCACGGCGGTCTACCACGGCCACAGCGCCGGCGTCACCGCCTACGCCGCCGACGGCGGCCGCGAGCTGTGGAACACCAAGACGCCCGGGAACGTGCTGTTCGGCTGGCAGGAGGCTGACCACGTCTACGCCGGCACCGCGCGCCACGTCGTGCACAAGATCGCCAAGGCCGGCGGCCAGGTCGTCGCCGAGTACCGCTGCGACGCCTCCGTCTACTCCTGCGCCACCTCGCCCGACGGCCGCCACGTCTTCGCCGGCGACAGCGCCTCCTCCGTGTACTGCTTCGCCGCCGACGGCACCCGGCTCTGGAAGCTCGGCACCGGCTGCGGTTCGGCGCTGTCGATGCAGTACCGCGACGAGCGTCTCTACCTGGTCACCGGCGACGGCACCCTGGCCTGCGTCGACGCCTCCGAGCAGGCGGTCACCGCGGCCCAGGGCGGCGTCGTCCCGACCGCCCTGGACGTGAAGGCCAGCGCCGCGCTGCCGGTCGCGACCCCGGCCACCGCCGTGGCCACCACCACCTCGGCCGGCTCCGGCACGATCGTCGAGTGCGTCGACGACCACGGCCGGGTCCGGGTCCGCGTCGTCGGGGGCGGCTTCCAGACCGGCTGGAACGTGCAGTTCCCCCGCGACATGCGCGTGGTCGGCGCGCGCTACGTCGTCGAGGAGATCCACGAGGCCAGCGGCGGGTTCTACCGCGTGCGCGGGGAGATCAAGCGGCTGCTCTGATCCGGCGCGGCCCCGTCGTGGTTCCGTCGCGGCCGTCCCCACGGGCGAAGGGGGACCCGGCCACGCCGCCCTGTGACATCATGCGCACTTCGGGTTCCACCACTGCGAATGTCCGGGGAGTGGCATGCGGTTCCAGGTGCTCGGGGCGGTTCAGGCATGGGGTCGGGGAGGGGCGGTCGCCGGGTTGCGGCCGCGGCAGCGGGCGTTGCTGGCCTACCTGCTGCTGCACAGCGACCGGATGGTGCCGGTGGCCAACCTCGTCGAGGCGGTGTGGGGCGGGGAGGCGCCGGCGACCGCCCGCAACCAGGTGCAGTCGGACATGTCGGCGATCCGGCGGGTGCTCGCCGCGGCCGGGATGGCCGATCCGGTCACCACCGGCTCCGGCGGCTACCGCTTCAACGCCGGGGACGCGGTGGTCGACGTCGCCGAGTTCCGGGCCGGGGTGCAGCGCGGTATCGACGCGGTCGGCACCGACCCGGCCCGCGCCGCCGGCCGGCTGCGGGCCGCGCTCGGCCTGTGGCGCGGCGAACCGCTGGCCGACGTCGACGCCGCCTTCGTCGAGGGCTTCCGGGTGAGCCTGGTCGAGGTGCGGTTGCGCGCGCTGGAAGCCCTGGCCGACGCCGAGATGGCCCGGGGACGGCACGCCGACGTGGTCGCCGAGCTCGCCGATCTGGTCGAGCGGCATCCGGTGCGCGAGGGTCTCGTCAGACGTCTGATGGTGGCGCTCTACCGGTCCGGGCGGCAGGCCGAGGCCCTCGCGGCGGCGCGGCGCCTGCGGCGCACGCTGCTGGAGGAACACGGCCTGGAACCCGGCCGCGAGGTGCGCGAGCTGGAGGCCGCCATCCTCCAGTCGGCCGGCGACGCGCTCCAGGACTCCGGCGCCGATTCCGGGACCGGCGCCGGGCCGGCCGTGCCCAGCCAGCTGCCGGTCCGGATCCCCGGCTTCGTCGGCCGTACCGAGGCGCTGCGCCGCCTCGACGCCGCCGCGGCGTTGCCCGAGGCCCCGGTCGTCGTGGTCTCCGGAGGCGGCGGCGTGGGCAAGACCGCCCTGGCCGTGCGGTGGGCCCACCAGAACCGCTCCCTGTTCGCGGACGGCCAGCTGTTCGTCGACCTGCGCGGCTTCGACGACGGCGAGCCCATGTCCCCCTACCGGGCGCTGGCCGGGCTGCTCCAGGGCCTGGGCGTCCCGTCGCAGCACATCCCCCTGGACGCCGACGGGCTCGCCGCCGAATACCGCACCCGCACCGCCGGCCGCTCGCTGCTCGTCATCCTCGACAACGCCCGCGACGCCGAGCAGGTCAGGCCCCTGCTGCCGGCCGGCCCCGGCTGCCTCACCGTGATCACCAGCCGCGGCCCGCTCGCCGGGCTCGCCGTGCGCGAAGGCGCCGCCCGGATCCCGCTCGACGCGCTGTCCCTCGGGGACTCGGTGTCGCTGCTGGAACAACTGGCCGGACGGGCCCGCGTCGCCGCCGAGCCCGGCGCCGTCGCCGACCTGTCAGTGGCCTGCGGCCGGATCCCGCTGGCGCTGCGGATCGCGGCCGCGGTGCTGGTCGCGCAGCCCGGGCGGTCCGTCGCCAGGCTCGCCGCGGAACTGGCCGGATCGGCCGCCGCCCTCGCCGCCTCGGCGTCGCCCTCAGGCACCCGCGATGCCCACAGCGCCCACAACGCCGACGACGCGGACGCTTCCCGTGACGCCCGTGACGCCGGTGACGCGGCCGATTCCCGGGCCGCCGTCGGCCCGGTCCTCGACGCCTCCTACCGGATCCTGCCCACCGGTACGCGCCGCGTGTTCCGGCTGCTCGGCCTGATCCCCGGCGACGCCTTCGGCCCGGACGCCGTCGCGGCGCTCGCCGGCGTCAGCCGGCAGCGGGCCGTGCAGGTCCTCGCCGACCTCGTCGACGTCGGGCTGGTCGAGCAGGTCGGTGTCGACTGTCCGTTGGCGGCGGTTGCGATAGCCGCTGCGGCAGGAGCCGAGGACGGCTCGGACGGCCAGGACGGCCCACCCGCCGCCGAACGCTTCCGGATCCACGACCTGGTCCGGGACTACACCCGCGAGAAGCGCGCCGCCGAGGACCCGGCGGCCGAGCAGTCCGAGCGGTGGGCCGCGCTGCTCGACTGGTATCAGGCCTCGGTGGCCGACGCGGCCGCCGTCATCGCACCCAACATGGTCCGCCTGCCGACGCCCTCCGTCGATCCCCGGACCAGCCGCTTCGCCTCCGCCGACGACGCCCTGGCCTGGCTGGACACCGAACAGCCGAGCCTGGTCGCGGCCGTGCAGACCGCCACCGCGACCGGCCACGAACGGGCCGCGTGGCTGCTCGCCGACGGCCTGCGCGGCTACTTCTATCTGCGTATGCGCTCGGTCGACTGGGTCAGCTGCGCCGAAGCGGCCGTCGCGGCCGGCAGCCGGGCCCCGGAGGACGAACGGGACCGGGTGCTCGCGATGGGGATGCTCAGCCTCGGCATGGCCCACCACTCGTTCGGCGAACCGGGCCGCGCCCGCCGGTACTTCACCCGTTCGCTCCGGCACGCCCGGCTGGCGGGCTGGGCCCCGGCCGAGTCGGCGGCGTCCGGCAACCTGGGCCTGATCGCCTGGCGGGCCGGCGACCTGGAGCTGGCGGCGGCGCTGCTGCGCGACGCCGTCGACTTCGCCCGCCGCAGCGGCGACGCCGCGCTCACCGCCAGCCAGCTGGGCAACCTGGCCAGCGTGATCGGGACGATGGGCCGCCTGCCGGAGGCGGCCGAGCAGTTCACCGAGATCGCCCGCCTGATGCGGCACCTGGGCCACACGGTCAGCGAAGCGCACGCCCTGGCCAACCTGTGCCTTCTCAAGACCCTGGTGGGCCACGCCGCCGAGGCCGAGAAGCACGGCCTGCGCAGCTGCGAGCTGTTCGACAGCGTCGGCGACTCGTGGGCCGCCTACGCCCGGGCGCAGGTCGCCCGCGCCCGCCTCGAACTGGGCGACCTGACCGGGGCCGTCCAGATCGCCGAAGCCGGGCTCGCGCTGGCCCGCGACACCGGCAACGCCTTCGTGGAGGTGGAGCTGTACGTGGTGCTGGCCGACGCCGAGGTGGCGCGCGCCGAGCCGGAGGCGGCGATGGACGCGGCCGAACGGGCCCTGGCCGGAGCCGCGTCGCTGGGCAGCCCGGAGCACTCGGCCGGGGCGCACCAGGCGGCGGCGGTGGCCCACGCGGCCGCCGGCCGGCTCGACGACGCCGCCCGCCACATCGACCAGGCACTGCGGAAGGCGGAGGCCGGGCAGCTGCCCCGGGAGCGGGCCGACGCCGCCCTCGCCGCGGCCCGGATCCACGCCGCGCGGGGCGACGTCGCGGCGGCCCGGGAGCTGGCCGGGGCGGCGTTGGAGACCTTCCGGCGGTCCGACATGGCCCCGCGCGCCGGACAGGCCGAACGCCTGCTGGCTTCACTCGAACCCTGATGTCCGAGGTCGAGGCGCGTATCACAGACGTATCAGGCCTATATCAGGGCTTCGAGAATCCTGGATTCCGGCCGGAGAGTCCGGCGGAATGCGGAGGAACCATGAAGCTCGGGATGATCGCGCGGAACGGGCGCGCGCTGGTGGTTGCCGGGGCGATGGTGGCCGGGGTCACGGTACTGCCGGCGGTCGAGGCGCACGCTTCGACCTCGGCGCTGTGCTCGACGGTGGTCTGGAGGGCCATCGGGGCGAGTTCCGGCTCCTGGCGGGACCCGGCAACGAACAACTTCACCTATTCGGCCGCCCTCGAAGGCACCTACGACCACACCGACCACACCCTCTTCTGCGGGCTGCTCCGTACGCGGGGCACAGTCCAGCACAACACTGGTTCCGGCGCCGTCGCGCATGTGGCGATCACCGTGGACGGGATCGGCCATTCCGACCCCGACAAGGCGGTGCCCGCCGGCAGCACCACGGTCGTCCTCACCACGAAGTCCTACGCCGGCAGCTGCGCGAAGGGGTACCTGGTGATCACCTCGGCCGGCGGGGCGAAGGACGTCACCGTCGCCGGCCCGCACGGGGAATCCCTCTGCGGCTGACCGATCCGGATCCGACCCCAGGCCGCCCGCCCCGTGCCGGCGGGCGGCCCGTCCAGCTCCGAATCCGGTTCCGAATCCGGTTCCGATCCGAGGGGATCAGCGATGTTCGAAACACTGTTCGGGCGCCTGGCCGGCGTCTTCCTCGCGCTCATCACTTTCATCAGTACCCTGACCTTCGCCACCGCGCCGACCGCCTCCGCGGCCTCCGGCGTCGGCGGCACCATCACCCGCTCCGAGATCCTGCAACGTGCGCAGTACTGGGTCGACCAGGGTTACGTCTACAGCCCCGACGCCCCGAACAAGTACACCTACTCCCCGGACGCGGCGGGCAAGAGCTACCGCAATGACTGCTCGGGGCTGGTGTCGGAAGCCTGGCATCTGTCGTCGAGCCAGACCACGGACTCCTTCCCGGGCTCCGGCCTCATCACGAACCTGTCGGGCCTGGACCAGCTCAAGCCGGGCGACGCCGTCCTGCGGACCGGCCACATCGAGCTGTTCGCCCGCTGGAAGAGTGCCTCGGACCACACGCAGGGCGCGTACGTCTACTCCTTCAACCGGGCCGGCGAGACCGTGGAGAACCCGACCACGGTGAGCAACTTCGGCAACCTCGGGTTCGACAGCTGGTCGGACCTGAACACCTACCACGCGGTGCGGTACATCCACGTCGTCGACGATCCGCCGCCGGCGTTCGCCGGGCGCCAGCTCGCCGACCTCGACGGCAACGGCTACCCCGAGCTCATCGGCCGCAGCCCCGACGGGAAGCTGGTCGCCTATCCGCACAAGGCGACGTCCGTCGTCAGCAGCAGCTCCTGGGACAGCCCGATCCAGATCGGGGCCGGCTGGGGCATCTACGACACCTACCTGTTCGCGGACCTCAACGGCGACGGGCGCCCGGAGATCATCGGCCGCCGTCCCGACGGCGCGCTGATCGCCTACCCGCACAAGGCCACGTCGACGATCTCGATGAGCACCTGGGACACGCCGATCCAGATCGGCGCCGGCTGGGGCATCTTCGACCTGATCTTCGCCGTCGACCTGAACAACGACGGCCGCCCCGAACTCGTGGGCCGCAAGCCCGACGGCACCATGTGGGCCTACCCCCACAAGGCCACGTCGGCCATCGCCGGCAGCTCCTGGGACGGCCCGGTCCAGATCGGGGCCGGCTGGAACATCTTCGACATGGTCGCCATCGCCGATCTCGGCAACACCGGCGACCCGGCGAAGGCCGGCCCCGAGCTCATCGGCCGCAAGCCCGACGGGACCATCTACGAGTACCCGCACAAGGCGACCACCACGATCGGCGAGTCCATGTGGGACAACCCGACGCAGTTCGGGGCCGGCTGGCAGACGTACACCTCGTTCCTGACCGGGGACCTGAACGGCGACGGCCGCACCGAGCTGGTGGCCCGCACCGCCAGCGGCGCGCTCAACGCTTATGTGCACAAGGCCACTGACATCATCGACAGTTCGGCGTGGCAGCCCGGGTTCCAGATCGGGGCCGGCTGGAACGTCTTCGACGAGACCGACTGAGCCCTCAGCGGGCCGGTCCGACCGGCGGCGGCTTCGTGCCGCCGCCGGTCGACGCGTACGCCTCCCGCCGCCAATGGGCCGGGGGAGTGCCGTAGCGGTTCTTGAACGCCCGGCTGAACGCCGCCTCCGACTCGTAGCCGACCCGCTTCGCCACCACCGCGATCGACAGCTGCGTGTCGCGCAGCAGCTCGGTGGCGGTGTGCAGCCGAACGTGCGCGAGATACGTGGCCGGCGGCCGGCCCACCCGGGCGCCGAACCGCGCGGCGAACGAGGACCGGGAGAGGTTGCAGGCCCGGGCCAGCTCCTCGACCGTCCAGTCGTGGCAGGGATCCCGGTGGATGGCGCTCAGCGCGACGCCGATCTGCGGGTCGAACGCGCCGGCCAGCCAGTTCGGCTCCGCGTCGGCGCTCGACGCCCACGCCCGGACCATCTGGATGAAGATCACGTCGAGAATGCGGGCGATCATCACCGCCGAGCCCTGGGACGGCGACTGCATTTCGAGCACGGCCATCCGGCGCGCGACTTCGAGCCCTTCGAACCAGTCCGCCTTGCCGCCGTCGGCCATGTCGCCGCCGCGCAGGACGATGGCCGGAGGCAGGCTTCCGAGCAGGTGGCTCGCCTGCGGATCGCCGATGGAGAACGTTCCGCACAACCATTGCGCGGGCCCGGATATGACGTCGAGGGAGTGTTCGTCACCGCGGGGAAGCAGTACGAAATCACCGCTTCTTAAGTGTTCGACACGTGACTCGCCAGCGACCTGAAGTACGACCTCGCCTTCGTCAATCATATGCAGGCAGCCCATATCGGTAAAAGTGACGGAGGCTGATTGCGGCGCGGCGTGGCCGACGATCCGATCCCCGCTCAGGCGCACGCTCTGGAGCAGCTCCGACAGCAAGTCGTAGGACTCCTCCGGACGATCGGCAAAGTTTTGCGGCGGAGCGGTCATGGTAGCTGCTCGTTCCTCTGAATAGGGTTGTTCTCGCTCGCTTACATCGATCAATTCCGGCAATCAGGAGCGCAATTCATGGCAGAGCACGCCACCCCGACAAAGATCACGTTCGTCTATTCCAACCCTACCGACCCGGAAGCCTTCGAGGCGGCGTATTCCGAGCAGCTCGACCTGGCTCGCGAACTCCCGGGCGTGACCCGGTTGCAGACCTCGAAGGTCTGGCCGAAGGAGGACGGCAGCCCGACCCCCGCCTACCGCTTCCTGGACCTCTACTTCACCGACTACGCGGCGGCCAGCGCCGCCGCGGCGAAGGCGGGCCCGCTCGTCGCCAGCACGGTGAAGCACGCCACCGGCGGCGTGGTGATCGCGTTCGCGGAAGTCCTCGAAGACGCCTGACAGCGCACTGCCGGCCGGAGCCGGAGCCCTTGCGGCAGACGTGCTGACGGCCGGATGCTCGGCGATAGTCCCCGGTGGGTACCACTCCACCGGGGCGACATCATTGCCCCTGCGGGGCCGTCAGCCGTACAGCTCGCCCAGCCCGCCGTTCAGCAACTCGAACGCCCGCTCCGCCGACCGGACAGCATCCGGGTACCGCTGCTCCGCGCTGAGCCCCTCGGTCAGGTGCCGGCGGTTGTCCTCGGCCAGTGCTCGGAGCATCGCGTAGATCTGGCAGGCGGCGAGGCGGGCGGTATCGGTTTCGACGTCTCCCTCGACCTGGCGCAGCGCGTCGGCCAGTGCTTCTTCGGCGTTCGCCTGGTAGAGCAGCACCTTTGCCTGGAGCGACGGCGTCTCCAGCACCATGGCGATGAAGGCCAGCGATTCCGGCCGGTCGTCGAGTCCTGTGATCGGGTCCCGCTGGGCCAGGCCCTCAAGGAAGTACTCCCGCAGCGCGTCCAGGGGGCTCGTTCCCGCGGTCCGGGCGAGGACCATGCGGGCCGGCTCGTCGGCGTGGTCGGCGAAGCTCCCGACCACCAGGTCTTCCTTGCTCGGGAAGTACTTGAACAGGGTCCGCTTCGACACCTCGGCCGCCGCCGCGATCTGGTCGACGCCGACCGCGCGGAATCCGGACTCCAGGAACAGCCGGGTCGCCGCGTCCTGGATGGCCTCGTGTGTGCGTTGCCGCTTTCGTTCCCGCAGGCCAGGTGCTTCTGTCACGGTGCCAAGTGTATACCGGGTTGAAAAGTAAACTCGGTATACCTATCGTGGAGGCATGCCCGCCTACCGCACCGGAACCGTCCGCTCGGCCGACGGAACGACCATCGCCTACCGCCACTACGGCGCACCCGCGCCCGCGTCCGGCCCCGCGTCTGGCCGCAGCCTCGGCTCCGCGTCCGGCCCCGGCCCCGCACCGGCCCTCCGCCCCCGCGCCGAGGCCGACCGCCCCGCGCTGCTCGTTCTCCACGGCGGCATGAAAGCCGCCCAGCACATGGCGGACCTCGCCATCGAACTCAGCGACCAGTACGAGGTCTTCGTCCCCGACCGCCGCGGCCGGGGCCAGAGCGGCGGCTTCGGTCCCGACCACCGCATGCAGCGCGAAGTCGAGGACGTCCAGGCGCTGGTCGACGCCACCGGGGCCCGCATGCTGTTCGGCCACAGCGCCGGCGGCCTCATCAGCCTCAGCGCCGCCCTGGCCATCCCCTCCTTGGAAGCGCTCGCCGTCTACGAGCCACCGCTGTCGGTCCGCGGCTCCGCGCCCACCGACTGGCTGCGCCGCTTCGACCGCGAGATCGCCTCCGGCCGCGTCGTCCCGGCGGCCGTCACCGCGCTGAAGGGCATGCGCACCGAACCGCTGTTCACCCGCTTCCCGCGCTGGCTGCTCACCGCTGTCGGTTCCGTGACGCTGCGCATCGAGCGCCCCGCGCCCGGCGAGTCGTCGATCGTCGAACTGGTCCCCACCATCCACAACGACATCGCGCTCGTGGACGAGATGGCGGACTCCGCCGCGAGGTACGCGGCCCTGCGCATGCCGGTGCTGCTGCTGGGCGGCACCAAGAGCCCGGAATACCTGGACATCGCCCTCGACGAGCTGGCCGCCGTCATCCCCCACGCGAAAAGGGAGGTCTTGCAAGGACTCGATCATCAAGGCCCTGAAGAAAAGGACAGCGCCCGCGTCGCCCAGACGCTTCGTGCTTTCTTCAATACTTCTGTAGCCTCTCGCAAATGATGGTTTTAGGCCACCCACCAGCGGAATCCTAGCTGTCGGAACCATCCGGCGAATGCTCGGCATACATTCACCGCCGACATTGGTGAACGAATGACAGGGTACTGCGAAAGCTCAGATCTCCGCCTTGAAGGGCGTGAGTTCCGACATTTACCGTGCGGCACATGCGAATGCCACCTCGCCGAACCCGGCGACGTTCCACCCCGGCCGCCATTGCGGCCGGGATCCTGCTGACCGCGACGACCGTCCTCGCCGCGATGATCGCCGCCCCGGCCGCGGAGGCGATCGGCAACGGCTTCGACCCGCACACCGCGCAGGTCGTCGTCCCGGGCACCTCCACCGTCGTCACCGAATGGAAGCTCGCCGGCCAGGGCTTCGCCCAGGGGGTGCAGATCGCCCCGCAGTGGATCCTGGCCTCCGGCCACGCGGCGCCGCAGGCCGGCGGCACGTTCACCGACGAGTACGGCTCGGCGAAGATCGACCGGATCGCCGGGAACTGCCTGGGCGGCGGCCACGGCCTGTGCGACGTCAGCGTCGCCCACCTGGCCACCCCGATCCCCGCCCCCGCCTTCCCGCCGCTGCTGCTGGACGGCGTGCCGAACCCGCAGGGCTCGACCATCGCCGGCGACACGCTGGCCGTGGGCAACGGCGGCTCGACCACCGGCCGGCCCACGGTCGGCTGGACCCAGCCGACCCGCTACAACCTCGACCTCTCCGTCCTGCAAAGCGGCCTGAGCTCGATCAACGGCGACAGCGGCGGCCCGTCGTTCTACTACTACCCGGGCCACAGCACCGGCGTCCTTCAAGGGATCGCCACGGCCTCCGCCTACGGGATCGTCGGCGGGCTGCAACAGTTCAGCGCCGACACCGTCAAACCGTTCCTGGACGGCGTGCTGCCGCCCGGCACCGTCACCTGGACCACCTTCGGCCAGCTCGGCCCGACCCCGCTGGTACCGGAACCGGTCGCACAGCCGACCGTCACGTCGAACTACCGCAGCATCACCGTGTCCTGGCCGGCCGTGACCGCCACGCCGCCGGTCACCGGTTACCGGGCCGTGCTCGTCAACACCGGCGACGTGCGCGACACCACGGTGATCGCCACCGACGCGAACACGCACACCGCGGTGTTCGACGGCCTGACCCTCGGCGCGCCCTACGGCGTGTTCGTGCTCGCCGCCAACGCCAACGGCGAGAGCAAGGTGCCGTGGGCCACCATGGGCGGCGTCCCGCCGGCCACGCCGGCCGCCACCTGGAGCACCACCGCGGCCGCCAGCTTCCAGCCGCCGCGGCCCAAAGGCGGCGCCGTGAGCCTGGACGGCCCCGGCCAGCTCAACTTCACGGTGACCCCGACCGACGTGCCCATCCCCGGCGTCACCAAATACGAAGTCCTCGTCGACCAGTGCGCCGGGTCGTGCGGGCTGGGCCAGTTCACCCAGGTCTCCGACCAGATCTACACCAATCCCTCCGGCACCGTGTGGCTCCCGACCAGCACCCCGCTCGGCACCCAGTTCCAGACCCAGATCCGGGAGATCAACTCCTCCGGCAAATCCCCCTGGATCTACCGGCCGCTCACCTACGTGCCCAAGGACCGCCCGCTCGCCCCGACGGCGGTCACCGTCACGCCGCAGGCCGACGGCGGCACCAAGGTGTCCTGGACCCCGGCCGCCGCCGATCCGCAACCGGCGGTCCTGACCGGCTACAAGCCGCACGCCCAGCCGATTTCATACGTGGTCGAGGTGAACATCCCCGGCCAGGGGACCGTCACGGCGGACATCGTCGACCCGAGTCAGACTACTGACACCTTCAACATCGCAGACCTCGGCGGCGCGCCGAGCACCTACACCCTGGACGTCGAAGCCCTCAGCGGCTGGGGCTACTCGCTACCGGCCTCGGTCACCGCGCCGATGGGCGTCCTGCCGGCGCCCCCGCCGGTCACCGCGACCCGCACCCCGGCCGCACCGCCGGCGCCGGCGAACCTGACCGTGCCGACCGTCTCCGGAGTCGGCGCGACGAATACCGTGACCTGGACACAGCCCGCCTCCGGGCCCGGGGTGGCTTCGGTCGACGAGTACCTGATCACCCTGGAGATCCAGGACCCGGAGTCCACGCTGCTGCCGATCGTCGCCGAGGTGCCTGCCAATCAGCTCTCGTACACCTATCAGAACCCTTATCCAAGCTTCTACAAGGTGACCGTCTACGGGCTCAGCCAACAGGCTGGCGCGTCCGTGCCGGCCATCGCGACGGGCACTATCGCCAATCCCTGACCGACGACGACGGCGGCGACGGCGGATCGCCGGTGCCCGCCGACGATCCGCCGCTCACAGATCCGTGACATCGGCGCGCGCCAGCCGCAGTCGGCCGAGCTGGAGCAGCGGCAAGCGGCTGGCGCTCAGCGTCGGGAACAGCGTCAGCACGAAGTGCAGCGTTCCGTCGGGCGGGGTGTGCGCCCCGAACCACGTCACGACATACTCGCTGACCGCGGTGACGAAAGCCTGCGACGTCGCCGCGGTCAGCGTCGTCGGCGCGCCCAGGAGGATCGGGGCGACTGCCGCCGGCAGCCCGTCCCCGATCGCCTGTTCGTAGGAGCAGTCCAGGCGGACGAACTGCTCGGTCTCCGGGGCGGTGCCCTCGAACAACAGGTCGAGCAGGCGTTGGAGATGCACCGCCAGCGGCTGGCGCGGCGGCGCGGACAGCTGGGCGACGTCGAAGTCCCGGTCCCGTTGCAGGCGCGGCGTCACCCGCGAGGCGAACTTGATCCGCGGCGTCGCGTAGACGAAGACCGGCGACGTCGGAATCACCCGGCCGTCGGCGTCGCGCACGAGATCGCGGTTGCGGACCACGCGGACCGACGTCCACGCGTTCTGATACGCCGCGATGTCCAAGCCCTGGTCGCCCAGCCCGCCGAACACCGGCTGCCGACCGGGGAGCGTGACGGCCCGGCTCCAGGTGAGCACATCGCCGTCGTGGACGAACCGGAACAGGTCGACGCCGCCCGGGACCGGTTCGCCGACCCAGGTCACGTCGCCGTCGAGGACCGCCAGGCTCGGCGGCGGCAACGGTACCAGCGTGCCGCTCGCCGGGTCCCACACCACAGCGGTGGTCGCGCCGACGGTGCGCAGCGCGAGCAACTCGTCCGAGGTCTGCGCCTTCGTCTCCTGTACGGAGAAGGCCATCGACGAAGCGGTTGCCGTCGTGTCGGCGGACCGGCGCGCTTCCGCCGTCGGCGCACCGCCGTTCCACGCGGCCCACGCCTGCGGCAACGGCTCGATCAGGTCGTGGAAGTCCGACACCAGCTGGTGTGCCCGCTGATAGGCCGGGCTCGTCGGATCCAGATCGAGCGAGTCCGGCACCAGGATCTGGACCATGGTCTGGAACATCGCCGGCCATACCGCGACCAGCCGCGCCAGGTAGTCGAACAAGTCCAGGTCCCGGGGCCCCGCCGCGGCTGTCGGCGGGTCGTCGCTGAGGTTGAACTCCGCCGACGCGTCGATGGTGTCCTGCGCGACGACGTCCTTGTCGTAGGTGAAGGCGTAGCGCCACCGCTTCGCGTGTTCGATCGCCACCTTCTGGTCCGGGTCGCTGTCGTCGACCGGCCGTGCCTCCTGTCCGGCGAGCGACGGCGCGGCCGGGATCTCCCGCAGCACGACGGGGATCTGCACCTTGCCGATGGCGGTGTCCAGAACCGGCGTACCC
The DNA here is from genome assembly GCF_039531695.1 of Catenulispora yoronensis. Lineage (NCBI taxonomy): Bacteria > Bacillati > Actinomycetota > Actinomycetes > Catenulisporales > Catenulisporaceae > Catenulispora > Catenulispora yoronensis. The sequence continues at coordinate 95,071 of NZ_BAAAQN010000023.1, forward strand.
GGCACCTGCCGGCTGAACGGGACGACGAACGACAGCCACGACGACGCGAGGTAGTCGCCATCGACGCCGCGTTGGATGTCGTGCTCCACGTGATTCAGCGTGAACCCGAGGTCGAGCGCCAGACTCGGCTGCGCCGACGGGTCCACGACGGTGATCGCGGTGCTCACGAACGACACGCCGGTCGCCAGCTTGGGCCGGGCCACGGTCAGCGACCAGGGCCGGTCGGCCGGGGTGTCGGCGGAATGGGTATCAGGGTTCTTGGTGTCCGGCTCGTTGCCCGCTGTCGCGGCATCGTCGTCCGGAACAACCGCCGCGGCCAGCGGCCCGCAGAACCGCGGCGCGTAGACGTCGTTGGCGGGATCATCCTTGTACCGCGACGACACCGTCGCCGCGTACTGCGCGATGGCCGACACGACGTAGGCGTTCGAAGCCCGCGCCAGGATCTGCTGCCGCATCGTCTCGACCGCGTCGGCCAGCGGCGCCGGATCGGTCGGGACGAGCGGCGGCTCGGTCAGGATCGGCGTGACGGTCCCGGCGATCGAGGCGGCGAGCCCGGCCTTCACGTCCAGGATCCGTCGCAGCAGATCGCCGCCGTCGGCGTGGTCGATCAGGAACGCCGCCCCGGCGAAGTCCGGCGACAAGAACCGGTCGAGCGCCTCCAGCGCTTGCAGTCCCCAGCTGTCCACGGCGATCCCGGTGAACGCCGTCTCGTACGTCACCGACCAGTCGATGCCCGTCGCCGGGTCGTATTTGACCAGCGGCACGTCGCTCCGCGAGATCGGCACGTTGGCCAGCGGGCACGGCGCGTAGTAGCGAGCCGGACCGGGGATGGCGAACCCGATACCGGGGTCGGTCGCCGTCCCCGGCGTCGTGCGCAGCCGCACGATCCACACCGAGTCGTCGGACGCGGAGTCGGTCTGCGACTGGCCGGTCGCCACCTTCAGGAAGACCGGGGTCTGCGCGTAGGCGGCCTCCAACGCCAGAGCGAAGGCCGTCAGGGTACTGGTACTGCCGTTCGAGGCCTCCATCCGTGCCGGGACCACGGTCTGACTGCGTTCCGCCGCGCCGTCGCGGAACGCGTCGTCCACCTGCGCGGCAGGCCGTTCAAAGGCGACAGCCACCCGCAGCGCGAAGATGTCCTCCGGGTTCGTCGCCTCGACCGCGACGCTGACCGGCGCCAACTCCGGCGGCGGAGCGGTCTGCCCCTGGACCGCGGCCGTGAGGTAGGTGACGGCCGCTGTCGCGAAGGCCGAGAACGACGCCAGGTCGAGGGCGTGGGCCTGCTCGCCGTCGAGCGTGGTGGCGACGGAAACGGTGACGCCGGATGCCGAGGTCGCTTCCGGGCCCGACCCGGGTTCCGGTCCCGGTGCCGCGAGCTGCTGGCCGATGGCGCTGTACGTCCGCAGGTCGGCGAGTGCCCGCTGCTGCCACAGCGGCACATCGTTCGGGTCGTCGGACTCCACCGCCGAGGTCGTCGGCGTGTAGGGCGCGGTGTCGAACCCGAATTCGAGGACGAGGATCCGCTGGCCGTACGCGTCCGTGGTGAAGCGATAGTCGACGCCCAGGCTGGGCCAGGCGGACAGCCCGAGCAGCACGTCGGAGTAGCGAACCGCGAACGGCGCCGCGTTCTGCGGCTGCGCCGGCCCGAGTTCGGGCTCTGTCATCACCGACGCCGCCACGTTGCCGAACATGTCGCAGGGGGTGAACCTCAGCTGCGCGTAGCCGCCGACGCCCGCATAGGGCGACCCGTCCGCGCCGATCGCCGAACCGGCGACGTAGAGCACTTGGTCATAGGTCCAGGGTTCGGCGGCGCCGAGGGCTCGGGCGTGCAGCGCGGCGCGCGGCGTCGGAGCTGAAGACGAAGCCGAAGACGAGTCGGACCAGGACGCGGGCGTGGGCGCGGACGTGGGCGACGTGGGTCCCACCGGCAGCGCGTCCGCGCTCTCGGCGAACGAGACATTGCCCGCGATACCGAAGGCCAACAGGTTGAACTGCGCGCCGAGCGTCGCCGTCGGGTCGGCTTCACCGGTGCCGGGGTTGTCCCGCGTCACCACGAATCCGATGTTGCCGGGCGGGATGGTGGCGGTCCGGTCGACGTACTGGTCCGTGAACGCGATCTGCTGATCGGCCGCGAACAGCGGCCTGACCGTCGGGTTCGACACCGCCAGGTGCGCCACGGAGACGCCGAACGCCTGCCGGACCGCGTCCAGAGTCGCGTATTGCGCGCCAGTGACACTCCGGTCCGGGATCCGCAACAACGTCAGCGCCGCCAGCGGATCGAACGGCACGCCGGGGTTGAGCGTCTTGATCGACTGCTCGGTCACGCCGTACCGCGCCGCGATCTCGGCCAGCGTCTCGACGGCGGGATGGCCCTGGTAAGCGCCCTGCACCTGGTGGACGACGCCGGTCACGTCGAGTCGCGCCGTCGGGGCGAGCGCGACGCCCGCGGCCGCCTCGGCGAGCGTCGTCAGCTCGACGCGGTAGGCCGCGACCAGCTCGGCCAGCGACTCGGCGCCGGTGGTCGTGACGTCGGCCGCCTGCGCGGCGGACACCGCGCTGACGTCGTACTGCGCCGGGTCGAAGCCGTCACCGATCAGGGTCGCGGTGACGGCCGGGTGGACGAGGTCGCCGTCGGCGGCGTGCACGGCCACGATGGTGAGGATCGCCGTGTCGCCGTCGGCGAAGATGCTCGCCGGCAGCCCTTCGCCGTCCGGGGTCCGGTAGGTCAGGAAGAAGCCTCCCGACCTGGTCACGCTCGCTTCCCACAGCAGCCGCAGGAAGTCGAGGGGCTCGTTGAGCAGACCGGTGTCAGAGCCCTGCGAGTCGGCAACGGGACGCGGCAGCGCGCCGAGCGGATTGGTTTCGGTCGACAGGTTCGACTTCACCAGGTAGGCGCGGGCGTCCGTCAGCGATGCGACGACGTAGCCGGAGGGCGCCTGCCCGGCGCCGTTCGCCCCGGTCAGGAACAAGACGGTGGCCACCTTCGCCGGATCGTCCGGCGCGATCAGCGCTTGGAGCGCCGCGGTGCCGGCCTCGTCGGCGCCGAGGACTTCGTACGTCGTGGGCAGCTCGGTGTGCGGCTTCACCTGGACGTCGACGACGGTCACCCAGTCGTAGCGCGCGGCGGCCGTCCGGACCGGCGGCGTGCCGGTGGAGGTGACTTCCAGTGTGAGCGCAGCCGGCAGCGCCCGCTTCTGAGCCAGGGCACTGATCAGCACGCTCGACGCGAACCACAGCCTCGGCACAGCGGCCGGCGATGCCGCTCCGTCATTGTACTGATACGCCAACGGCTCGGCCGACTGCACGACCGCCGTGCGGTGCAACTGGAACCGGCGCGGCGCGTCGTGGTGGGTGGCCAACGCCTCGATGGCCCGCACCGTGGCCGGTACGCCGCCGACGGTCGCCACGTCCACCAGCGACACGGCCAGCGATACCGCGCCGGTCAGGTCGAGCGGCATCGAAGTCGCTCCGACGGCCAGTGCCACCGCGTGAGCGGTTTCGTACGACAGCGACCAAGCCTCGGTGTCGGGCCACTGCAACCAGTCGTAGTCGACGTCGGCCGACAGCGTCGCCGTGCTGACGGTCGGTACGTCGATCTGCTGATAGCACAGGTCGTACAAGGCCGTCGGCGCTCCGAGGGTTCCGTCGGCCTCCGGCATCGGCGGCCGCATGCCGTACAGCAGGAACCGGGCGTTGATGCCCGCCAGGTGCGAGGCTGCCTCGGCCGACCGCATTTGGCCGAGCAGCACGTCCGGCGACAGCACACTGAGTCCGGGGACGGTGATGCGCAGTGTGCCGTCGTCCGCGAACAGCGCGGGGACGTCCTGCGCCGAGGTGCCGACGGCGTCCGGCGTCAGCCCGAATCCGTCGGCGACCGACGCGATCGTGTCGTTCTGCCCGGTCTGATGGACGACCGACGGCAGCCGCAGGATCGACAACGGCATGATCGCGTCGGCGGCCGTGGTCGCGGACAGCGCGGTGACCAGCGCGGCCGGGCTCCAGCCCGGTTCGGCGAGGACGGAGGCGAAGGTGTCGGTCTCGGACACCACGTGCCGGAGGTCGCCGCTGACCAGGACCGCACCGGTCCGGAGCACGCCCTGGACCGCCGAGTTCCGGGCGTCGGTGACCACGGCGGCGGGATCGGCGACATTGAAGCCCGCCATGACCCCGGCGAACGTGTCGGTGGCAGTGAACTGATAGACCACGTCCGTCAGCGGCAGGTTCACCGACTCGGTGAGCGGCAGGCGGCTGTTGGCGGCGGCGAGTTCGCCGGGGGAGACCGCGTTCCCCATCGCCGTCAGCTCGTTCGCGATGGTCGACAGCGACTTGCCGCCGTACAGATAGGCGCAGGCGTCGAACACGTCGAGACCGGCCCGCAGCATCCCGCGCGCCAGCATCAGCACGACATCTTCGAACACTGCGGCGCAGTAGGAAGTCACGCCGGCGTCGTCGGTTACTTTTGCCTTCGCGGCCGGAGCAGCGGCGTACTTCTTCTCCAACTCGTCCTGATACTCGGCGGCGAGTTCGTCGAAGTAGGCGCGCAGCTTCGCCAGGTAGGCATTGTCGACAACAGTGCTCTGATCGAAGCGCCGGTTCAGGTCGCCGACTTCGAGCCGCAGCTCCGGGATCATCGGCAGCGGCACCGCGCTGCTCAGCGTCTTCGCGGCGGACATCACGAATGTCAGGTTCGGGAACAGGCCGCGCACGATGTCCGCCTCGTAGCGGATCGGCCGGTCCACGGTCGTGCTGGTGAGGTACTCGTAGGCCGCCGCGACCCGGGTGCGGTCGACCGGGGTCGAGAGGAACTCCGTGAGGGTCGGTTTGGCGTAGGGGTCGTCGGCGGCGGCACCGTCGACCTGGCCGCCGAACGCGGCCACCACCCAGGCGAAGACCGTCTCGGCGAAACGCTCGAACGAGGTCGCCGCGGGCGGCAGCGGATCGCCGAGGGCGGGCGCCGGTGCCGGAGCGGCGCCGGGATCCGGACCGTCGATGTAGAGCATGGCGACGAGCTTGCCGCCGGTGGTGCTCGCATCGGTGGGGTCGCCGGCGACCGAAGGCTGCATCAGGAAGTCGACGTGGATCTGCGCGCGCTCGTCCTCGGCGTCGACCGCTCGGAACGGCGCGAAGTCCAGGCGCTCCACGAAGGCGTTCCGCTGCTCGGCGGTCAGCGCGGGACGTGTATTCGGGCTCGAACTCTCTATCGAACCCCACGGCGCCGCCGTCGCCGATCCGAGGACGAACGATTCCTTCACCTTCATGGAGAAGGACAGGTGGATCGAGATGTCGAACAGCCCGAGGTCGATTTTGACGGTCAGCGCGACATCGATCGCGGCGGTGAAGGAGATGTGGAACGGCCGATGCGCCTCGATCACCGCTTGCAGCCCGATGGAGACGGTGAGGTTGAGGTTCGCCTTGATGATCGCGAAGTCGACGCTGCCGTAGATCTTGCCGACGATGCCGATGGTGCCGGCCACGCGGTAGTAGTACGCCTCGCCGATGTCGGCGGAGTCGGTGTTGACCGGAGCGGTCGGAGCAGTCGGGTCAGCCGGAGTGTGTCCCGCCGGATTCCAGGTGGCGATGACGCCTTCGACGACACCGAACACCGTCAGGCTCAGCCCGGCCCGCAGGATCCCGGCCGACAGGTCCTTGCCCAGGCCCACTTGCAGGCCGAGACCGAACTCGAACACCGGGTCGAAGGTGCCGGGCGTCGACGGCTTGGGGGTGGATTTCGCAGTCGCCGCGCTGAGCTTCGCGAAGTAGAAGCCCCCGGCGCCGGTGAAGGGGAAGTACTGGATGCCGAAGGACCGGGAGAAGTCGTTGTTCGCGGGAAAGCCGAAGTCGATCCGGAAGTCGCCGTCGGTGTAGACGTCCAGCCCGACGTTCGGCAACGTGATCGCCAGCACGCCGAACTGGAGCAGCCGCATCGCGTCCGGCAGCTTCAGCCGGGCCTGGTACACGCCGATGGTGTCGGTGACCTTCTTGTACATCACCTCGAAGTCGAGGCCCTTGAAGGGCCCGGCCTTCTCGCCGGCCAGTGCCACCCGCAGCCCGTACAACAGCGGGTCCACGAACACGACCTCGATGTCGAAGGTCCCGGCGACGAACAGGATGTGCACGCCGACCAGCCACGGCGCCCCCGCGTCGAACGTGGGGCCGACCGGCAGGCCGTTCGCCGGAGTGTCCTTGAACGCGCCGAGGGCCTTCACGGCCGCGTCGACCGTCGCCGCCTTCTCGATGCCGGGGACGGTGACCCGCTGGCCGAGGGCCAGCAGCCGCAGGTCCACCAGGGAGCCGCTGCCCGGCACGGGCGGCGTCCCGTTCAGCGGCTCGAACGGCGGTACCGGCGCGCCGCCGACGAACGTGGCGTCCAGGCTCACCGTGACCTTGTCGTTCACCTTGCCGATCCGCAGGCCGCGCAGGGTGATGAAGCCGAGATCGACCGGTTGCGACAGGCTGTAGACCACAGTGACGGTCCGGGGCGTGGCGCCGAGGTCGAACTCGATGCCGAACCCGCGCAGACTCAGGCTGTTGAGGACGCTCCACGGCGGCGGCAGCCGGTAGCCGTCCTCGCCGATGACCAGTCCGATGATCTGCCCGAGCACGCCGCCGAACGTCGCCTCGCCGACCGAGAAGCGCAGGATCGCCTTGGTGATGTCGTAGTCCGCGACGAACGCGCCCCAGGCGACCGAGACCACCTGTCTGGCGCTCCCGCTGAAGGCATAGCCGATGGTGACGCGGGCCCCGATCCCGGGGATCGTCGTGCCGAAGACGAAGCTGCCGGACGTCACCGGGACGGTGCCGCCGACGTGCCGCAACGTCGCGCTCGCGTCGAGGTTGTAGCGGCCGAGCGGGCCCAGATCGACGTTGCGCAGCAGCAGCGTGGCGCCGGTGTCGACGGAGTTCGAGGCGGTGCCGCCGAGATGCGCGGCCAGCTTGACGTTGGAGACCAGGACGTCGCTGAGGAACGTGGGGATGGCGGCGCCGGGGAACAGCGAGGCCAGGAAGTCCTTGATCGAGACGGTCGCGCCGGGAGGCATGGCGGCCAGGAAGTCCCAGCCCGCGGTGCTGTCGTAGGACGCGTTCACGGTGAGTGGGAAGCCGGCCATGACCAGCATCGCGTCCAGGCGCGCGCTGTAGGCGCGGCCGGTGTTCGAGGCCTGCGAAGCGAGCGTGATCTGCGCGGAGCTGAGGACGAAGACGCCCGTGCCCAGCGGATCGAACAGAGCGTCGCAGCCGAGGAACAGCGAGAAGTTCGCCTTCGGAGCGTCGAGCCAGAGCGTGAAGTCGGTGAGGACGAGGTCCACGTTCGACGGCGGCGTGACGGCCCCGCCGGTGATGACCCGCAGGACGTCGGCGAACGACACCTCGCCGGTGAAGCTGCCCCACAGTTGCATGGCGGTGTTGATCGTGACCTGGAACTCGCCGTCGAAGAGTTCTTTGTAGAACTCGAATGAGGCCTCGAACTCCAGAGAGCTGTCCCAGGCGCCCGCTTCGCGTCGCAGAACCCACACCGCGTCGAACTCGTTGAGAGTGAACTGGCCGAACAACTGGACCGGCTGGGTCGATCCGGTGCGGGTCGACAGCGTGTTGATGGACGGCGCCCCGGGCGTCAGCAGCATTTGGGCGGCGAGGTCCTTGAGCGCGATCTTCTCCAGCGCTTGTCGCAGCGGGGCCGGAATCGGGCCCCAGGACTGACCGCCGACCAATTGGAACAGTGCCGCCGGTGTCATCGGGGCCTGCGGATCTCCGGCGATTCCCAGGACGAACTCGATGGGGTCGGGCAGCAGCTGCGCCGTGAAGTCCACGGAGATCCCGTCGCCGATGTCCAGCTGCATGCCGAAGAGGTAGACGGTCGATCGTTTGGCGGTCGTGGTGCTGTATCGCACCCGGTACTCGACGAACGGCGAGTGCAGCTTCAGCGGCGGCAGCTCGGCCAGCGTGCCGGCGAGGTCGGCCCGCAGGCTGATGTTCGGCACGATCGGCGCGGTCAGGTCGATGATGCCGAAGAAGGGGAACGTCTGCCGGGTCGGGGTCAGATACGGCAGCGTCTGCTTCAGAAGCTGGTCCATGCGCAGCAGGCAGGCGAAGTTCAGACCTGGTTCGGCCGTGATGGCGGCTGCCTGGGCGGGGAAGCCGACGACCAGTTGGGAAGCGAAGACGAACGACGGTTCGTCGTAGGTCATCTGATCGACCGGGTAGCCGCCCAGGAACGGGAAGCTGGTCGCGAAGGTCCAGTCGGTCAGGACGAGCTCGGCGGTGACGGTCAGCGCCTGCGAGCCTTCGGCGGCGATCGTGAACCTGAGGTCGACGACGTGGTCCGTCAGGCCGAGGCCGGTCAGCGTCGTCGTCCCCGCGGTGATCCGGAGTTCGGTGGCGGTCGGGTCGGGGATCTGTTGCGGCCGCACCGTGAGCAGCCAGTCCGCGCTGCTCGGCAGCCCGAGGGCCCGGGCCACGTCGGCATCGTAGGTGGACGGCAGGATCAGGTCGGTGCCGCCGGTCAGCATCGCGGCGGTGAGCGGGATCCGGCCCGAGGACGCGTCTGCGCGGAGCTTCAGCGCGAGGTCTTGGAGGCTCATCAGAAATCGAACACCAAAGGGAGATGGTCGCTCACGCCGCGGATGAGGCCGAAGTTGTCCTCGTTCTGGAACATCGGCAGCGCCTTCTCGTACTGCTTGCTGTTGAGGACGTAGCCGACGGGCACGTTGAGCGCCGCGGCGGTGCTGGACATCATCTGCGGGTAGGCGTAGAAGCCGGTCGGCACGCCGGCCGCCGGCGGGATGATCGGGTAGGGCGCGCCGGTGATGATGTTCGCGATCGTGGCGTTGGCCGGCGCGCCGCCTCGGACGAATCCGTTGTCGATCGAGTCGTACTGCCAGATGGGGTCGGTACCGGGGGAGATGTAGCCGAACGCCGGATAGCCGCGGGTGTTGGCCGGGGTCGCCTTCGGGGCTTTCGCGATGTGGGTGCCGAGGTAGCCGCGCGAGGGATAGGTGCCGGGCACGGGGTTGCCGGCGGTCGGCGCGATCATCTGGGTGAAGCCGACTGCCGCGGCGGTGAAGGGCCCGTAGGCGGCCGCCGACGCGACGGCGTTGAACAGGCTGACGTTGAAGTCGCCCACCACCACGACGGTCTCGGCGGCGTTGACGGCCTGGACTTCGGGCAGGGCGGCGATCGTTTGGGTGGCCTGCACCGAGGGTGCCGCGGCGGCCCCCTGGGCTCCGCCGTCCTGGCCCGGCGCCGTATGGCACGCGAAGATCGAGTAGTTCTGGTTGGCGGTCTGGTCGTAGAAGGTGGTGCGGAACGGCGCCCGGCTGCCGGCCACCCCGAACGTCGTCGGCGCCGCCGGGCCGGCCGCGCCGCCGGCCGGAGGCACGACGTAGAGCCACTGGCCGGCGAGCGTCCGCTCCTTCTGGCCGACGTTGTGCAGGCCGCCCGGGACCAAGCGGTTGTCGACCGGCCGCGAGAACGACCAACGGTAGTCGGGCGGGTAGATCGTGCCCGCGGGGGCGGCGCCGACCGCCGGCAGCGGCGCGGCCGGTCCGGTGCCGCCGGGCCAGCGCCACGGCCCGGTGAAGAAGAAGTTCGGCGCGTGCCGGTAGTACACCAGCACGCCCTCGGCCATGTTGCCGGTCCCGGTGGACACCGGCGGTACGAGTGCCCACTGTGCGGCGTTGGGATCGGCGGCGTTGTTACGCAGCCTTTCCAGAAGCAGGATTCCGCCCCTGTCGTCCAGCAAGGTGCCCGGTGCCAGGAGGACTCCGGGGACCGCCTCGACGATGACGATGAAGTCGGGCAGGTGTGCGGTGACTGTGTTGACGAGGATGTTGCGGATCCGCTCTGCGGGATCGGCACCGTATTCCTCTTTGTCCTGGTTCACGAGTTTGCGTTTGCGATTGAAGAACTTGTTGTCGCTGAAGTCCTCGACGTTCCAATAGATCATCCTCGGCATCACGCACCTCCGGTGAGCGCCGCGGTCGGCCTCGGTTCGCGGTTGACGGCGGCGTACCACGCCACCGCGTCGCGGCGGTTCGGGTCGGGGTTGCCGAACACGATGAACGCCGTCGCGGTGCCGGGCGGCAGTTTGACGCCGAGCAGCGACAGCAGGACGTTGGTCAGCCGCAGCACGAAGGTGTTGGCCGCCGAGTCGCGGTAGAGCAGGACGCGGTCGACGGTGAGCTTCAGGACGCCTTGCAGCGTCAACCCGCGCGAGGTGCCGCTGGAGCCGGGCAGCGACAGTCCGAGCGCCAGGCGGTAGCCGGTGCCCTGGCTCCGCGGCGCCCAGGCCACCAGCAGCCGCGCGGTGAAGCCGGTGGTGGCGGCGAGCGCGCCCAGCGTTCCGAGATCGAGGGTGTGGACGAGGCCGTACCACTGGTCGCCGAGCGGGTCGGTGGGCACCGACAGGGTATTGACGGTGAGATAGCCGAGGTCGGCCGGGGCGGCGGTGCCGGAGACGATTCCTGTGAGGGTCAGTGGCAGTCGCGCGTAGAGGCTGTCCGCGCGGGCCCGGTCCGCCGACGGCGCGAACGTCATCTGGTCGATCAGGAACGCGAACGACGGTGTGCCGGGGGAGGCGGTGGCGAACGTCATGTCCAGGTGCAGCGCCGCGAACGGGAGCCCGGTCCCGGTGGGGTCCGGCCCGGTGCCGGTGCCGCCGAAGGACAGGACGTCGAACGGTCCGCGGGCGGTGCCGTCGTCGCCGCTGACCGTGGCGAAGTCGAGGAAGCCCTGGATGTCGAACCGCGACAGCACGGACGAGGTGTCGGCCCGCAGGGTGGAGAAGGCCGCGCGGGTGACCTCCACCGCGCGCCACAGGTTGCTCACCAGGCTGAACCGGGCGTCGGCGTCGGTCGCGAAGACGTAGACGCCGGTGCCGTCGTGGTTCTCGTACGTGCCGTCCAGGACCAGGGAGTTGCTCGCGGTCGGGAGGCCGTTCAGCGTCAGACCGCTGACTTGTTCGCCGAACAGGCGGTTCAGGGTGACCTGGGTCTTGCTGGCGAAGGCCGTGATCTCGGCGTTGGCGAACAGGGTTTTGAGCGACAGCACGCTGAACGCGTAGTCGGCCTGGCTCGGGACCGGGACGGGCAGTTCCGCCGGGGCGCCGGCGGCGAGGGCGGCGGCGTAGGCCGGGTCGACGTAGTAGACGGTGGCGAACACCGAGCTGTCGCCGTCGGCCTGGAGGTCGCCGCCGGAGGTGTCGACGAAGCTGAGGTCGACGCCGACGTGATGGGCATTGAAGTCGGCGAGGTCGATTCCGGCGGCCAGGCCGCGCAGCTCCTGCGGCATCGCCGAGGCGTCGACGTCGACCCGCAGCGCGAGGACGCCGCGCCAGGAGGCGGTGGTGACGGCTTCGACGAACTTCGCGAAGTAGGCGCCGTCCGGGCCGTCGGCCAGGGCTTTCGCGTCGTCGATGTACGTACGCAGCCAGGCGGCGACGTCGGCCGGGTCGGTGTTGAACTGGTCGGCCGCGGTCCAGGTCGCGAAGTCCTCGACGCGGGCGTCGACGGTGCCGTCGCAGAACTTGAAGATCAGGATATTGCGATAGTCCCCGGGGTAGGGGTTCGCGCCGGTGCGGATGGTGAAGGGCCAGCCCTGCGGACTGAGTTCGTCCTCGAAGATCGTCGTCGCGGCTCCGGCGGCCGGGGAGAGGTTCCACGGCAGGGCCGGGTTGGTGACGACCAGGAACTGCTGGTTGGTCTGGAAGGCCGCGCGCAGGGCATCGTCGACGTCGGTGAAGGCCAGCGCCGAGGTGGTCGGCGGGGTCCGGCCGGGGTCCGGGGACCATGACGTCTGCGCGAGGTGGAGGCGCTTCCAGGCACCGCCGCCGTCGGCGGCCAGATCGACGACGAAGCCCTGCGGGGTGGTCACGCGGGTCGGCGGTGCGGTGGCGAAGGCCGTGCCCGCCACGGTCGCGGGTGTGGGCTTGGTCCCGGTGGCGGTGACGCGGGCGCGGCGTTCGACGGCGAGCACGTCGCGTTCGAGGCGGGCGACGTCGTCGGCGGTGAAGGAGTCGGGGTGGGCGCCGAAGACCAGCTGCCCGTAGGGGACCAGCGGGAAGGCTCCGGCGGCGGTCGGATCGCGCAGGGCAGCGGCCGGGGTCTCTTGGTGTTCCAGGAAGGGCGCGGCGGACGGCGGTACGGCCGAGGCCGCGACCGTTCCAGCAGCGCTACGACTGCTGGCGTCACTGTGGCCGAACAGCGCGGCGCCCTCGGCTTGGGCGAGGTAGATCGGGGTGGGCGCCGCCGCTGCGGTCGTCTGCGCGGTGATGGTTGCCCATGCTGTGCGGAACCGGTCGCTGAGGCGCGGCGTGGAGCCGTCGGAAGTCGTGGCGGCCAGGAGCGGTGAGAACGCGTCGGCGTCCGGATGGAACGTGATCACCGATCCGGGCGGGTCGAAGACGACTGTCTCCAGCGGCGACAGCCCGCACATCACGCGGGACGCCGGGGGAGTCGAGTCGCCGGCGGCCAGGGCGAACGAGCCGGAGGGCACCAGATAGTAGAAGTCGCGCTGCTGGCTCGACGACCGGACGCTGACGCGGTCCTCTTGCAGGACCAGCTGCGCCGGTCCGACGAGCGGGACCAGCCTGACCGGGTGGTCGAAACCGTCGCGCAGCGCGCTTTCCATGGGAGTGGCGGCATCGGAGCCGTCCCCGCCGCTCACGGCGCGGAACGTGAATGCGGTCCGAGTGTGGTCGAGCGGACGCAGCGGGTCGTAGCCGACGTCGAACGGTACGCGCGCGCCGTCGACGGTCGGGCCGAAGACCGGGTAGCGCTGGCTGAGGACCTGCCCGCCGCGTTCGGTGAAGTACTTGAGGCCGACGTCCAGGAAGGTGAAGTCGTCCTTGTCAGGGTCCTTCGAGACGGTCAGGGTGAGGCCGAACCCGAGGATTCCCGCGGCCGGACCGTCGAACGGTGTCGCGGCGTCCGCGTCGATGGGGATGCTCTTGGGCTGGTACTTGTTGGCGAGCAGGCTGATCCCGGCTGTGCCGTTCGGCGCCAGACGGAGCGCCGGGGCGCCGACGTCGCCGACATCGCAGTACAGGTAGGCGGAGTTGGCGACGGTCAGGCCGAAGTTGCGCGTCACGATCCGGCTGTCGCCACCGCCTTGGCCGCGGACCAAGGCCGGCTGGGTCGGGTCGCCGGAGGTGGTGGCGAAGGGGATGGTGCCGGGCAGCGCCGCCGGATCGCCCGCGGTCGGGTCGCCGAAGAACAGGTAGCGGTAGGCGAAGCCGCCGGCGTCGGAATTCAGGGCTTTGATGGCGGCGAGGAAGCCGGTGAGGTAGCCGGTGGGATCGGGTGGCCGGTCGGGCGCGACCACGTAGCAGCCGCCGTTCTTGCCGGCGCGCGGGTCGCCGAGGTAGCCGGACCAGGTGTCGGCGAAGGCCAGCGCGGCGGGCTGGGCGGCGGCGAACGCGACGAACGCCAGCCAGTCCGGGCCCGCGAGCCCCGCCGGCCGTTCGTACAGGGTGGCCGACGGCGTCTCGGCCACGCGGACGAAGAAGCCAGGATCCTGCGACGCGCTGGTCATACGAGGCCCCGATCTCGATCGTGGGGGCTGGTGGGCTGAGGACTGAGAGTGGGGGGCTGAGGGCTGGGGGCGTCGCCCGCGACCGCGCGGGCCGCGGGCGACTTCGGTTATCGGCCGACGGATGAGCTGGGCACCGGTGGCCGGCTCACCGGTGGGCTCATCGGTGGAGGGCTACCACAGACCGATCGTGCCGCTGAAGGTCGACACGCCGCCTCCGGGCGATACGAACTTCAGCTGCTGTCCGAGCAGCGTGCCGCTGGTGGGTGGCGCGTTGAACGACGAGATCATCGTGCCGGAGAACGAATAGGTGCCGTTGTCGCCGGACATCGGCTGGGTCGCGTTGTCGGGCGTGAAGGTCTTCTGGTCCAGTAGCGATCCGGCCGCTGTCACCTTGACCACGAGTTCGGCGGCGGTGGCGGAGGGGATCCACTCGACCACGAAGGTGCCGGCGAACGTCCGGCTGCCTTCGGTGGTGGCGGCGAATATGGCGTCCGGGGTCGTCTTCTGCGCGCTCATGCTGCGCCTCCTGACGTAGGTGTCTGTCTTGCGACGGCCCGCACGCTGTGCGGACCCGTTCGCCGATCCCGTTCCGGCCCCGCGGGCACACGGCTTCGCAGAGGCTGGGGATCGGGAAGGGGTTTCGCCACGTCAACGGTGGGCCGTACCAAGTCTGGGAGGGTCCGCGAGGCTACTTCCAGCGGTGTGGCCATTCGGGTGAACGGCTGCCTCGCGCAGTCGGCGGGAGCGCGACGAATCGCTGTTGGCGCAGTTCAGACCGTGGTCTTCGGCTCCGAATCCGTGGCGCCCGGGACGAGTTGGGCGAGCAGCCCGGAAACCGCTTCGGCGATGGCGGGCCGCACGGGTCGCGGGGCCTTGTCGAGCAGCCGCGGAAGGTCCGATCCGGTGGCCTCGGCCCGGCCCGCGATGATGGCGGCGGACAGGGAGATCGCGTGGCCGAGCTGGTAGGGCTCGATGCCGGCGCCGCCGAGCGCCGACCGGGTCTCCGACAGCGAGGCGGGGTGGTAGGCGACCGGGCGGCCGAGCACTTCAGCGAGGGCCTCGGCGATGTCCGCGCCGCCGATGGCGGTGTCGCCTTCGAGCTCGTAGACACGGTCGGCGTGCCGGTTGGCCTGGCCGGCCGCGAGGTCGCGCGCGGATTCGGCGGCCACGCGGACCGCGGCGTCGGCGAGGTCCTGTTTGGTCACCACGGAGATCCGGCCCAGGCCGAACGAGGCGGTGAACACACCGGTGGACGCCGCGCCGGCCAGGCCCACGGCGGCGAGGCCGATGGGGACCTCGGTGTAGAGGCCGTTGCGCAGGATGGTGGTGGTGAACGGGCCGCCGGCGAAGCGGTCCTCGGTCCAGCGGTGCGGCAGGGCGATCGACATCGACTCCCCGGAGGCGGACAGGCTCGTGTAGATCAGATGTTTGACACCCGCGGCCGCGGCCGCGTCGGCCACCGCGCCGTGGCGGGCCAGGACCACGTCGTCCTCGGCGTAGCCGGCGGAGACGACGAGCAGGACGTCGACGCCGGCGAACGCGCCGGGCAGGGACTGGGGGTCGTCGAAGTCGACGCGGCGGGCGGCGGGGTCCTCGGGCTCGGGGGAGCGGGAGCCGGCGACGACGTCGAGGCTCTCGACGTCTTCGAGGTCGCGCAGGCCCTTCAGGATCAGACTGCCGAGACTGCCCGAGACGCCGGTCACGAGAATCATCGCGAACCTCCATAAGGGTACTGATGACAGATCGAGGAGTGGATGTCCACGATGGTCCGCGTCCCGGGGCCGGTGTCGTAAGGAGGCACTTTCGAATTACCCGGGCACACCGCGGTAACCGTCCAGCTTCCGGCGCCGACGGTTCGCACTGGATGTGATCCAGCTCACACTCGGAATACCTTCGCCGCTACAGGTGTCCTGCCTCATGAAGCGCACTGAAGGGCGGGGTCATCCGATGGCGGATACGAGCACATGGGCACTGTCGGCGGTGTCCACCACGCAGGCCAACGAGCACGCTCCGTGCGAGGACGACTGCGGCATCCGCGACGTCCTGGACCGCCTCGGCGACCGCTGGTCCGTCCTCGTCATCGTCGCGCTGGCCAAGGGCACCCGCCGCTTCGGCGAGCTGAAGGCCGCCGTCCCCGGCATCTCCCAGCGCATGCTCACCGTGACGACCAAGCGCCTGATCCGCGACGGCCTGGTCGAACGCACGGTCTATCCCATGATCCCGCCGCAGACCGACTACCGCCTGACCGCGATGGGCGAGAGCTTCTCGCAGGCCGTCGCCGACCTGGCGGACTGGTCGCGGCGGCACAAGGAGGCGATCGCGCTCGCCCGGCTCCGGTTCGAGGTGGAGCACCCGGGCGAGTTGTGAGGGCGGCGCTCCGCCGTCGTTGCCAGGCCGGTAATGCAGAGTCCTGATTCGGGTGGTCAGGCTGTGCGGATATGAACCCTGATCTCTCCTGATACTGGGCAACCTGTATAGCAATTCTCTCAGGTGTTGCGCAACTTGATTCCTCGTGGGCAAGCTGCCGGGGAAGGCCAGCTCGTTCGCAACCCGAGGAGTCTGACGTGACAGAAGTCGTGGCCGACAAGGGTGATGTGTTCCCGGTCAAGGGAATGGACGCCGTCGTTTTCGCTGTGGGGAATGCCAAGCAGGCGGCGCACTACTATTCGACGGCGTTCGGATTCCGGGTCGTCGCCTACGCGGGCCCGGAGACCGGCGTCAAGGACCGCGCCTCGTATGTGCTCGAGTCCGGGAGTGCGCGATTCGTGGTGGACGCGCCGCTGCGGCCGGGGACCGAGTTGGCGCGGCACGTCGCGGAGCACGGTGACGGGGTCACCGATCTGGCGATAGCCGTGCCCGACGTGTACGCGGCGTACGACTACGCGACGGCGAACGGAGCGGTCGGGCTGGAGAAGCCGCACGAGGTGGAGGATGCGGACGGAGTGCTTGTCCGCGCGGCCATCGCCACGTACGGGGAGACCCGGCATTCGCTGGTCGACCGGTCGCGGTATCAGGGGACGTATGCGCCCGGGGTATGTGGACCGGGCACCGTCGGTGGCGCCGAAGGAGCGGTTCTTCCAGGCGGTCGACCACTGTGTCGGGAACGTCGAGCTCGGCAAGATGGACGAGTGGGTCGAGTTCTACAACCGGGTCATGGGATTCACCAACATGGCCGAGTTCGTCGGCGACGACATCGCCACCGAGTACTCGGCGCTGATGTCGAAAGTGGTGGCGGACGGCACCCGCAAGGTGAAGTTCCCGCTCAACGAGCCGGCGATCGGGAAGAAGAAGTCCCAGATCGACGAGTATCTGGAGTTCTACGGCAGCCCCGGCGTGCAGCACATCGCCTTCAACACCGGCGACATCCTGACCTCGGTGGACGCGATGCGCGCGGCCGGGGTGGAGTTCCTCGATACGCCAGATTCGTACTACGAGGACCCGGCGTTGCGCGAGCGGATCGGCACCGTGCGCGTCCCGCTGGAGGAGTTGCAGAAGCGCCGGATCCAGGTGGACCGCGACGAAGAGGGCTACCTGCTCCAGATCTTCACCAAGCCGGCCCAGGACCGGCCGACGGTCTTCTACGAGCTGATCGAACGGCACGGCAGCCAGGGCTTCGGCAAGGGCAACTTCAAGGCGCTGTTCGAGGCCATCGAGCGGGAGCAGGAGAAGCGCGGAAACCTGTGACGGCGGCCGAGGCCGACGCGGCGCGCAGCATCTACGGAAGCCCGGTGAGCCATCGGAGTGACCTTGCGGGTGTCCTGCGCTGAGACCCGCGACGCGGCGGCGCACACTGGATCATGCCTCGTAGTCGATCCCTGCTGCTGTGCGCCGCCGCGCTGCTCTCGTTCGCTCCGCTTCTCGCCGGGACGACCGCGGCGCGCGCCGGAGTCCGTGCCGAGGTCCGCGCCACCGACTGCGCGGCCTCCCCGGTGATCGCCGACAGCCGGGCGCAGGCCGTCGCAAACGTCGTCCGGCAGGCCCAGCACGACCTGAAGCTCCAGTCGGTGGTTGTCCGGGTGACGCAGGACGGGCGCGACGTGTGGACCGGTGCGCTCGGCCAGTCGATGACCGGGGTTCCGGCACGTCCCGACATGCGGTTCCGGGCCGGGTCGGTCGGCATCGCCTTTATGAACATCCTGCTGTTGCAGCTGGTGGACGAGCGGCGAGTCAGCCTCGACGACCACCTCTCCCGCTGGCTGCCCGAGGTGCCGCACGCCAGTGAGATCACGCTCCGGACGCTCGGCGACTCCACCAGCGGGATCCGCGACTACGTCAAGGACCCGGGCTTCCAGGCTGATCTGCTGGCGCATCCGTTCAAGCAGTGGACGCCTCAGGAGCTGCTCTCGATCGCGAATCCCAGTGTCCTGCTGTACCCGCCTGGCAAGAACTTCAGCTACTCGCACGCCAACTATGTGCTGCTCGGTGCGGCGCTGGAGCGGATCACGCACACCCGGCTGGACCACTTGCTGGAGCAGCGTATCTACAGCCAGTTCGGGCTGCGCGCGACGTCGAACGGCTACACCCCCGACATCCCGGCCCCGGTTCTGCACGCCTTCACCTCGGGGCGCGGGATGTATGAGGAGTCGACGTTCTGGAACCCCTCGTGGACCACGGCTCCGGGTGCGGTCATCTCCATGGACGTCTGCGATCTGGCGCGATCAGGTGCGGCGGTCGGGGTCGGCAGGACCCTGACACAGCAGGGCTATGACACGCTGCTCAACCCTGGGACCGTCGGGCTCGGCACGCCGCAGCCGTACACGCAGGGCCCCGCCTGCCCGCCCGCCATCTGCATCCCGCAGACCCAGTCCGCGCACTACGGGATGGGGGCGATCGTGGTCAACGGATGGGTGTTCCAGAACCCCTCGTTCACCGGCTATGCCGCGCTCATGGCGTATCTGCCGTCCGCACGGCTGTCGATCGCGGTGACGACGACGGCGTCGCCCGACACCGCGCCGGACCTGATCAACCCGGCGAAGAACATCGGGCAGGCGATTTCGCGAGCGCTGGTCCCGGGCAACCCGCTGACGTTCGGGCCTTTCTGACGTCTAGCGTCCGGCGTTCGGCGTCCGGCGGTGGTTGTAGGCGGTTGCGGGCGGTTGCGAGTTGCGAGTGGGCGCCGTGCGCGCCGGCTCAGCCCGAGGTGACCGACGGCGAGAACGCGTCCGGTGCCAGGATCGCCGGCTGCCCCGAGCCGTCGGCCGGCGTGGACCACACGTCGTAGCCGGAAGTCCCCTTCGGCACTCCATACATCACCGTGTGGTCGTCGAGCCACGCCGCCTGGTCGTCGACGCTCCGTGTCTCAGCCAGCGGCGTTTCCTTCAACGTCGCCAAGTCCAGCACTTCAAGGCGCCACATCCGCCACGCGTCGGTGGACACCCGCTTCTTGAACACCACCCGCGTCCCGTCCGGCGACAGGGACGGGCACTCGACGTTGTCGGTGACCGCCGTCAGCGTCCGTGCGGCGAAGTCGCCGCGGACCAGCCAGGTCTTGCCGCCGCTGCCGAGTGTCGCGTAGAAGGTGTTGTCGTCGGCCGCGAACGTGACGCCCCAGAAGTTCTCGTCCACCGCCCGGAACGGCTTGCCCTGCACCGTGGTCGAGAACGTCTCCAGCGAATCGACCATCGTCCCGGTCTTGACGTCCAGGATCGAGGTCCGCGTGGAGAAACCCGGGCCCACATAGGCGTCGCCGGCCACGAACGTGGTCCAGGCGGCCATGCGGCCGTCGGGCGACAGCCGGGCCCGGTTCGGGATGCCCGCCGCCTGCACGCTCTTGACCAGCTTCAGCGACTTGTCGTAGATCTCGGCGTACGCGACCCGCACCAGGTTGTTGTCGGAGCGCAGACACAGCAGCACCCCGGCGGCCGTGTAGGAACGATCGCACTGGACACCGGACAACGTCGGAACGCCGTCCACCTTGCTCGGCGATCCCGACAACCGGCGCTCGACGACCGTGCCCAGATCGGGGCCTTCGACAGTGGTCTTATAAAGCAGATACCCCGAACCGGTGTTCAGGCTGTCGGTCTTGTCGAGGACCACGGTGCCCTGGACACCGGCGCGCGCAGTCGGACGACCCAGGTACGCGACGACGGCAGCGCCGACCGCCACGGCCAGCAGCACCGAGACGGCGCTGATGAGGATCTTCGCACGATGCGGGGACTCGGACATCGACATCGGCGTGTTCCCCCTTGCGCTGATCGCAACAGCCGTTGATCTACGGAACCGGCTTGGCAGAGGTTATCGCGGCGCGACGCTGGATTCCCATGGAATGCGGGCCGTCGCGGGCTATCCCTGCATGGTCGACGTAGTCCATCCCATTTTGCGGGGAAGCGTCATGAACTTTCAAGGCAGCGGACGCGTTCGGCGTCGCAGGTTCGCGGACAGGTGAGGCAGGCTTCGGCGGGCTCGAGGGTGCCCGCGATCTCGACGGCGAGATTGCGCATCGAGCCGGGGCGGGACGCATCATCTGCGTACGCCGGCGGCCCGGGGTCACTCGCAACCGTTCGTGGTGCGGGAGGTCGAGGACTGGCCGTATTCGTGGGCCCGGCCCGCCGCCACGGCGACGCGGGTCACCGTGGCGGGGCAGCTGTGCACGCCGAAGGACGTGCTGGCCTTTCAGGTACCGGTGGAGCGGGTGCGCGTAGGCGACCGCGTCGCGTTCGCGATGGCGGGCGCCTACGCGTGGAACATCTCGCACCACGAGTTTCTTATGCACCCCCGGCCGACGTTCCATCATTTGGGCGCCGAAGGTCAGCGATCCGCGGTCAGCAGGAGCGGCTGGAAGGGGTTGGTCTCGTCGGGGTTGTAGGCGCCGCCGACGATGAGGCTGCGGGAGCTGACCGCCAGGGAGTAGGGCGTGGAGTCGATGCCCACGGTGGGCAGGTTCAACGAGTGCCAGCCCTGGCCGTCCAGCTGCTCGCCGTAGGACTGGCCGGTGTTCTTGTCGTAGCCGACGACCGTGACGCCGCCGGGCGTCGGGGCGGCGGCGAAGATCACGCCGGTGCCCGGGGCCGGGACGGTCTTCCAGCTGTGGCCGTCGTAGTGGGCGACCAGCGGGTGGCCGCGGTCCTTGTCGCTGGTGACGCTGCGGCCGGCGGCCCAGACGTCGTTCGGGGCGGCGGCCACGACGGTGTTGAACTCGGCGTACAGGCCGGTGTCGGACACCGTCGCGCGGGTCCAGGTGCGGCCGTCGTAGTGCAGCAGCGCCGGCTGGTCGGTGCCGTCGGTGAGGACGCCGGCGGCCCACACGTCGCGGGGGCCGGTGGCGGTGATGCCGAGCAGCATCGCGTCGGGGACGTCGGCGGGGAGCTTGACCTGGGTCCAGGCCTTGCCGTCCCAGTGTTCGACCAGGCCCGTGTCGAAGCTGGTGTCGCCGCGCATGCGCTGGGTCCAGCCGACGGCCCAGGCGTCGCGCGGACCGACGGTGGCGACGCCGAGGAAGCCGGCGGACAGGGTGCCGTCCGGGACCGGGGCGTCGGCGATGTGCCAGCTCTTGCCGTCCCAGTGCTCGGTGAGGATGGTGCCGGGGCCGACCGGGTTGTTGTCGCCGACGAGCCAGACGTTGTGTGCGCCGTCCGCGGACAGGGCGTTGATACGGCTGTCGGAGGTGTCGGCGGGGGTGGGGATGCGGGTCCACGCGGGTTTGGCGGCGTGGCCGGCGGCGTCGGTGTGGCCGGTGCGGTCGTCGTAGGCCAGGAGCACGGGGTTGAGGGTCGAGGCCTCGCCGTGCCAGGTCGCCTGGAAGCCGGTGGCCCAGGTGGTGTGTTTGTCGACCTGGGTCATGGCGAGGATGTTGCCGGAGGGGACCGGGGGCGGGACCTGGTGCCAGGTGGGGCCGGTGGCGGTCTGGGATGGGGTCCCGGTCTGCGCCTGTGCGGCGGTCGCGGTGCCGGTCGTGGTGGCGACCAGCGCCGCGGCGGCCGCGAGGATCGCGGTCAGTCTCGTAGTGGAGCTCACTGAATACCTAAGCCTCTCTCATGGTGAGGGGCTGATGGCAGTGCCCCTCATGCTTGACGACGCTTGAGCAGTGGGGGGCGTTTCATATGAGTTCTCTTATTCGGGAGCCCAGCAGGTCAGGGGGCTGCTTCTGTACGCTATTCGGCTTCGGCCAGGATGGCGGCGAGGGTTTTGACAGCGGTGTCGGCGTCGTGGCCCTCAGCGCGGACGGTGACGGTGCCGCCCATGGTGGCGCCGAGGCTCATGACCGCGAGGACGCCGGTGGGGTTGACGGATCTGCCGGCGTATTCGAGGTGGATGGTGCTGGCGAACTTGGCGGCCTCCTGGGCGAGGCGGCCGGCGGGGCGGGCGTGGAGGTTGGCGGGGAGGGTGACGTCGAGGGTGACGGCGTTGGGCTCGGCCGCGGGTTCGGGCGCGGGCGCGGGCTCGGCAACAGCCTCGGTCACAGCCTCGGACGCCTGAGGCGCGGGCTCGTCGGCCTCGAAGGTGGCGACCTTGACGACGTCCCTGGCCTGGCGCGCCGCGTCCGCGACCGCGGCGAGGTCCGCTCCGGCCGCCGCCGTGACGACCGCCGCCACGGCGCCCTCCACGAACGGGGCGTCCACCAGCAGCACGTCGGGGCGCGGGTGGTCCTCCAGCACGGCGAGCGTGGTGAGCACCGAGCTGCCCAGGTCCGGCAGCACGATCACGCCGGCGCCCCGGTCGGCCTCGGCGATCGCGGCCACGATCCGGTCGTAGCTGGTGCCGAGGCCGCCGTCCTCGGTGCCGCCGGCCGTCGCCACGGGTACCCGGTCCGTACCGATCTGGCTGAGGAGTTCCCGCAGGCCCGCCGCCAGTTGGGCGCTGTGCGAAACGAGTACGATGCCGATGGGCTGGTTCATGAACGGTGATACTAAATCTCGGAACGTCGTTCAGCAATACCGAACGCAAACCGTTCTCGCCTCGAAGCGACAGCGACACGGACGACACAGGACACGAGGGATCTCCAGATGGTGCAGTCGGTACAGCGTGCGGTGCGCGTCCTGCGGGAGCTCGCGGCCGGCGGGCCGCGCTTGGGCGTGACCGAGCTCGCCGAGCGGGTGGGCGTCGCCAAGCCCACGGTGCACGCGCTGCTGCGCACGCTGGAGGGCGAGGGCCTGGTGGTGCAGGACGCCGAGACCGGTCGGTACCAGTTGGGGCCGGGCCTGCTGATGCTGGGCAACGCGTATCTGGACACGCAGGAGCTGCGGGCACGGTCGCTGAGCTGGGCCGACACGCTGGCGAACCGGGCCGACGAGGCAGTCTGGGTGGCGGTGCTGACCGGCGACCACGTGTTCGTGGTGCACCACGCCTTCCGCCCGGAGGGGGTGGTGCAGATCCTCGAAGTGGGAGCGAGCATCCCCTGGAGCACCTGCGCGCTGGGGAAGGCGATCGTCGCCTTCTTGCCGCCGGAGCAGCGCAAAGAGCTGCTGGAGGGCGAGCTGCCGGCATTGACCGGATCGAGCATCACGGACGCGGCGGCCCTGGCCCGCCAGCTCGAAGAGATCGGCCGGACCGGCCACGCGCTGGAGAACCAGGAATCGGCCCTCGGCGACGCCGGCATCGCGGCACCGGTGTTCGACCGCTCGGGCATCGCGGGCGCGATCGGGGTCATCGGGCCGGTGGAACGCGTCCTGGACGACGCAGTGCGGCAGGACCACGTGGTGGCGGTGCGAGAGGTCGCGCGCCAGATCTCGCGGGAGTTGGGGGCCGGTCGGAGCGGCGCGGCCGGCCGGACTCGCTAGCAGGTCAGCACTGCCGCACGAGAGACTTCGGTGCCCAAAACGCCAGCTCTCCGACGACAGTCAGCAGATCAGCATTGCCCGATGAGCTGCTTCGGCAGCAAAAGGCCCGGTTCGTCAACGGTCAGCTGCTCAGTGCTGCTCGGCAGGTCGGTAGTGCCAGTGGACTGGTTCGCGGAAACTGGCGCTGCTTGGCGAGTACTTAGTCGGCACCAAAGAACTGGTTCGCCGACCGCCGGCTCTCTGCCCGTTCGGTTTTTCCCGGCGCCGCCAACTCATTCACGCAGCTCATAGCCCTGCGTCGGCCTGCCTCCCCGGGTCTCGTCGCGGTCACGACCGCGCCCGGTGTCTTGACAGCGTCGGGTGAGCGGTTCTAGCTTCCGAACATCGTTCAGTGATGACGAACAAGAGTCAGTCACGTAAAACCTTGTCGCCGGTCTGTCGGAACCGTCCGTCGCCGACGGCGTCGCACGCCATTCCCTTGTCCCGCTCTCCTGTCCTCCGGAGGAGGTGAGACGCCCGCCGGGTTCCGGTCGGGCGGATCATGGCAGAAAACTCGTTCCCCCAGAAGCTCCTGGCGGAGCTGATCGGCACCGCGGTGCTGGTCTTCATCGGTGTCGGGTCGGTGCCGGCCACGCTGATCGTGGGCGGCAAGGCGCCGTTCACCATGGCGGAGCTCGGCATGATCTCGTTCGCGTTCGCCATGGCGGTCGTCGCCATGGTCTACACGCTCGGGCATGTGTCGGGCTGCCAGATCAATCCGGCGGTCACGCTCGCGTTGGCCGCCACCGGCAAGATGCCGTGGCGGGAGGTGCCGGGGTATCTCCTCGCGCAGGTGGCGGGGGCGACGGTGGGGGCCTGGGCGATCGTCGGGGTGCTCGGGCACAAGGCGGTCGACGTGGGGCTGGGCATCGCCTCCTACGGTTCGGACGTCGGCGCCGGCCGGGCGTTCTTCGCGGAGGCGGTGGGGACCGCGATCCTGGTGTTCGTGGTCTTCGGCGCGGCGGTGGACTCGCGGGCGCAGGGGTCGTTCGCCGGGCTGGCGATCGGGCTGGCCGTGTTCGCGATCATCATTCCGGTGGCGCCGGCCACCGGGGCGTCGATCAACCCCGCGCGGACGGTCGGGCCGATGCTGATCGGCCAGTTCTACGGCGGCAGTGTGCAGTGGAGTCAGATCTGGGTGTACTTGACCGCGGAGATCGTCGCCGGGGTGGCGGCGGGCTTCGCCTACACGTTCCTCAACAGCGGCCGCGCGGTGGCCCCGGCGGCAGTGTCCGACGTTGCGGTGTCCCCTGAAGGAGTTCCGGCATGAAGAAGCTGATCAACGCTCCCGAGGCTGTTCTGAGCGACGCGCTGGCGGGGATCGCCGCCGCGCACCCGAGCCTGCGCGTGGACGCCGAGGCGCGGATCATCACCCGGGCCGGCGGCCCCTCGGCGGGGAAGGTCGCCCTGGTGTCCGGGGGCGGGTCCGGGCACGAGCCCCTGCACGGCGGGTTCGTCGGGACCGGGATGCTGCACGCGGCCTGTCCCGGCGAGGTCTTCACCTCGCCGGTGCCGGACCAGGTGGTGGCGGCGGCGCGCGCGGTGGACGGCGGCGCCGGGGTGCTGCTGGTGGTGAAGAACTACACCGGCGACGTGCTGAACTTCGAGATGGCCGCGGAGCTGGCCGGCGACGAGGGCATCGAGGTCGCCACGGTTCTGGTCGACGACGACGTCGCGGTGCAGGACTCGACCTGGACCGCCGGCCGGCGCGGGACCGGGGCCACGGTGTTCGTGGAGAAGATCGCCGGAGCGCTGGCCGAGCAGGGCGCGAGCCTGGCGGAGGTCGCCGAGGTGGGCCGCCGGGTCAACGCCGCTTCGCGCAGCTTCGCGGTGGCGCTGAGCCCGTGCACCACACCGGCGGCCGGCAAGCCCGGGTTCGAGCTGGCCGACGACGAGATGGAGGTCGGCGTCGGCATCCACGGGGAGCCCGGCCGCAGCCGCGAGAAGCTGGAGCCGGCCTCGGCGATCGTCGCCACGGCCCTGGACGCCATCTTCGCCGACCAGCCGCTGGCCGCCGGGGACGAGGCCATCGTCATGGTGAACGGGCTCGGCGGCACGCCGCTGATCGAGCTCTACATCGCCTACGCCGAGGTCGCGAAGTACTTCGCCGAGCGGGACGTGCGTATTGTGCGGAACCTGGTCGGCGACTACGTCACCAGCCTGGAGATGGCCGGCGTCATGCTGACCGTCTGCAAGGCCGACGAGCAGCTGCTGTCGCTGTGGGACGCCCCGGTGAACACCCCGGCGCTGCGCTGGGGGCTGTGACGGGGCAGGCGAGGCAGGAAACGCAGGAGACGTGGGTCCGGTGCGAGCCGGACCCGCCCGGAGACAGCGAGGAGCGACCGGTGGACATCCACCAGACCCGGATCTGGGTGCGGGCCATCACCGCGGCGATGGACCAGAACAAAGACCGCCTGACACAGCTGGACTCGGCCATCGGCGACGCCGACCACGGCGTGAACATGCAGCGTGGCTTCACCGCCGTGGCGGCGGCCCTGGACGGCTACGAACCGGCCGGCGTCGGCGACGTCCTGGTCAAGACCGGCACGACGCTGATCTCCAGCGTCGGCGGCGCGGCGGGCCCGCTGTACGGGACGTTCTTCCGCGCCGTGGGCAAGCAGCTGACGGGTCCGGTCGCCGAGCCGGCGCAGCTGGCGGCGGCGTTCGAGGCGGGGTTGGCCGGGGTGCAGAAGCTCGGCGCTGCGGTGCCCGGCGACAAGACCATGGTCGACGCGCTCGCGCCGGCCCTGGCCGCGTTCGGCGCGGCGATCGAGGACGGGCAGGACGTCGGGGTGGCGGCCGAGCGGGCGGCGACCGCGGCGGAGGCCGGGGCACAGGAGACCATCGCGCTGCAAGCCCGCAAGGGCCGCGCCTCGTATCTGGGGCCGCGCAGCATCGGGCACCAGGATCCGGGGGCGACCTCGACGGCCCTGGTCTTCCGGGCCCTGGCGGAGGCGTTGACGTCGTGAGGTCGCTGTACACGGGGCAGTCGGCGTCGGAGGGCACGGCCCTTGGCCTGCTGTTCGCCACGGATTTGCCGCCGGTGACCGGGGAAGCGGGGGACCGACCGGGCGCGTCGGATCAGGACTTGGCAGATCAGGACCCGGCCACGGCGGTCGCAGAAGCCTTCGACGCGGTGGCGGCGGAACTGGCCGAGCTGGCGGGTACGCTGCGCGCCGCCGGGCAGACCGACCAGGCCGACATCGTCGAGGTCAACGGTTATATCGCGCTGGATCAGGAGCTGCGCGGCGCCGCCCTGCGCCGGGTCGGCGAGGAGCAGTCCGCCCCGCAGGCGGTGCTCGCGGCGGTCCAGGAGTACGCGTCCATGCTCGCGGCGCTGGACGACCCGACGCTGGCCGAGCGGGCCGCCGACGTGCGGCAGGTCGGCCGCCGGGTGCTGGGGCGGCTGAGCGGCGCCGCCTCGGCGGTACCCGACGGCCCGGTGGTGCTGATCGCGCACGAGATCGGCGCTGCCGACCTGCTGGAGCACGGCGAGTCGGTGGTCGCCGCCGCCTCCGTGGTCGGCGGGCCGAACTCGCACGCCTCGATCATCGCGCGGTCGCTGGGGATTCCGCTGATCGTGGGGGTCCCGCCGGAGGCGCTGGATCATGCTGCCGGGACGGAGGCGATCGTGGACGCCGGCCAGTCCGGCTCCTCGGCCTCGGCTTCCGCGGCCTCGGGCTCGGCTTCGGGCTTCGCGACTTCCGGCACCTCGCCCTCCGGCTCCGCGATTTCCGGCTCTGCGACCCTCACCGTCGAGCCCGCGCCCGCCGAGCGCCAGGCGGCGGTCGCGGCGATGGCGGCGGCCCGGCGGCGGCGCGAGATCCTGGCGGCCGAGCGCGGGCTGCCGGTCCGGACCGTGGACGGTCGGCCGGTCGCGCTGCGCGCCAATGTCGCGACGGTCGTCGAGGCCAAGGCGGCGGTCGCGGCGTTCGCCGACGGCGTGGGCCTGCTGCGCACCGAGCTGCCGTTCCTGGATGCCCGCGGCTGGCCGACCCAGGCCCAGCACACCGCGGTGCTCGCGCCGATCCTGGGCAAGCTGGCCGGGCAGCCGGTCACCGTGCGCACCCTGGACTTCGCCGACGACAAGTTCCCGCCGTTGCTGGCCGAGCACGCCGTCGACGGTCGGCTGGGCCGGGGGCTGCCGCACATGCTCGCCGACCCGCGGGCCTTCACCGACCAGTTCCGCGCGATCCTGGCCGCCGGAGCCGCGGTCGATGTCAGGATCATGATTCCGATGGTGGCCACGGCCGAGGAGCTGGCGGCTTGCGCCAAAATCCTCGAAGCGGCGGCCGGGGAGCTGGGGGTGGCGGCGCCGCCGCTCGGTGCCATGATCGAGCTGCCCGAGGCGGTCGACGCCGCCGACGAGCTGGCCGCGCACGCCGCCTTCTTCTCCATCGGCAGCAACGACCTGACCAGCCAGATCCTGCACCTGGACCGGCGCGACCCGGCGGTGTCCCCGGCGCTGGCCGCGCATCCGCGCGTGCTGGCGGCCGTCGACCGGACCGTGCAGGCCGCGCACCGGCACGGCCGCCAAGTATCGGTGTGCGGCGACGCCGGTGCCCATCCGCTGGTGATCCCGCTGCTGATCGGCCTGGGCGTCGACGTGCTCTCGGTCGCGCCGGCCGCGCTGGACGAGACTCGGGTGCGGATCCGCCGCCTGGACGCGGGGGTCTGTGCGGAGGCCGCGGCCGAGGCGCTGACGTGCGACACGGTGGAGAGCGTGCACCGGATTGTGCGGCAGCGGTGCTGGCCGGCGATGCCCTGACGCGTCCTGGCGCGCGCTGGCTGATTCAGGACCCAGTAATACGGGTCCTGAATCAGCCGGCTTCAGTGTGTCCGATCACGTGGTGGGCCAAGCGTCAGTGTTGGACCCAGTGTCAGGCCGCTGTGAACGTCACGTCGACCCAGTAGTTGCTGCCGTTGCTGGCATTCGCGGGGAAGGCGGACGTGGTGCCGTAGCTGAACGTCCCGTTGCCCTGCCCGGGGGTGCTGGCCTCGGCGGTCAGGGGATAGGCGATGTGCGGGTAGCCGAGGTAGTTCAGACTGTAGGAGTAGTGGCCGCTGGGCGCGTGGTACGAGGCGACGTAGACAGTGTTCGCGGTGACGGCCACCGGCGCGGCGAAGACAAGCGTCTGCCAGCCCGAAGCGCTCTCCCCGGCGAAGGTCCCGGACGCCAGCAGCGTCCCGGTGGCCGACCACAACGAGCCGGTGTGCGTCCCGGTGTTGTCAGTGCCCTTGTAGAAGCGGATCCCGGTGATCGTGCCGTCGACCGACGCCGAGAACCGTAGGCCGAGCTCTACCGAGGCGGTGTCGGCGGCGTCCGCCACGGCGGGCGTCGCGCCGCTGTCGAACACCGAGCACGGGCACGTGAACGGCGGCGGCGTGGTTCCCGTCGTGAAGCCCCACTGGGTCGCCGACGGCATCGCGTGGCCCCAGGCGTCCGAGCCCTGGACCGAGGCGGAGAACGTCGCCCCGAGCGCCAGCTGGGTCGACGGCGTGAAGGTCGCGGTCTGGTGCGCCGCGTCGTAGGACACGGTTCCCGGCACCGGCGGTCCCGGGTTCTCGGCGAGCGTGAAGGACAGCGTCGCCGGGTCCATCGGTGCCGAGAAGGCGGCGGTCACGACCGTGGTGCTCGGCACCCCGGTGGCCGCCGAGGCCGGGCTGGTCGAGGTGACGGTCGGGGGAGCGGTCGGCACGCCGGTGTCGTCGAAGACCGCGTCGACCCAGTAGTTGGCGGAGTTGTAGCTGTTGGTCGGGAACGCGGTCGCCGAACCGTAGACGTAGACGCCGTTGTCGCCGTCGGCGCCGGTGGGCAGCGCGGTGATCGGGGCGCTTCCGGCGCCCGCGAATCCGTAGTCGGCGGCGTAGTGGCCGGCGGGTGCGTGATAGGAGGCGACATACGTGGTGTTCGCCTTGATCGGCACCGGTGCGGCGAACGTGAGGGTCTGCCACCCGCTCGCGGTCTCGTCGGCGAAGGTGCCGGTGGCCAGCAGGGTGCCGGTCGCCGTCCACAGCGAGCCGGTGTGGGTTCCGGTATTGGCCGGGGACTTGTAGAAACGCACCCCGGTGATGTCGCCGACGACGCTCGCGCGGATCTTCACGCCGAGCTCGACGGAATTGCCGTCCCCGGCGTCGGCGGCCGTCGGCTCGGAGGCCGAGAACACCGTGCAGGGGCAGGTCGCGGCCCGGGCCGGGGCCGCCGCGACGGTGAACGCGGTGATCAGCGCGATGAAGGCCAGCACCCAGGAAAGGGCATGGCGAAGGGAACGCGGGAAGGGTGGCATGGGATTCTCTTTCCGGCTGCCGATCAGCCTGTGGAACGGGCGCCCGTCGGGGCCGCCTCGCGGAGAATGATAGGAATGCGCGGCGGTTGTATATAAGGGTTCTGCTTCAGATTGACGCGAAACCGCCCGGGGTCCGCGGCGGGTCACCGCTGCGGTACCGGATCGTCACTACGAGCTTTGACGCCTCGCCTTCATCCGGCGGCAACGGAATCGCCTTCACGGCGACCGCCGCAGTTGTGATCCCTGTCTCAGGGTGCCTTCTAAGCCGACCACGGGAGCCGGCCAACCTTGAGGAGCACGCAATGGGCATCGGTCACGGCCACCACCATCACCACGACCACGATCACGAGCACTCCCAGGAGAGCCCGGCGGACATCGCGCACCTGCTGGACACGGCGGTCGCGGACGCCGACCTGTCGCCGGCCGACGTCTCCCGCCGCGGGGTGCTGCGCAGCGCCGGCGTCATCGGCGCCGGGGTCGCGGCCGCCGGGGTGCTCGGGGCCGGGGCGGCCGCGGCCCACGACAGTGGCGACGACGAGCGGGGCGCCTCGGCGGACCGGTCGCGGCGCTCCGACGGCGACTACCTCTGGCTGGCCGGCGACCACCACATCCACACCCAGTACAGCTCCGACGGCCAGTACCGGGTCATCGACCACGTCCGCCACGCCAACGCCTTCGGCCTGGGCTGGATGGTCATCACCGACCACGGCAGCGCCCAGCACGCCAAGATCGGCGTGGAGAAGGTGAACCCGGACATCCGCGCCGCCCGCGCGGCCGTCGACGGCACCCTGGTGTTCCAGGGCCTGGAGTGGAACATCC
Organism: Catenulispora yoronensis; assembly: GCF_039531695.1. NCBI lineage: Bacteria > Bacillati > Actinomycetota > Actinomycetes > Catenulisporales > Catenulisporaceae > Catenulispora > Catenulispora yoronensis. Next base: position 125,456 of record NZ_BAAAQN010000023.1, read on the forward strand.
CGGCCGCCGAGCACGGCACCGTGTTCGTGCACCCCGGCGACAACGAGGTCGCGGTGCTGAAGGAGTTCGAGAACTCCTTCGACGGCGTGGTCCAGAACGCCACCGCCAGCACCCCGGCCAACGAGGCGCTGGCCCTGGCCGGCGTCAACTACCTGGCCGACGCCGTCACCCGCAAGCGGGTGCGCGACGCCCTGTTCCTGGCCAACCACCCGGCGCGCAAGGGCCTGGACTCCCCGCACGAGATCCGCGGCTGGCGCGACGCCGCGCCGAACATCGCCGTCGGCTTCGAGGGCGCGCCCGGCCACCAGGCCGCCGGCCTGCCCGCCCCGACCGGCCCGGGCTCGGGCCGCGGCTTCTACGACAACTCCCCGAGCGCCAGCTCCTTCCCGGCCTACCCGCTGGAGAGCTACCGCACCTTCGGCGGCTTCGACTGGATGACCGCCACCGTCGGCGGCCTCTGGGACAGCCTGCTGGCCGAGGGCAAGCCGTGGTGGATCACCGCGAACTCCGACTCGCACCAGGTCTACGCCGACACCTCGGTGCGCGGCGCCGGGACGGACTTCAACACCAACGGCTTCCACAACCCGCCGGAGCACGGCGGCACGCCGGACCTGACGCTGGGCGACTTCTGGCCCGGCTTCTACAGCCGCACCCACGTCGGCGCGAGCTCCTACAACTACGCCGCCGTCATGAACGCGCTGCGCGCGGGCCGGGTGTGGGTCGACCACGGCCGCCTGATCGACGGGCTGGACGTGCGGGCCCGGGTCCGCGGCCAGAACCGCGGCGTCACCCTCGGCGGGGTGCTCACCGTCAAGCGCGGCAGCCGCGTGCAGCTGGCGATCGACGTGGACCTGGCGGCCGGCCCGAACTGGGCGCAGTTCGTGGCCAAGCTGGCCCGGGTCGACGTGGTCCAGGGCGACGTCACCGGCGCGGTGTCCGACCGCGACGTGTTCAAGTCGCCGAACACCCGAGTGGTGAAGTCCTTCGAGATCACCCAGACCTCCGGCCGGGTCAGCCTGGTCTACGACCTCGGCGCCGTGGACCGTCCGGTGTACCTGCGGGTGCGCGGCACCGACGGCAAGCGCACCGGCGCCGGGGCGCTCGGCGCGGCGATCGACCCGAACGGGCCGCAGATGGACGTGCTCGGGTCCGCCGACCCGTGGAAGGACCTGTGGTTCTACGCGAACCCGATCTGGGTGCTGCCCAGCTGATGAGCGAGCGTCCTGATTCCGGCGGGCCCGCGGTGCTGGGCGTCGACGCCGGGACCGGGTCGCAGGCCGAGGCCGATCACCTGCTCGCCGCCGTGGCGGGCGGGCTCGGCCTGGCCGGCGAGCCGGTGGCCGCCACCCACTTCGTCCGGGTCGGCACGCCGCACGTCGCGCTGACCTTCGAGGTGCCGGACGGCGCCGAGGTGGACCTGGCGGCGGTCGCGGCCGCGGCCGGGCCGGAGGCCGGGATCGTCTGGGGCGCGGCGCGCCGGGGCCCGGACGAGCGGGTCGAGGGCGCGCTGGCCGCCGTGGCGGCGCACGGCCGCACCGGCCGGCTGGTGCGCTTCCCGGGCGTCGGCAGCCTGACCGGCACGGTGACGGTGCGCGAGGTCCTCGAACGCAGCGCGGTGACCGAGGTCAGCGTGCTGATGGGGGCGGCGGCGGCACCGGACACCGAGGTGCTGACGCGCGACCACGTCCGCCCCGAATGGCGGGACGGCGCGGTCGTGCTGGTGGTCCAGCCGGCGGTGGGCGGGCGGGTGGCGCCGTTCGAGGTGCCGAACCCGACGCCGTGCTGCGGGGACCACTGAGGGAACGGTCGACGACCGAGACCGAACCGCGACTGAAGCACGGCCGAAGCACGGCCGAGACACGATCGAACCGCGATCGATCCGCGATCGAACGGCGGTCGAACACGATGGAGCGGCGCTCCCGGAGGGGAGGAGCGCCGCTTTTTCGTGCCCTGACGCAGCCGCCGTCCGGCGCGCTCATCATTTTGACATTCGATACCGCCATTAGGACCCGCGGTCATAATTCGCAATGCGCTGATCGAGTGAGGAATATGCCGTCGGGACATATCCGATGGCTAGCCTGGAAAACCGACTGTCGGGAACCGGCTGGTGGCGGAATTGCCGCGGGCCGGGGCAATCGAATCTCACCTCGATCAGCTAAGGCGGCAACGGAAAATGCTCGAAGAACCAAGGAAGCCCGGCAAGGGTGGCAAGACTCGTGCTCGGCACCATGGGCGCAAGGCGGGCGTTGTGACGGTGGCCGCGGGGGCCGCCGTACTCACCGGTGCGGCCTTCGCGGCTCCGGCCCTCGCGGAGATCGCGAGCCCGTCGACACGACCGGTGCCCGCGGCACCGATGCCCCGGGCCTTCCTTCCGAGCGCCGCCGCCCACGCGGTCGCCCCCGGCCAGGCCCTGCACCAGAACGCGGTGCGCACAATGGGCGGCGCCCACCAGATGCCCCGCCAGCTGCTGGTCCCGGCGAGCGTGACGAACACCGGCATGCCGCAGCCCCCGTTCCCGGACCCGGACGACAACCTCTTCGACCGCTGGCCCCTCTACTGGCACCACCACCAGCACTGCGACCGCCACCCCGGCTGCCCGTGCGGCGGCTGCAACAACACCGGCCCGCAGGGCCCGGCCGGGATGCCGGGGATGCCCGGACCGCAGGGTGCGACGGGGGCGCAGGGGGCGACCGGGGCTCAGGGTTCGACCGGCGCTCAGGGTTCGACGGGTGCTCAGGGCTCGACCGGCGCCCAGGGTTCGCAGGGTGCTCAGGGTTCGCAGGGCTCGCAGGGTGCGACCGGTGTTGGTACCCAGGGGCCGCAGGGTGCCCAGGGTGCGAGTGGTGCCGGTACCCAGGGTCCGCAGGGTTCTCAGGGCGCGGACGGTTCGCAGGGCCCCCAGGGCGCTGATGGTGCTCAGGGTGCGACCGGTGCTCAGGGCTCGAGTGGTGCCGGTACCCAGGGTCCGCAGGGAGCCGCCGGGGCTCAGGGTGCTCAGGGTGCGACCGGTGTCGGTACTCAGGGCCCGCAGGGTTCGCAGGGTGCCGCTGGTGCTCAGGGTGCGACTGGTGCTCAGGGCGCTCCGGGCTCGGGTGGGTCGGGTTCGCAGGGTGCGCAGGGTGCGACTGGCGCTCAGGGTGCCACCGGCTCGCAGGGTGCGACTGGCTCCCAGGGCGCTACCGGTACTCAGGGTGCGACCGGTTCGCAGGGTTCGACCGGCGCTCAGGGTTCGACTGGCGCTCAGGGTGCGACCGGCTCGCAGGGTGCGACCGGTGCTCAGGGCGCTCCGGGCTCGGGCGGGTCGGGTTCGCAGGGTGCTCAGGGTGCTCAGGGCGCGACCGGTGCTCAGGGTGCCACCGGCTCGCAGGGCGCGACTGGCTCCCAGGGTGCGACCGGCGCTCAGGGTTCGACTGGCGCTCAGGGTTCGACTGGCTCCCAGGGGGCTACCGGTTCGCAGGGCGCGACCGGCGTTCAGGGTGCCACCGGCGCTCAGGGCGCAACCGGTTCGCAGGGCGCTCAGGGTGCCACCGGCTCCCAGGGCGCTACCGGTACTCAGGGCGCCACCGGCTCCCAGGGTTCGACTGGCGCTCAGGGTTCGACCGGTTCCCAGGGCGCGACCGGTACTCAGGGCGCGACCGGCGTTCAGGGTGCCACCGGCGCTCAGGGCGCAACCGGTTCGCAGGGCGCTCAGGGCGCGACGGGCGCTCAGGGCGCGACGGGCACCCAGGGCGCGACCGGTGCCCAGGGCGCGACCGGTGCCCAGGGCGCTCAGGGCTCCCAGGGCTCCCAGGGCGCTGCCGGCCAGCCGCTCAACGAGATCGATGTGGTCCAGCATGGCGACAAGCTGATCCGCACCACGCTTCAGGCCTCGACCAACAAGACCTTCGTCACCCTCCCCGGCGTCGGTACCGGTGCCGCGCAGGATCTGTCGGGCCTGGCGGGATACCCGGCCGGTGTGGTCTTCGTGAACGAGAACGTCCACACCGCCGCCGGTGGCGACGAGTTGGCCATCGTCGCCGTCAACGGCACGGGTACGGCGGCCATTCTGCAGTGCAAGCTCAACGGTGCCGGAGGACTGGAGGCCGGGGCGACGCCGGCTGTCGCCTGCGCTCCGGGCTGGCAGGCGGTCACCTTCCCGTAAGGGGTCGATGATTCCCGCATCGTGGCCGCGGTGCGCATTGTGCCGCGGCCTCGATGCTTTGTGCTTTTTCGTTCGCTGACTTCTCTTTATCCTCGCCGCCCGTGGTTTCCGCCTCGGGCCCACATCTCCACAGAGGTTTCCACCCATGACCCGGAGCACGCCGCGATTCTCGGTGTTCACACCCAGCCATCGGCCTCGCTTCCTCGACGACTGCCTCGCCACGTTGCAGGCGCAGACCGATCCGGACTGGGAGTGGATCGTCCTGCTCAACAACGGCGCGCGCTGGCGGCCCGAAACCCCCGACGAGCGCGTCCGGGTGGAGATCGCCGACGACGTCAAGGGCGTCGGCGCGGCCAAGCGGCGGGCGTGCGAGCTGGCGCGCGGCGAGTTCCTCGTCGAGCTCGACCACGACGATCTGCTGGCCAGCAGCTGTCTGGCGCGGCTGCGGCAGGCCTTCGACGAGCATCCCGAAGCGGTGTTCGTCTACAGCCACACCGCGCAGATCCTCGAAGACGGCGGTCGCGACGAATCGCGCTTCAACGAGGCGCACGGCTGGCAGTACGTCGAGGCCGTGGTCGACGGCCGGCGCCTGCTCCAGGCGGTGTCGATGGAGCCGACGCCGCACAACGTCTCCTACATCTGGTACGCGCCGAACCACGTGCGCGCCTTCCGCAAGCAGACCTACGACCAGGTCGGCGGCTACGACGCGGCCCGCCATGTGCTGGACGACCAGGACCTGATGTGCCGGCTGTTCCAGGCCGGCGACTTCCACCTGATCCCCGAGTGCCTGTACCTGCAGCGGATGCACGGGAACAACACCCAGTTCGACGCCGAGGTCAACGCGCACATCCAGGCCGAGACCATCGCGCTGTACGACGCCCACATCGAGGCCAATCTGCTGGCCTGGTCCGCGCGGCGCGGCCTGCACGCCCTGGACCTCGGCGCCGCGCACCGCAAGCCGGCCGGCTACCTCGGCGTGGACCAGTACGCGGAGGAGGGCGTGGACATCGTCGCGACCCTGCCGGAGAAGATCGACCTGCCGTCGGGCTCGGTCGGGGTGATCCGCGCCGTGGACTTCCTGGAGCACGTCGTCGAGAAGATCCCGCTGATCAACGAGCTGTACCGGCTGCTGGCCCCCGGCGGCATGCTGGTCTCGCTGACGCCCAGCACCGACGGCCGGGGCGCCTTCCAGGACCCGACGCACGTCGCCTACTACAACGAGAACTCGTTCTGGTACTACACCGACGACCAGTACCGCCGGTACGTGCCGGAGATCGAGGCCAGGTTCCAGGTGTCGCGGCTGGTCACGTACTTCCCCAGCGACTGGCACGCCCAGGCCGACATCTCCTACGTCGCGGCCAACCTGATCGCGGTGAAGGACGACTCGGTGCGCTGCGGCGGCCTCCTGCTGGTCTGACGCGGTGCGGGCTGCAGGGTGCGGGGTGCGGGCGCCGGGCGCTTCGGCGGTCCGGCGCTGCCGTCACGCCGCCCCCGTCACGCAGCAGCGCTGCCGTACCAGTCCACGCACACCACGACGGCATCGTCGTCGGCGTCCGCCGACCGGTGCTGCGCCACCTCGCGCAGGATCGCCGCGGGCACGTCGGTGGCCGGCAGCAGGTTGGAGGAGTTGATCCCGCGTTGCAGCGCGGCGGCGCCGTAGGCCTCGCCGCCCGGGGACAGCGCGGCGTGCGCGCCGTCGCTGATGACGACCAGCCGGTCGCCGGGCCGCACTCGGAAGCTCTGCTCGGTGTAGGCGGTCTCCTCGAACATCCCCAGCGGCAGCTGGGGCTCGACGGCGACCCGCTCGACGACCCGGCCGCGCCGCAGCCAGATCTGCGGCGACCCGGCGTCGACCACCGTCACCTCGCCGCTGTCGTAGGCGAAGGACAGCAGCAGGGCCGAGACGTACTGGTCGCCCCGGTGCTGCGCGTAGACCGCCTGGTCGGCCAGCGCGGCCTGGTCGGCCAGGCCGATGCCGGCCCGGCGGGCGTTGCGCAGGGCGTTCACCGCCAGGCCCGTCAGCTGCGCCGCCGCCATCCCCTCGCCCATCCCGTTGACCACGGTCAGCGCCAGGTCGGTGCCGGTGGCGGCCCAGTCGTAGCTGTCGCCGCGGATGGCGTAGGCCGGTTCGAGCTGCGCGCCCAGGGAGTACTCGCGGCGGCGGCTGGCCCGCCCGGGCAGCAGCTGCCACTGGGTCTCGGCGGCCAGCGTGAGCCGGCTGGCCCGGCGCGCCTGGTGGTAGACGTCGGTGTCGCGCTCGGCGACCACGATCTCGTGCCCGAGCAGCCGGGCCGCCGCCTCCAGCGCCTCGACCGCGGCCGGGCCGGCGTCGTCGGCGGACAGGCCGGCGGTGAGCGTGCCGTGCCGGTCGCCGCGCACCGTCACCGGGACGGTGACGATCGTGGTGCCGTCCCCGGCCTGCTGGTACTGCGGGCGCTGGCTGGCGAAGGCCCGGCCCTGGACGCTGCCGTTGATCGGCAGCGCGGCGGCCGGCCGCGGGCCGCCGACCGCGGTGAGCACGCGCAGGCCGTAGTCGGCCAGATGCACCTCGACGCCCCCGACGCCCATGGTCAGCAGCACCGCCCGCAGGGCCTCCGGCAGTGCCTCGGGGGCGGCGGAGCGCAGGGCGCTCTCCACTTTCGGGTAATCGATCACGACAAGTCCTGACTCTACGGGACGAGGGCGGCTGGTAGCTCCGGCGCGGCAGTGGCACAGTGGTGGCGTGCACGAGGACCTGCCGCTGCCCGAGGCGGTCGCCGAGACGGCGGCCGCGGTGGTGGAGCTGTTGGACGCCCTGCACGGACGAGGCTTGGAATCGCTGCCCGGCGGCCCGGTCCCGCCGTCGCAGCTGCGCGCGCTGCGGGCCATCGAGCGGTGCGAGGGCATCAACCTGCGGGCGCTGGCCGAGGTCCTGGGGACCCGGCCGCCGGCCGCCAGCCGCCTGTGCGACCGGATGGAGGCCGACGGGCTGGTGCTGCGCACGCCGAGCGCCAACAGCCGCCGGGAGGTCGAGCTGCGGCTCAGCCCGCGCGGGCGCCGGGTGCTCGACGAGGTCCGCGCGGCCCGGGTGCGCGAGCTGCAGGAGGTGCTGGCCACCCTGCCGCCGGAGTCGCTGGCCGGCCTGTCGGCCCATCTGGGGCGGCTGCACTCCGCGGTCGAACGGCGGCTGGGGTCCGCGGAGCCGGCCGGCGACCGCCAGGAGAGTGCGGCTTGACCGTTCACCTGCCTCCGTCCCAGTTCAGCCGCATGTGGCGCACCGGCGCCCCGGCGACCGCGGTTCGGGCGCCGCGCCAAATGTTGCCACATGTAAACGATTAAATCTAAAGTCGGTGCGGGCGGCCTCCACCGCCTGGGCCGATCGCCGCCCGCGGAGCGGAATCACGTCGCGCCGTCACCGCCCGACGGGCCTTGTGCCCCCGCACCGCAGGATCATTACATGACGAATTTCACGCACACGGTCACCGATCAGGGCGACCACGTGCTGCTCGTGCTGGCCGGCGACCTGGACTTCGCGGCCCACGGCACGCTCGCCACCCAGATCAGCACCCTGCTGGCGGTGGGCCGCGGGGTGGTCGTCGACTGCTCCGGGGTGACCTTCCTGGACTCGATGGGCCTGCGCGCCCTGATCGAGGGGGTGCGCACGGCGGCCGTCGCGGGCCTAGGCTTCGAGCTGGCCGAGCCGTCCCAGCCGGTGCTGCGGGTGCTGGAGCTGTCCGGCACCGAGGAGCTGTTCCGGATCCGGGGCCCGCAGGCCTGAGCGACGGGACGGCGCCAGGGCCGGCACGGGGTTGGGACGCGACTTCGGGAGACAGGACGGCGGATGGACGACAAGGCTGAGCGGGCGGTCGCCGCGACCGCGCGGATCGGGATGCCCGGCGGCGCCGAGGACTCCGAGGCGCAGGGGCTCAGGCAGCTGCTGGCCGGGCTGACCGCGGTGCGCGACGGCGACTTCGGCACCCGGCTGCCCGAGGACGGCGACGGGCTGCTGGTGGAGATCGCGACCGTGTTCAACGGCATGGTCGACCAGTTGTCCCGGTTCACCTCCGAGGTGACCCGGGTGGCGCGCGAGGTCGGCACCGAGGGCCGCCTGGGCGGCCAGGCCGACGTGCACGGGGTCTCCGGGACCTGGAAGGACCTCACGGACTCGGTCAACGCCATGGCCGGCAACCTCACCGCGCAGGTGCGCTCGATCGCGCGGGTCGCCACCGCGGTGGCCAAGGGCGACCTGACCCGCACCATCGACGTGGACGCGCGCGGGGAGATCCTGGAGCTGAAGAACACCCTGAACACCATGGTGGACCAGCTGTCCTCGTTCGCCGACGAGGTGACCCGGGTGGCCCGCGAGGTCGGCACCGACGGCCGCCTGGGCGGGCAGGCCGACGTCCAGGGCGTCTCCGGGACCTGGAAGGACCTCACCGAGTCGGTCAACGTCATGGCCGACAACCTCACCGCGCAGGTGCGCTCCATCGCCCAGGTGACCACCGCGGTGGCCAAGGGCGACCTGTCCCAGAAGATCCGCGTCGACGCCCGTGGCGAGATCCTGGAGCTGAAGGAGACCATCAACACCATGGTCGACCAGCTCTCGGCCTTCGCCGACGAGGTGACCCGGGTGGCCCGCGAGGTCGGCACCGAGGGCAACCTGGGCGGCCAGGCCACGGTCCGCGGCGTGTCCGGGACCTGGAAGGACTTGACCGACAACGTCAACGTCATGGCCTCCAACCTCACCGGCCAGGTGCGCTCGATCGCGCAGGTCGCCGCCGCGGTGGCCAAGGGCGACCTGTCGCAGAAGATCACCGTGGAGGCCAAGGGCGAGGTCGCGGCCCTGGCCGAGGTGATCAACACCATGGTGGACACGCTGTCGGCGTTCGCCGACGAGGTGACCCGGGTGGCCCGCGAGGTCGGCACCGAGGGCATGCTCGGCGGCCAGGCCCGGGTCCCGAACGTGGCCGGGACCTGGAAGGACCTGACCGACAACGTCAACTTCATGGCGAACAACCTGACCAACCAGGTCCGCAACATCGCGCAGGTGACCACCGCGGTGGCCCAGGGCGACCTGACCCGCAAGATCGACGTCGACGCGCGCGGGGAGATCCTGGAGCTCAAGACCACCATCAACACCATGGTGGACCAGCTGTCCTCGTTCGCCGCCGAGGTCACCCGGGTGGCCCGGGAGGTCGGCAGCGAGGGCCGCCTGGGCGGCCAGGCCGAGGTCGAGGGGGTCTCCGGGACCTGGAAGCGGCTCACCGAGAACGTCAACGAGCTGGCCGGGAACCTGACCCGGCAGGTGCGGGCGATCGCCGAGGTGACCAGCGCGGTCGCCGAGGGCGACCTGACCCGGTCCATCACCGTCGACGCCTCCGGCGAGGTCGCCGAGCTCAAGGACAACATCAACTCGATGGTGAAGTCGCTGCGCGAGACCACCCGGGCCAACCGCGACCAGGACTGGCTGAAGTCCAACCTGGCCCGGATCTCCGAGCTCATGCAGGGCCGCCGCGACCTCGCGGTGGTCGCCGAGCTGGTGATGGACGAGCTCACCCCGCTGGTCGGCGCCCAGTACGGGGCGTTCTTCCTGGCCGAGGAGGCGCCCGACGGCGGCGGGACCGAGCTGCGGCTGATCAGCTCCTACGCCGGCCCGGGCGACCCCGGCGGCGCCGACCGGCCGACCCGGCTGCGCCTGGGCCAGTCGATGGTCGGCCAGGCGGCGCGCAGCAAGCGCGTGATCGCCGTGGACGACCTGCCCGGCGACTACGTCATGCTCAGCTCGGGCCTGGGCAGCACCGCCGCCACCAGCCTGGTGGTGCTGCCGATCGCGGTGGAGGACCAGGTGCTCGGCGTCATCGAGCTGGCCTCCACGCACCGGTTCACGCCGGTGCACCGGGCGTTCCTGGAACAGCTGATGGAGACCGTCGGCGTCAACGTCAACACCATCATCGCCAACGCCCGCACCGACGAGCTGCTCGGCGAGTCGCAGCGGCTGGCCGCGGAGCTGCAGGCCCGCTCCGGCGAGCTCCAGGTGCGCCAGGAGCAGCTCCAGACCTCGAACGCCGAGCTGGAGGAGAAGGCGGCGCTGCTGGCCTCGCAGAACCGCGACATCGAGACCAAGAACCTGGAGATCGAGCAGGCCCGCCAGGAGCTGGAGACCCGGGCCCAGCAGCTGGCGCTGGCCTCCAAGTACAAGTCGGAGTTCCTGGCCAACATGAGCCACGAGCTGCGCACCCCGCTGAACAGCCTGCTGATCCTGGCGCAGCTGCTGGCCCAGAACCCGACCCGGAACCTGACCCCCAAGCAGGTCGAGTACGCCGGCGTGATCCACTCCGCCGGATCGGACCTGCTCCAGCTGATCGACGACATCCTGGACCTGTCCAAGGTCGAGGCCGGCAAGATGGACGTGGACCTGGAGCGGGTCGTGCTGTCCCGGCTGCTGGAGTACGTCGAGGCCACCTTCCACCCGCTGACCACGCAGAAGGGGCTGGAGTTCCGGGTCCGGACCGCGGACGGGATGCCGGGGCAGATGCTCACCGACGACTCCCGGCTGCGGCAGGTGCTGCGCAACCTGCTGTCCAACGCCGTGAAGTTCACCGAGGCCGGCTCGGTCGAGCTGAGCATCGGGCCGGTCGCCGACGGCGAGCTGCCGGCCAGCGTGCGCGACATCGGACCGGCGCTGGCGTTCCGGGTCCGGGACACCGGCATCGGGATCCCCGAGCAGCAGCTGGAGACCATCTTCGGGGCCTTCCAGCAGGCCGACGGGACCACCAGCCGGAAGTACGGCGGCACCGGCCTGGGGCTGTCGATCAGCCGGGAGATCGCGCAGCTGCTCGGCGGGGTGATCACCGCCGAGAGCACGCTGGGGGAGGGCAGCACGTTCACGCTGTATCTGCCGATCGCGCATCCGGAGTGGTCCGAGGCCGGGGACGCGGTGGTGGTGGGCGGCGTGGTGGAGCTGGTCGGGGGCCAGGGGATCGGGCCGGGCGGGTTCGTCGGTTCCGGCGGTTCCATCGGTTCCATCGGTTCCGGCAGTTCCGGCGCGCTCGGTGGTCGCGGCGCGCTCGGAGTGCTGAGCGCCGCCGGAGCCGCCGGAGCCGCCGGAGCGTTGGCCGGCGTCGAGAACACCGACCTGAACGGCTCCGCCGGAGCCGGTCAGGGCCCTGACGGCCGCCGCCCGGTGGGGACGGACCGGCCGGGCGCCGAGCGTCCCGGGGCCGGACCCCAGCCCCGGCGCCTGTTGGTGGTCGAGAACAAGGCCCGCGGACTGCTGTCGCTGGTCGCCGAGAGCGCGGCCGAGGACCTGCTGGCCGGCCGCGACCGGCTCGGACCGCAGGCCCCGGTCCAGGTCCGGACCGCCGTCGGCGCCCAGGAGGCGGCGGCCATGCTGGCGGCCGAACCGCACCACTGCGTCGTGCTGGAACTGGACATGGCCCAGGACGGCGCGGCCCTGTTCCTCCAGGCCCGCGCCGAGGACCCCGCGCTGCGCTCGATCCCGGTCCTGGCCCACCACAACCGCACCCTCGGCCCCGACGAGGACCGGATGCTGCACGCGCACGCCGAACGGTTCCCGCTGGAGCTGCTCCCGAGCCTGGACCAGCTGCGCGAGCGGATCGTCGTGCACCTCGGCGCCGAGCAGCCCGACGCCGTGGTCCCGCCGGCCCGGCCGGGGCGCGCGCAGCCGGCCGAGCTGCCCGACAGCGGCGGACGGCTGGCCGGCCGCAGCGTCCTGGTCATCGACGACGACGCCCGCAACGTGTTCGCGCTGACCGGGATGCTGGAGATGCACGGCATGCGGGTGGTCGACGCCGAGGACGGGGTCAAGGGCATCGAGGCCCTGCGCAACGACCCGGCCATCGAACTGATCCTGATGGACGTGATGATGCCGGAGATGGACGGCTACGAGGCCACGGCCCGGATCCGCGCCATGCCCGAGCACGGACGGCTGCCGATCATCGCGGTCACGGCCAAGGCGATGCACGGCGACCGGGAGAAGAGTCTGGCCGCCGGCGCCAACGACTACGTCACCAAACCGGTCGACGCCGCCGTGCTCATCGAGTGCATCCAGCGGGTGCTGGGCCTGTGACCGGGGTCGAGGACCTGCCGGCGGAGCCGGTCGGGGCGGCGCTCGGACCGCCCGCGTCGGCGGCCGGCATCGGGCGGCTCGCCGCGACCGTCGAGCGCCTCCGGACCCAGCTCGACGACGCCGAGTCGACCGCCGAGTTCCGGACCCTGATCGCGCTGGCCCGCGGCGTCCTGATGGAACGCCTGCGGATCAGCCCGGCGACCGCGACCCGCCAGCTTGAGGAGCTGGCCGCGCGCAGCGGGATGCCGGTGGTCGAGCTCGCCGCGGACATCGTGGCCGAGATCACCGGCGAGTCGCCCGGCCGCGTGCCCGACGGCGCGGACCCGGCGCCCGGCGCCGGGGCCCTGTCGTTGAACGTGCGGCTGCGCGCGGCCGAGGCCGGGGTGCTCAGCGCCTCCGACGTGCACGCCGCCGCCGGATCGCTGCACCGGCACGCGCTGGCGCCGCTCGGCGCGGTGGCGGTCGCCGTCTGGGCGCTCGCCGCCGACGGTTCGCTGCTGCTCGCCGGGCACGCCGGGTTCCCGGCCGCCGAGGCGCGGCGCTGGCACCACACGCCGCCGGGCGTCGAGACCGTCGCCCAGTTGGCGGTGCGGACGCGGGCCGCGTACTGGAGCACCGGCGCGGACCGGCGGCACTCGTCCAGCATCGGCGAGCGGACGCTGGGCGCCGACGCCGCGCGGGTCGCGATCCCGGCGCAGCTCGGCGGGCGGCTGCTGGGCGTGCTGGAGATCTGCTGGCCGGGGCCGGTCGGCGAGTTCCCCCAGCCGGTGCACCGGCAGCTCCAGTCCTTGGCGGAGCTGTGCGCGCACACGTTGGACAGCGATTCGGGGGGCGGGCCGGACGGGGTCGGGGGTTCGTTCGGGGTGTCCGGTGGGGTCGGGGCGTTCGGCGGGGTCGGGGCGTACGGGGCGTACGGGGCGTACGGGGTCGGCGGCTTCTCCGGTTCGGCCGGCTCCGCCGTGGCCCCGGAGCTGGCGGACCTGCTGGACTCGCTCCTGGAGCCGGCCCTGATCCTCCAGCCGCTGCACGACACGGCCGGCCGGCTCAGCGACTTCCGGATCGCCCACGTCAACGAGCGCTTCGTCGATCCGGTGGGCCGGCCGGCCGCCGCGATCCTGGGGCTGCCGTTCCTCCAGGCCTACCCGCTGGCCGCCGAGGACGGCGGGCTGTCCGAGCGGATCGAGCGGGTGCACGCCACCGGCGAGCCGTTCCGCCACGACCGGATCGTGCTGCGCGCCCTGATCGACGGGATACAGGTGACCACCACGCTCGCGGTCGGCATCACCCGGCAGGGCGGGGTGCTGGTGCTCACCTGGCATCCGGAGGACGAGGAGGCCCGGCTGGCCCGGCTGCTCCAGCACGCCCAGCGGCTGGGCCGAATGGGTGGCTTCGAGGAGAACCTGCTGACCGGCGAGGTGACCTGGAGCGCCGAGCTGCTGGAGCTGTTCGCCCTGCCGGCCGGCGCGCCGCCGGTCCCGATCCGCGAGTTCGCGGCCCACGCCCACGCCGACGACGCCACGGCGATCTCCCGCTTCGTGCGCACCGTGCTGCACCACCGCATGCCCGCGTCCGCGGCCTTCCGCCTGCTGCGCAGCGACGGCGTCCAGCGCTACATCCGCGTCGTCGCCGAACCGGTGCTGGAGGACGGCACCATGATCGCGGTCCGCGGCGCCTGCCAGGACGTCTCGGCCCAGCACTGGACCGAGATCGCCCTGGCCGCGACCCGGGACCGCCTGGAGCACACCGAGCGCGAGGTCGAGGAGGGCAACCGCCTCACCCTCCGCCTCCAGCGCGCGATCATGCCGGTCGCCCCCTCCCCGATCGACGCCTGGGGCCTGCAGATCGCCACCCGCTACCGCCCGGCCGAGAAGGGCCACCTGGTCGGCGGCGACTGGTACGACGCCGTGGTGCTGCCGAACGAGCGGATCCTGCTCGTGGTCGGTGACGTCGCGGGCCACGGCATCGACGCCGCCACCGAGATGGTCGCGCTGCGCAACGCCCTGCGCGGCCTCGCGGCGACCGGCGCCACCCCCTCGCAGATGCTCAACTGGCTGGGCACGGTGGCCCACCACATGTCCGGCAGCACGGTCACCGCCACCGTGGTGTGCGGCGTCTACGACCCCCGCGACCGCACCCTGCGCTGGTCCCGCGCCGGCCACCCGCCGCCGCTGCTGGTCCGCGACGGCACCACGACCGTGCCGCCGATGCCGGAGGGGATGCTGCTGGGCGCCGTGGGCAATGCCCGCTACGGGGAGCACATCCTCCAGCTGCAACCCGGCGACACCCTGCTGATGTACACCGACGGCCTGATCGAGCGCCGGGACCGCGACATCGAGGAGTCGCTGCGTGACCTGCTGACGCTGGTGCGACCGGCCGCCGCGACGTTGGACGAGCATCTGGAGCACCTGCTGCTGCACAGCAACGCTGATACCGATGACGACACTTGCTTGATCGGGGTCACGGTGCGGTGATGAGGGGCAAGGCGGGGCGGTCATGCGGATACGAATGCTGTCTTGGCCGGGAGTCGCCGGCCTGCGCATGATGCCCTGCGAGACCCCCGAATCGCTTGGACTTCCCCTTCGCGTGCTTCAGTGCAGGTGCAGGAGCACCAGGTTCTTCAGCGCGACCATCGCCAACCCCAGGCCCACGGCCGTCGCGGTCGCGCCCGCCAGCCGCCAGCCCGTGAGGCGTGCGGCGCGGGCCGCGGCCCAGCTGTGCACGCCCAGCAGCAGCACGACCATCGCCAGGCCGATGTTCGCCGAGGTCAGGTCCGTGGCCCCGAGCAGCCGCGCGATCACCACCGCGGCCAGCGGCAGGAACGACGCGGTGACCATCGGCCAGGTGTCGGCCAGCGCGCCGCCGATCCTCCGCATCGAGGGCAGCTTGCCCTCCTCGATCTGCTCGCTCAGCAGTTCGGCGTACTCCTCGGCCAGCCAGTAGACGACCAGGGTCACGACCACGGCGACCACCAGCGCACCGGTGGACAGGCCGGTCACGGCCGCGAAGATGGCCGCGGTGACGATGGCTCCGTAGATGCCGGAGGCTCGGCGGCGGCTGGCGCTGCCGGGTCTGGTGGGGTGGTCTGCGTGGGCTGAGCCGCTCGCTTCGGCTACTGCTGCGCTCGCTGCTTCGGCCGGTGTGCCTGCCCCTGCGCTCGTTTCGCTGCCCGCTGCGCTTGCCGCTTCGTTCGGCACCCCGGCCGCTTCGCCTGCTGCTGCGCTCGCTGCTTTGCCCGCTGCGTTGCCCCTTGTCCTGCCCGCCGTTCCGCGCCCCGCGCCTCCCGCCGCCGTCGCGCCATCCCCGCCGGCCCCCTCTTCCGGGCGGCCGAGCGCCTCGCCGTTGATGTGCGCCACGTCAGTTTCCTTAGAAAAACGATCACCCTCCGCGACGCGATCCGTCGCGGAGGCTGATCGATCCCGTTCCCGCGCCCCTGGGCCCGGCCGGCCGGCTGCCTACTTCTTCTTCGCCTTGCCGCCGCCGTTACCGCTTCCGTTGCCGCCGCTGTTCGCCCGCGCCTTCATGTCGGCGTCCTCGGACGCCTCCTCGACCGCCACCGCGATCGCGAAGCCCATCGCCTGCGTGATGTGTCCGGCGGCGGACATCACGCGGGCCGTGCCGACGATCGGCGCGATGGCCACCAGCAGGTCCTGCACCTGCTCGGCGGTCACGTCCGTGGCCTGGGCGGCGCCGATGTGGGCCAGGTAGGAGATCGGCGGGGCGTCCATCGCCACCAGCGCGGCCAGCCGCGTGAGGATCAGGGTGTGCGGCTCCATGCCGCAGTTCTCCAGGGAGTCCACCGTCATGGCGGCGATGGTGTCGAGGACCGGCGTTTCAGACGTCATGGCCATCTGCTGGCTGCCTTTCGGAGTCGTGCCGGCGCCGGTGCCCATCCGTGTGGGCTGTGGGCCGGTGCTACAGCTCGATGCTAAAAGGCCGCATATCCTCCCGCATTATGTTCAAGCCCCCCACCGGGCGGGCTCGGCTGGACGGGTGACTCCGGGCGGTGATTCCGGGCGGTGATTCCGGGCGGTGACTCCGGATGTGACTCCGGGCGGCTCCCGTGCGTTGCGGCTCCGTCCGGGGCGGCTGATCCTGGTTGGTGATCGTCTGGCGGCGTCGCGCGACGCCCGCCGCCCGGCGTCGAACCGCCCTAGGAGGCAGTGTGCCCGGCTTGCGCGACATCCCCGGCGTGCGCCTGACCACCGGCTACCGCCGCTCCTGGCTGTCCCGCGACCTCGTCGCCGGCGTGGTGCTCAGCACCCTGCTGGTGCCCCAGGGCATGGCCTACGCCGAACTGGCCGGGCTGCCGCCGATCACCGGCCTCTACACCTCGATCATGTGCCTGCTCGGCTACGCGCTCCTGGGCCCTTCGCGGGTCCTGGTCCTGGGCCCGGACTCGTCGCTCGGCCCGATGATCGCCGCCGCCGTCCTGCCGCTGGCCGCCGGGGACGTCGACCGCGCCGTCGGCCTGGCCTCGATGCTGGCGCTGCTGGTCGCGGCGATCATGGTGCTGGGCGCCGTCGGGCGGCTCGGGTTCATCGCGGACCTGCTGTCCCAGCCGACCATGACCGGCTATATGAACGGCCTGGCGCTCACCATCCTGGTCGGGCAGCTGCCCAAGCTGTTCGGGTTCAGCGTCGAGGGCGAGGGGTTGCTGCGGGAGATCTCCGGATTCGTCCGCGGGATGTGGAACGGCGACCTGGTCGGGGCGGCGGCCGTGGTCGGGATCGGCGGCATCGTGGTGGTCCTGGCGCTCCAGCGCTGGACCCCGAAGGCCCCGGCGGTGCTGATCATGGTCGTGCTGGCGATCGCCGCCACGACCCTGTTCGGGCTCCAGGACCACGGCGTCGACGTGGTCGGCGTGCTGCCGTCCGGCTTCCCGCCGCCGACCCTGCCGGACGTCCGGCTCGCCGACCTCGGCCCGCTGGCCGCGGCCGCCGCGGGTATCGCGCTGGTGTCGCTGGCCGACACCATCTCGACCGCCTCGTCGTTCGCGGCCCGCACCGGGCAGGAGATCGACGGCGACAAGGAGATGTTCGGCATCGGCGCCGCGAACCTGGCGGCCGGACTGTTCCAGGGCTTCCCCGTCAGCACCAGCGGCTCGCGCACCGCGGTGGCCGAGCGCGCGGGTGCGCGGACCCAGCTGGCCGGGGTGGTCGGCGCGGCGCTGATCACCGTGATGATCGTCGCGCTGCCCGGCCTGTTCCGGAACCTGCCGCAGCCCGCGCTGGCGGCGGTGGTGATCTGCGCGTCGCTCTCGCTGGCGGATATCGCGGGCACGCGCCGACTGTGGCGGCAGAGTCGGCCGGAGTTCTCCGTGTCGATCGCGGCCTTCCTCGGCGTCGCACTGCTGGGCGTGCTCCCGGGCATCGCGGTCGCGGTGGTGCTGTCGATCCTCAACGTCTTCCGCCGGACCTGGCGGCCGTTCGAGACACAGCTCGGAGAGGTGCCCGGCAAGGAGGGCTACCACAGCCTGACCACGCACCCCACAGCGCAGGTCCTGCCCGGACTGGTGCTGTTCCGGTTCGACGCGCCGCTGTTCTTCGCCAACGCCAAGACGTTCCGGGACGACATCGCCCGACTGGCCGCCGCCACGCCCCCGCCGCGCTGGATCGTGGTCGCGGCCGAGCCGATCATCGACGTCGATGTGACGGCCGCCGACCTTCTCGACGATCTGGTCGACGATCTTGAGGAGGTCGGAGTCGATCTGGTGTTCGCCGAGCTGCACGAACCGGTGCGTCGGAAGCTTGAACGGCTCGCGCTCGGCCGTGGGGTCGATCCGGCGCGCTTCTATCCGACGATCGGGGCGGCGGTCGCGGCGTTTCGGACTGAGACGGGGGCGGATTGGGTTCGGCCGGCGGATTGACCGGCCGGCGGATTGACCGGCCGTCGGACTGACCGGCCGACGAGCCGGGTGGCTATTCGGAGCGTGGCCGGCGGCGCTGGGAGCGGCGCAGTGTGGGCGGGACTCCGTTGGTGGGGAAGGGGTCGGTGTCGACGGTCCACTGGTCCGGGTCCGGGTCCGATTCGGCGCTGGGATCGGGGGTGGGGTCGTCCTCGTGGAAGTAGCCGTTGGCGAGGTCTGGTAGGTCGTCGAAGGTGGGGTCGGTGTCGAAGTCGGTGTCGAAGTCGGGGCCGAGGTCGGGGCCGAGGTCGGGACCGTGGCCGTGGCCGTGGCTGGGCTCGGGGTCTGCCTCAGGCTCGGGGTTCGGGGCGGTTGAGCGTTCGACGCTTCGGCTGGAAGCGGAAGCCATGGCCGGCCGGGTCCGGCGCCCGCGCTGAACAGTGGCGGGCTTCCCGCGCCGCACGGCTATCCGCTCGGCGCCGAGCGAGACCAGGGCGAGCAGCACCATGCCGCCCACTCCGGCCCCGGCGACGTCTTCGAGCTTGGACTTCGACGACGCGACCGGCTGCTGCGGCGGCACCATGACGATGGCGCGCAGCAGCGTGTTGGGCGCCAGCGGCTCCTTGAGGGCGTTCGTGGTGTCGGTCTGGACCTTCGCGAGAAGGGAGATCGCGTAGTCGTCGAAGATCTTCATCTCGGACAGGATCTGCGCCGAGTCCTTGCCGGTCAGCGTCAGCGTGATGAAGGGGCCCGAGGCGTTCGTCGCGAGCTCGGCCGAGGCCAGGTCGGTGACACCGACCTTGGCCAGGTCCGCCATCGACTGGTCGGAGTTCAACGTGCGGGTGAGGTAGTCGGCCATGCCGTTCAGCGAGTTGTCGAACGCGGTGAAGGGGTTGCCGGTCCGGTTGGTGCTGCTGGAGGCGGCCGCCGAGTTCAACAGGCTGATCGTCGAGGTGGAGGTGTATTTCGGCGGGACGGCGAACCAGGCCCCGGCGGGCAGCGCCAGCGCCAGGAGCAGGGCGGGAATGCTGGCGTACCAGCGTTTCACCATGATGCGGAGAATGGTGGCGAGGTCCATGATCACCTGCGTTTCGTGTCGCCCCTGCGGCTGAGCCACAGCGCCCCCCTGGCGTGAGCCCGTCGTAGTACCTATTTATCAGAGTTCTGCGAACCATTGGGACGAACCCGTCGTAAACATCTAGGGTCCGGCACATGCCGGGGACGGCGGGGAAGCAATTGATTGCGGCCGACGCACCGAGCGGGTCGCGGCCTGCCGGGGGCGCGGCGAGCGCTGGGACCTGCTGCGAGAGCTGTTGAGGAGTGGTCGTTTTCGGTGGGGAGGGGTATGTGCCGGCCTGGGATCCGTCGGATTGGCGGGGCGAGGGCGGGCGGCGGGAGATTCCCCCTATACCGGCGGCGTTGAGCGAGTGGTGGGCCGGATGTGGTGGTGCGGGCTGGCGGGCGGGTTGGGGAGCCGCGGAACGTTTCAGCTAAGGCTTAAAGCTTGGTGATGTCGGGGTGGGGTTCGGTTCACTGGCGGCATGGTTTCCAGTGATTCTTGGGATTTTGAGGCACTTGGGGTTATTAAGGATCTTCGGGCTTCGCAGCCCTTTGAGATTTCTTGGAAGTTCATGGGAGTTTTGAGGTTCTTAGGCTTTTAGGGGCTTGGGGTCAGAGAGAGAAGAAGGCGGGTGCCGGCCGGGAAACCCGGTCGGCACCCGCGCTGCCACCCGTGGGTGGCCGCGGCCGCGCAGCCCCCTGCGACGGCCGCGATTCGGTCAGCCGATGGCGGCGAGGTCGCCGCGCTGGGTGCGGCGGCGCTGGCGGGCGGTGGCGTACCCGACCAGGGTGGCCAGGCCGACCGAGGCGAGGGTGAAGAGGCGGGGGAGGGCTCGCATTCCAGGCTCCTTGCAGGGGGTGGGGTCCGGTGCAGGACGCCGCCACCCTGTCTGAACGGGGGCAGCCGCTTCGACGGAAAGATAGGGACTTCGCGGCGGGTGGGACAGGACTTCGCGGTGGCTGTCGTGCGTACCGGGAACAGGTGTGAATGGAGGGGTGGTCAGGTGAGGGGTGGAGGTTGGCCCGACGTGGTGCGATGCGGTGATCGGGGAGGGGTGTGCGTGGAGTGGGCGGGAGGAGGGCGGTATTTTCACAGGGGTTGGCGAGTGCTTTGCAAACAGTCGTGTGGAGAGGGCTGCGGAGAAGGGTGCGGAGAAGGCCGTGGACAAGGCCGTGGAGAGGGCCGCGGATGGGTTCGAGGGTTGCGGCGCTACTGTGAATCGGAGGTCTGATGGCCTACCCCGAGAAGGGCGAGCGGGCGGAGCGGGCGGAGCGAGTTGATCGGGTTGAGCGGGGCGAGCGGGCTGATGCTGTGGGTGGGCCGGTCGCTGCGGCGCTGCATAGTGGGCCGTTCGACCTTGCGTTGCGGACTGCTATTGCTGCGCGTGGCCTGACGCTTGAGCGGCTCCGGACTCGGCTGATCGACAGCGGTCTGCATGTCGGCGTGACCACGCTGAGCTATTGGCAGCGCGGCATTCGACGGCCTGAGCGTCCGGAGTCGTTGCGGGCTGTGACGGCTTTGGAGGGGATACTCGGTTTGCCGCAGCATTCACTGACTGTGTTGCTGGGGCCGCCGAAGCCGCGAGGGTTCGCTATTCGGAACGGACAGTGGCCTAATCCGTTTGCCGACATTGTGCGAGTGCCGGGTGATTTGGGGCGGCAGCTTGCTGAGATGGATAGTCCGGCGGCTGGGAAGCTGGATATCGTTTCGGAGCATAATGTGGTGACTATCGGGGCGCGGCGGGAGCTGGTCGCGGTGGACGTTATATGGGTGCTGCGTGCGCATTATGATGGTGTGGATCGGGCGTTGATGGTCTACAACGGTGATCCGGGGACCGATGCGGACGCTATTGAGGTGGTGGTGCAGGATGGGTGCCGCGTCGGGCGGGTGCGGCGGGACAGTGAGACGCGGTCGATTGTGTCGGAGTTGTTGTTCGATCGGTCGTTGCGGGCTGGGGATACGCAGGTTTTGACGTATCGGATTCATCCGAATAGTGGGATTGAGTGTCGCGAGCATTTTAATGGGTATCGGTTTTCGGGTGGGTTGTTTGTGTTGTATGTGCGGTTTCATCCGGATACGTTGCCGGTGAGGTGTCAGAGTTTTGCGGCGCGGCATACGGAGGGGCCGACGGAGGAGAGTGCTGAGTTGACGGTGGATAGTCATCGGTCTATTCATTTGGTGGTGCCTGATATTCGGCCGGGGGTTGTTGGGGTGCGGTGGGAGTGGGAGTGAGGTATAACCTAAAAAATCAAAGTCAAAAGCTGTGAAAGTCAAAAGCAGGCGCTTCCAGCGGGGGCCTCGGATCCCTCGGGGAACTGGCGCCGGCTCCATAGGGGGGTCGAGTCAGTCTCTGCGCTGGCGGTTTGTGAGGTGGGGGTTCGTTCCCCTCGCTCACGTCGTCAGCCCTACGGGTACAGCGCCGCCGCCCAGGTGTCAAGTCCATGCCCTCACCTTTGTGACCCTGCCTTGCTGTTGCCGATGCATGAACTTGACACCCGGTCGGCGGCACCAGGGCTTTTGCGTTCTCATGGGTTGGTTTGTATGCCTAGTAGTTTCAGGGTGTGGTTGCGGTGGTCGCGCATGTGGTCGGTGGCGGCGGCGATGTTGGTCCAGCCGGTGAGTTTGAGTAGGGCGA
>NZ_BAAAQN010000024.1:0-31524 GCF_039531695.1 Catenulispora yoronensis
CCGGCCAACCGGCTGGGGCACGTTCTTTGATTAGGACTTGATAGTCCAGGCCAATGCAGTGCTCACCAGCCGGCAGCTGTAACCCGGAAGTCTGCCCCATGGACTCGCTCCCGGGAATCATTAGGCTCAACGCTTCTCGAAGGCCCGGCGTCCGGCTGCCGCGCCGGCGCCGAGCCCTCCGGTCAGCCGGTGTTCTTCAGCCCCGCCGCGATGCCGTTCACCGACAGCAGGAGCGCCCGCGCCAGGTCCGGGTCCACCGGACGCCCGTCCCGCACGGCGTCCCGCTGCCGCTTCAGCAGCGACACCTGGAGGTAGGAGATCGGGTCCAGGTACATGTCGCGCACCCGCAGCGTCCGGGCCAGCGTCGTGTTCTGGCCCAGCAGCTCGGACTCGCCGGTCACCCGCAGCACCTCGGCGACGGTGCGCTCGTACTCCTCGGTGATGGTGTCGAAGAAGTGGTGCAGTTCGCGCGGCACCAGGGTCTCGACGTAGTGCCGGGCGATGCGCAGGTCCGTCTTCGCCAGCGTCATCGACACGTTGCTCAGGAAGTTGCGGAAGAAGTGCCAGCGCTCGTACATGTCGCGCCAGTCCGCGTCCGCGAACTCAGGGCTCTGACGTACCGCGGCCAGCCCGGTGCCGACGCCGAACCAGCCCGGCACGATCTGCCGGGACTGGGTCCAGCCGAACACCCACGGGATCGCCCGCAGGCCGTCGATGCCCGCCGAGGTGTCCGGACGGCGCGAGGGCCGCGAGCCCAGGTGCAGATCGCCCAGCAGGTCCACCGGGGTGGAGGCGAAGAAGTAGGCCGGCAGGTCGGGGTGCTCGACCAGCTCCCGGTAGCGGTCCTGGGCCGCCGCCGAGACCCGCTCCATCGTCGCCGACCAGGTCGCCAGGTCCTCCGCCGACTGCCGAGGCGCGCGGTGCAGCACCGTGGCCTCCAGCGTCGCCGACAGCGTCAGCTCCAGGTTCTCGCGGGCCAGCGCCGGGATCGCGTACTTGTCCGAGATCACCTCGCCCTGCTCGGTCACCTTGATCTCGCCGTCCAGCGTGCCCCAGGGCTGCGCGAGGATCGCGTCGTGGGACGGGCCGCCGCCGCGCCCGACGGTGCCGCCGCGGCCGTGGAACAGCCGGATCCGGATGCCGTGCCGCAGCGCGGTGTCGCGCAGCTCGCGCTGCGCGCGGTGGATCTCCCACTGCGAGGTGGCGATGCCGCCCATCTTGTTGGAGTCGCTGTAGCCGAGCATCACCTCCTGGACGCCGCCGCGCGCCGCGACGATGGCCGCGTACGACGGGTCCGACAGCAGCTCGTCCAGGATCTGCCCGGCCACCTTCAGCTCGTCCGGGGTCTCCAGCAGCGGGACGAAGCCGATCGCCGCGGTCCGGGCGTTGACGTCGACCAGCCCCGCCTCGCGGGCCAGCACCACGGCGGCGAACAGGTCGTCCACGCCCCGCGTCATCGACACGATGTAGGACTCGATGACGTCCGGGCCGTACTTCTCGAAGGCGGCGCGGATCGCGGTGAACACCCCGAAGGTCTTCACCCCGGCCGCGTCCAGCAGCGTCTCGGCCGGCACCTGGCCCAGCGGCGACAGCGGCCGGGAGGAGGCCAGTTCCTTGGCCAGCAGCCGGGTCCGGTAGTCGCGCGGCAGGTCGGCGTAGCGCCACGGCTGGTCGCCGAGCCGGTCGAACAGCTGCGCCAGCACGTGGTGGTGCGCGTCGGAGTGCTCGCGCACGTCCAGCACCGCGTGGTGCAGCCCGAACGCCGCGACCTTGCGGATCGCGGTCTCCAGCTCGCCGCAGGCGATCAGCTCGCCGCGGTCGGCCAGCAGCGAGTCCCGCATCAGCGTCAGGTCGCGCAGCAGCTCGGCGGTGCCCAGGTAGTCCCGCCGCGGGTCGTGCGGCCGGCCCTCGGCGATCCGCTGCCGGGTGTTGATCAGCTTCTGCCGGATCGTCGTGGCCTTGAGCCGGTACGGCTCCTCGGCGTTCAGCCGCCGGTACCGGCCCGGGATCTCGGTCAGCGCCTCCAGGTCGGCGTCCAGCGAGGCCCGCAGCTCGGCGGTCGGCGCGGCGATCCGCTCGGAGGTGGACAGCAGCTCGCGCAGCGTGTCCATGGTCGCCAGCGCGCTGCGGATGGCGTGCTCGTGCTGGAGCTCCAGCACGTCCAGCGTCATCTGCGGCGTCACGTTGGGGTTGCCGTCCCGGTCCCCGCCGATCCACGAGCCGAAGCTCAGCGGCCGCGCGGACAGCGGCAGCTCGATGCCCAGCCGGCGCAGCTCGAAGGCCAGCTCCTCCAGGACCTCCGGGGCGGCGTGCGCGGCCAGCTCGTCCAGGTAGTAGACGGCGTTGCGGGCCTCGTCCACCGGCTCCGGGCGGGTGATCCGCAGCTCGTCGGTCTGCCACAGCTGCTCGACGGTCTCGGCCAGCCGGCGCTCGCTGAGCGCGGTCTGCGGGGCCTCCAGCAGCTCGGCGACCTTGCGCAGCTTGGCCAGCACGGTGCGCCGCGCCGCCTCGGTGGGGTGCGCGGTGAACACCGGCCGCACCGACAGGTGGCGCACCGCGTCGGCGGCCGAGCCGGCCAGCCCCGCGGCCTCGATCCGGTCCACGGCCTGGCCCAGCCAGGAGCCCTCGGCCGCCCGGGTGGCGGCCAGCTCCCGGCCGCGGTGCACCTGCTCGGCGGTGTTGGCCAGGTTGAAGTAGGCGGTGAAGGCCCGGACCAGCTCGATCGCCTGCGCCGGGGCCACCGCGGCGAGCAGCTCGGACACGTCGGCGCCCTGCTTGCCCAGCGCCCGGATGGCCTCGACCCGCTCCAGCAGCTCCGGACCGTGCTGCCGGACCAGCGTCTGGCCGAGCAGGTCGCCCAGCCGGCGGATGGCCGCGCGCAGCTCGGCGTCGTCGCCTTCCCGCAGGGGGCTCTGCCCCGCCGTCGTCGTCGTTTTCACGGAACCAACGTCCTCTCCGGCGACGTCCTCAGACTTGGGCGGCGGAAGGGCGGACACGGCGGCCTCCTGGTGGCTGGCTGGATCGTCCCGATTCCTGCCCACTCTAAGCTGGGCCGGAACGCCGGCCGATCAGTTGTCCGGTCAGTGGACTCTTCCACGGCCCGGAGATCGGCCATAAGGTGAATCGATAACGTGAGGACCAGAAAACGGGGGGCGCACGTGGCCGCTACCGAACACGACGCGGCTCTGGGCCCGGAGCCGGGCGTCCCGGCCTACCGTGACGCCGTCCCGGGCTATGAACCCGCCGTCTCGGGGTTCGGGACGGGACAGGCCCCTTCGGGCCCGGGTGTCCCGGGTTCCGAGTCGGGCGGCGACGGCTCCGACGCCCACGACGGTTATGACGGTTATGACGGCTACGACGATGCCGCCGAGCCCACCCCGACCCGCGGCGGCGGCCGCCGGGCCGCGCGCTCCCGGACCAAGCGGCGCCGGATCCCGGGCTGGCTGGAGATCCTGGGCTACGTCGTCATCTCGCTGACGCTGACCTCGATCATCAAGACCTTCCTGATCCAGATGTACTACATCCCCTCGCCGTCGATGGAGCCCACCACCTACAAGGGCGACCGGGTCTTCGTCGACAAGCTCTCGCACTGGGTCGGCGGCGCCCCGGCGCGCGGCCAGGTGATCGTCTTCCACGACCCGCACAACTGGATGCTCAGCACCGGCGGCGGCAGCGGCGGCGCGTTCAACCTGCCGGACCTGCTGGCCGCCGTCGGCATTCTCCCGGACCAGCACGACGACCTGCTGATCAAGCGGATCATCGGGGTCGAGGGCGACACCATCGAGTGCAAGAGCGCCGACGGCCCGCTGTTCCGCAACGGCGCGGCGCTGGACGAGTCCGCGTACATCATGAACGGCAAGACCGGGCGGCCGTGCGCGAACGGCGTCTACAAGGTCATCGTCCCGCCCGGCAACCTGTGGGTGCTCGGCGACAACCGGGAGCGCTCCGGCGACTCCTCGTACAACTACCTGAAGAAGGGCGGCGACGCCGGATTCGTGCCGACCAAGAACGTGGTGGGCCACGTGGTCGGGGTCGTGTCCTGGCTGCGCGACGACCACCCCGCGGGGTCCTGAGCGGGTCCTGAGCGGGTCAGGACCCGGTCCTGACCCGGGCCTGAGCGGGTCCCGGCCCGGGCGTCCCTGCCGGTTCGTGGGGCTTTCCTCGAAGGTTCGCCTCGTGGTGGCCGAGTGTTCGGCACCGCCCGCCGACACTGTGTCGAGCCACCCAGGTGGCTCATAGCCCACACGGGGGCCGCCAGGCCGACACAGGAGTCGCCGCATGACCGCAGTCAATCGCCGCCGCTTCCTCCAGATCACCGGGGGGACCGCCGCCGCCACGTCGCTTCCGATGCTCACCGCGAGCATCGCCCGGGCCGCCGCGGTCCAGCCGAACCGCCGCACCGGCACGATCAAGGACATCGAGCACGTGGTGATCCTCATGCAGGAGAACCGCAGTTTCGACCACTACTTCGGCACGCTCAAGGGCGTGCGCGGCTTCGGCGACCCGCGGCCGGCGCGGCTGCCCAACGGCAAGCCGGTGTGGCACCAGGCGGACGGCTCCGGGAACGAGATCCTGCCCTGGCACCCCGAGGGCGTGCCGGACCTGGGCCTGAAGTTCCTGGACGGTCTGGACCACAGCTGGAACGGCGGCCACCAGGCCTGGAACCACGGCGCCTACGACCAGTGGATCCCGGCCAAGGGCCCGGGCACGATGGCGCACTTCGAGCGGAACGACATCCCGTTCCACTTCGCGCTGGCCGACACCTTCACGGTCTGCGACGCCTACCACTGCTCGCTGATGACCTCGACCGACCCCAACCGCTACTACCTGTGGACCGGCTTCACCGGCAACGACGGCAAGGCCGGCGGCCCGGTGCTGAACAACGCCGAGGCCGGCTACGACTGGACCACCTACCCCGAGCGCCTCCAGGCGGCCGGCGTGTCCTGGAAGATCTACCAGGACATCGGCACCGGCCTGGACGCGAACGGCTCCTGGGGCTGGACCGACGACGCCTTCATCGGCAACTACGGCGACACCTCGGTGCTGTACTTCCACCAGTACCAGAACGCCAAGCCGGGCGACGCGCTGTACGAGAACGCCCGCACCGGCACCAACGCCGCGGCCGGGCAGGGCTACTTCGAGCTGCTGGCCCAGGACGTGAAGAACGGCAAGCTGCCGCAGGTCTCCTGGATCACCGCGCCGGAGGCGTTCAGCGAGCACCCGAACTGGCCGGTGAACTACGGGGCCTGGTACATCGCGCAGGTGCTGGACGTGCTGACCTCCGACCCGGAGCTGTGGGCCAAGACCGCGCTGTTCATCACCTACGACGAGAACGACGGCTTCTTCGACCACGTGGTCCCGCCGTTCGCGCCCGGCGGCCAGGTCCCCGGCGCCTCCACCGCGGACGCCGGCACCGAGTACTTCGCCGGCGGCAACGGCTTCTCGGCCGGGTCCTACGGCCTGGGCCAGCGGGTGCCGATGTTCGTGGTCTCGCCGTGGAGCAAGGGCGGCTGGGTGAACTCCCAGACCTTCGACCACACCTCGGTGATCCAGTTCCTGGAGCAGCGGTTCGGCGTCCGCGAGCCCAACATCTCGCCGTGGCGCCGCGCCGTGTGCGGCGACCTGACCACCGCCTTCGACTTCGGCCGCCGCGAGACCGAGGTCCCGGCGCTGCCGGCCACCGGCGCCTACGTCCCGCCGGACCACGCCCGCCACGCCAGCTACCCGGTGACGCTGCCGGCCGGCATCAGCATGCCGAAGCAGGAGCCGGGCCGGCGCCCCGCCCGCGCGCTGCCGTACGACCTGGCGGCGGACGGCCGCCTCGCGGGCGGGGCGCTGACGGTGGCGTTCGCCAGCCACGGCCGGGCCGGCGCGAACTTCGTGGTGACCTCGCTGACCGACGCGCACGGGCCCTGGAGCTACACCGTCGGCGCCGGGCAGCACCTGACCGGGACCTGGCCGGTGGCGGGGGCGTACGACTTCGACGTCCGCGGCGCCAACGGCTTCCTGCGCGAGTTCAAGGGCGGTTCGGCCGCGGCCGGGCCCGAGGCGGCCGCCGCCCACGTCTGCGACGACCGGGCGCTGAAGCTGACGCTGACCAACACCGGGTCCGCGACGGTGACGCTGACCGTGACGGACGCCTACCGCAACGACCGCCCGGCCTCGCACCGGCTGCGTCCGGGGCAGCACGTGACGCACGTCGTGCACGCGCAGGGCTCGGGCGGCTGGTACGACGTGACCGTGAAGTCCGACCACGACGCGGCGTTCGTGCGGCGCTTCGCCGGGCACGTCGAGGACGGGAAGCCGAGCGTCAGCGACCCGGCGATCATCACGCATTGATCGGGCGCCCGTCGGGCGACCGAGAGGCAAGAACCAGAGGCAAGAACCAGAGACAAGTACAAGGACCGGTTTCCGCGAAAGCGCGGCCGGCGGACCGTGGGGACGGTCCGCCGGCCGCGGGCTTTTCCGGTTCCTTACAGATCCCTTATTGATCGGGCACTTACCGCCTGGCGGCGACCATCGAGGCATGAAGTCGCGAATCGCTTCGGCCCTGGCCGTCCTGGCCTGCGTCGCCGCCCTGAGCGCCTGCTCGGGCAAGAGCTCCGCCGGTACCGGCGGGACGTCGCCGGCCGGGGCGGGCGCCGGCTCCTCCTCCGCCCCGGCCGTCGGCGCCGCCGCCGACAGCGCCACGGGCAGCGGTACGGGCAGCGCCACCGGCACCTCGGGTGCCGCCGCGAGCACCGACTCGCACGGCGTGCCGGCCGGCCCCGACGGCGACCTGTCGTCGCTGGACCAGCAGCTGTCCGACATCGACGGCGCGCTGAGCTCGGCCGAGCCGACCCACACCGCCGACGACAACGGCTGAGACCGAACCCCGAGATTCTTCAAGGAGAACCGATCATGTCGCTTCGCACCCGCCTGAGCGCGGCCGCCGTCGGCGCGCTGTTCGCCGTCGGCGTCGCGGCCCTGCCCGCGCAGGCCGCCACCACCGACTCCGGCGCCGCCCTGACCAAGGCCAAGGCCGCGGTCACCGAGGGCCTCACCGACCGGCTCAGCACCCTGGCGGACCTCCAGACCCGCCTGACCGCCGCCAAGGACGTCCCGGACACCGCCCGCACCACCCTCTCCACGCTGCTGTCCTCCGACCTCAGCGCCCTGACCGCGCTGAAGACCAAGGTGGCCGGCGAGACCACGGTCGCCGCGGTCCGCGCCGACGGCAAGTCGATGGTCGACGACTACCGCGTCTACCTCCTGGTGGCCCCGAAGGTGCACCTGACCCACGCGCTGGCCGCCGAGACCGACGCGGTCGCCAAGCTCACCAAGATCCACGACGAGCTGGCCGACCGCCTGGCCAAGGACCCCCAGGCCGACACCCAGGCGAACAAGGACCTGCTGGCCGACCTCACCGTCCAGCTGAAGTCCGCCGACACCGCCCTCGACGGCCGCGAGCAGGCCCTGCTCGCCCTGAAGCCGAGCCCGGACGGCAAGGCCCTGTCCGACGCCGTGAAGGCGATCGGCGGCTCGGCCAAGAGCGCCCGCGAGGACCTGCGCAAGGCGGTCGCGGACGCGAAGAAGGTGCGGGACGCGCTCAAGGATGGCAAGGCCAAGAGCTGAGGCGGGGCCGCCACGCGGTCGGTGCGGCGAGCAGGGATTCCCGCCGCACCGACGGCGACCCGTCCGCGGTGATCGCGCGGGCGGATGAGCGAAAGAGCAACAGCACGGCCGCGGCGGCTTGGTGACCGCCGCGAGTCAAATCTCTGGCCGAAGCTGCCAAACAAAGCAACAAGCCGAAGCAGCCAACCAAAGCTGCTGGCCGAAGCAGCATGCTGAACCGGTAGGTCGAACCGGCCAACCAAAGCCGCAAGCCGAACCGGTCAACTGAAGCTGCAAGTCGAAGCAGTGAGCTGAACCAGCGAGCTGAACCAGCAAGCCGAACCAGCAGGCCCGAAGCAAGCCGAACCCGTCGGCCGAAATCCCGGTCGAAGCCTCGGCCGATGTCGAATTTCTTGGCGGCCACTCCCGGAGCCCCGGCGCGAAAACCGCCCGATCGAATGACCCCGATCGAATGACCCGCCCCCAGCACCCGCCCCCGGACACCCGCCGGCCGGCCGTTCCGGGGCAAGCGAAAGGCCCCGCGGTACGCGTCCCGCAGGGCCTTGCGTCGAGGTCGGACCGGGCCGGCCTCGGGAGAGTGCGAGGGGGAGCGTGCCGGAGCGGACTCCGGCACGCGCCGTGTGATCCGGCCGGATCTAGTACAGGTCCAGGCCGCCCTTGCCCAGGACGCCGGTCGCGCCCAGCAGGCCGCCCGCGCCCGCGCCGTTGCCCGCGTTCTGCGAGCCCGCGCCGTCGGCGGTGCTGTGGTTGCTGAAGCTGTCGCCCGCGCCCACGGAGCCGTGGCTGTCGTTGCCGGCCTGCGACGAACCCTGGTTCGAGGTGCAGGAGTAGTCGTAGGTGTCGACGTTGGTGTTGCCGTTGGCCAGCACGTTCAGGTTCGGGTGCTGGAGCAGGTGGTTGAGGCTCACGCCGACCGGGATCAGGCCGACCAGGCTCTGGGCGGTCAGGTCCGGCACGGTCTGGTCGAGCAGGCAGCCGAAGTTCGGCGCGACGTTGACGTCGTTCAGGGCGTTGACCGGGATGACCCCGCCCTGGCCGACCGCGTTGTCGCCGGCGTCGTGGTGCTCCGCGCCGCCGTTCCAGGCGCTGTCGGCGGCCGCGGACGCGACCCCGGCCATGCCCATGACACCCGTGCCTGCCAGGAGGGCGATAGCGGTGGCGTGCTTCAGAAATGCCATGATGATCATTCTTCCTAGTCGAGTTGGATCTGTGTTTCCCGACGGGCGATGGTGGAGCCCGCCACCTCGTCGCTTCTGAACCTTACTGCCATTCGTGGAGAATCGTATATCAGCCGATCACGCCGCTCGGTCGAAGACACTGACGAGTGATTGAGTGGACGTTGTTCTTCGTACTTTCCGCCTTCTGATGGATATGGCATCACAGCAGGTGAGGCGGGTAGTGCAACGTCTCCTTCGTCAGTTCGACGGCCGATAGCGAGTGCCGTTGACCTTTGATATCTCGCTATTTTCCGATCCGCCATCGCCCCGCCAGTCAGGGACTGGTCCCAGAGGTCTGAAAATCATCAAATCCAGTGATTGTCGGATCTGATTCGTCCATTCTCTGGACCGGGGCGGGCCGACGTTTCCCGCTTAGAGCAGGCCGCCGAGCGCGCTGCCGACGATCGGCAGGCCGCCCATGGTGTGGCCGCCGGCCGGGGCTCCGTGCCAGCCGGTGTCGCCGGTCGAGTCCTGGTCGGGGTCCGGGCACGGGCCGGGCGGGGGCGGGGGGCACTCGGTGACCGGCGGCGGCGGGGGCGGGCACGGGGTCGTGGTGGGCGGCGGGGGCGGGGGGCACTCGGTGACCGGCGGCGGGGGCGGCGGGCACGGGGTCGTGGTGGGCGGCGGGGGCGGCGGGGTGGGCGTGCACACCTCGCACGGCGGCGGCGGGGGCGGCGGGGTCGGCGTGCACACCTCGCACGGCGGCGGGGTCTCGACCGGGGTCGTGGTCGGCGGGGTCATGTGGTGGCCGTGGCCGCAGCCCAGCGAGGCCGGGGCGGACTCGGTGGCCCACGGACCCTCCCACGTGGAGGTGCCCTCGACGCAGTAGTCGTTGGTCATGTCCACGTCGGCCATGCCGACGTGGATGGTGCCGTGGTCGCTGACGCAGGCCTCGTCGGTGTGCGACAGACCGCTCACCCACGGGGTGCTGCACAGGCTGGGACCGGTCGCCGCCTGGGCCGCCCCGGACGCGGCCACCATGGCCCCGCCGGAGGACAAGGCAATAGCGGCGAGGGACAGGAATTTGCGCACCGCCGACTCCTTTCATCGTGATCTGGTGGAGGAACTGCCCCCTCAACGCGGAGGGAGATCAGCAGGTCACGGGAGAGCCAGCATTCGGGTGGCGTGTATTTGCACAGAACAAAAAGCGCACCGGCTCCGATGGTGCCAGTGGACTGACAACTGATGGGCGACCGGTGCGTCCGCCGCGCGCCGGGGACGGCGCGCGGCGCGGGGGAAGTACGGCCGGCGAACCGGTCAGTTGAACTGGCCGGGCACGTAGTCCCCGGCCGGCTGGGTGGTCAGGACGTTGCCGCGGTTGAAGGCGTTGATCAGCGCGATCGCCGCCACCAGCGCGCCGAGCTGCTCCTCGTCGAAGTGCGCGGCCGCGGCCGCCCACAGCTCCTCGCCCACCCCGGCGGTGTCGGCCAGCCGGGTCCCGGCCTCGGTCAGCTCCAGCGCGACCCGCTCGGCCTCGGTGAACACCGTCGCGTCGCGCCAGACCGCGACCAGGTTGATCCGCTGCTGCGTCTCCCCGGCCGCCGCCGCGTCCTTGGTGTGCATGTCGACGCAGAAGCCGCAGCCGTTGATCTGGCTGGCCCGGATCTCCACGAGATGCCGGACCTCGGTCGGCAGCGGCGAGGCCACCAGGGCCTGGTTCGCGGCGATGAAGTACTTGTAGACCTTGCTCAGGGCCGGGTTCTCGTACGCGTTCAGGCGGGCTGCCATGGTGTGCTCCCTAGGTCGTCGCGAGGTGGTTCACCTACGAGACGGAACGGCGGGAGCGGCCGTGACGCGGACCGGTGTGATCCGCGTCATAGCCGGACCGGCTCAGTGCCCGGGCGCCTTCAGCGCGGCCGGCAGCGCGGCGCCGAGGTGCTCGACGTCGGTCACCGCCTTGGCGTGGCCGGAGTCCACCGCCGAGCGTGCGATGTCGACTATCTGCTGCGGCAGCGCGACCAGGTGCCGGGCGAAGTCGTCGAAGTCGTTGCCGACCTTCTTGAGCAGCTCGGCGCAGACGCTGACGGCGTCGCGGCTCTCGGAGTCGCGCGGGTCGTCGTCGTCGAACAGCCAGACCGAGCCGGGGTCGGTGCCGCGGATCTTCAGCGCCAGCATGCCGCCCTGGACGTAGCCGATGCCGAGGAACTCCTCGGTGAACCGGTCGTACAGCGCCTGGTTGGCGTAGACCAGGTCCTGGTGCGGGTCCTCCCGGCGCAGCCCGAACAGCCACTGGTCGGCGATGAAGCCGCCGGCCAGGTTCACCGCCGGGCTGATCGGCCGGCCGCCGTCGGTGCCGGCCAGGAACCGCCGGTAGGACGCCGGGAGCCCGAAGCCCAGGTGCTGCTCCAGCTGCTTCATCGCCTCCTCCGGCACCGAGCCGCTGCGCTCGAAGGCGACCGGCTCCAGCATGCCCTCGGTGAACAGCCCGGAGCGGTTGCGGTCGGCCTTCAGCGTGGCCATGCCGCCGTGGTGCCGGAAGGCGCCGTGCAGCTCCACCGGGACGCAGTGCAGCATCCGGGACTCCGCGGCGTGCGCCCAGGTCCAGCCCTGCGGCGTGGCGGTCGGCGCGCGGCCCTCCCACAGCGGGTCGCCGGTGCCGGCGGCCAGCAGGTTGGCGGCGATGGTGTCGGTGACCCGGATCTCGTCCACGGACAGGCCGGAGGGCGGATCGGCGATCTGCACGGTGTGCCGTGCATAGACCGCGAATTCCGGGTATCCGTGCATGGTCAGGTAGATGCCGTGCGGGAACTTGCGGTCGAGTTCGGGATCGCTGAACTCGATGATCCGTCCGGCGAACTGGCCGTTCGGTATGCCGTGCCGCTGTGCGGATGCCTGTGCCATGTGAGGTCTCGCTCCGGCCTTCATTTCTGTAGGGTCCGGGTAGAAAGGTACCGGCTCCGCCGGGCCTGCGGGTATGGAGCCCGCGCACCCCGATCACCAGGAGTGACTTTAGTCCCGGAAAATCCCGAAATGTCCGGGCCCGGTTCGGGCGTACTCTTGAGAGATAACCCGGCGCCGATACTCGGCTTCGGGCTGTTCGTCGTGCGCGAAGGGTGGCATGTGTGAGCCTGTCCGGACTTCTTGACGCCGTAGCCGAGGACCAGGGGATCGCCGCGCTGCTCCAAGCCGGTGCGACCGCCGGGCGTACGGCTTTCGACCTGGCCGCGCCCCGCTCGGTGCGGCCGTTCGCGATCGCCGCGCTGGCCCGGGCCCAGGCCGCGCGCGGGCGGCCGGTGCTGGCCGTGACCGCCACCGGCCGGGAGGCCGAGGACCTCACCGCGGCGCTGCAGAGCCTGCTGCCGGCGGACAGCGTTGTGGACTTCCCGGCCTGGGAGACGCTGCCGCACGAACGGCTCTCGCCGCGCAGCGACACCGTGGGCCGCCGGCTGGCGGTGCTGCGCCGGCTGGTGCACCCGGACGCCGGCACCGAGGGCGCCGGCCCCCTGGCGGTGGTGGTGGCGCCGATCCGCTCGGTGCTCCAGCCGCAGGTGAAGGGCCTGGCCGACCTGGTGCCGGTGGCCGCCCGGACCGGCGACGAGCTGGACCTGGAGGACCTGGTCCAGCGCCTGGCCGCGGCCGCGTACACCCGCACCGACCTGGTGGAGAAGCGCGGCGAGTTCGCGGTGCGCGGCGGCATCGTCGACGTCTTCCCGCCGACCGAGGAGCACCCGCTGCGGCTGGAGTTCTGGGGCGACTCGATCGAGGAGATCCGCTACTTCAAGGTCGCCGACCAGCGCTCGCTGGAGGTGGCCGAGCACGGCCTGTGGGCCCCGCCGTGCCGCGAGCTGCTGCTCACCGACGAGGTCCGCAAGCGGGCCGCGGCCCTGATGGCGGAGCACCCGGAGCTGGCCGACATCCTGGGCAAGGTCTCCGAGGGCATCGGCGTGGAGGGCATGGAGTCGCTGGCGCCGGTGCTGGTCGAGGAGATGGAGCTGGTCGTCGACCTGCTCCCGGCCGGCGCCCCGGTGCTGCTGTGCGACCCCGAGCGGGTGCGGACCCGCGCCGCCGACCTGGCCGCCACCTCCGCCGAGTTCCTGGACGCCTCCTGGGCCGCCACCGCCGGCGGCGGGCAGAGCCCGATCGACCTCGGCGCCGCCTCGCTGCGCGAGCTGTCCGACGTCCGCGAGCACGCCATCACCCTGGGCCTGCCCTGGTGGTCGCTGACGCCGTTCGCCCCGGACCTGGAGCTGCTGCCGGAGGAGGACCGCACCGAGGTCAGCCTGATCCAGGAGGCCGCGCAGTACGGCGGCGACACCGGCCGGGCCCTGGCCGAGCTCCGGGCCCGGATCTCCGAGGGCTGGCGCGTGGTGCTGGTCACCGAGGGCCACGGCTCGGCCGAGCGGCTGGTGGAGGTGCTCAAGAGCGCCGACATCGGCGCCCGCTGCGTCCCGGAGCTGGCCACCGTCCCGGAGCCGGCCCTGGCCACCGTCGCCACCGCCCGGATCGACCACGGGTTCAGCGCTCCGGAGCTGAAGCTGGAGGTGCTCACCGAGCAGGACATCTCCGGGCAGCGGGTCGGCACCAAGGACATGTCGCGCATGCCGTCGCGGCGCCGCAACGTCATCGACCCGTTGCAGCTCCGGGCCGGGGACCCGGTCGTGCACGAGCAGCACGGCGTGGGCCGGTACGTGGAGATGGCGCAGCGCACGGTCGCCGGCGCCACCCGGGAGTACCTGGTCATCGAGTACGCCCCGGCCAAGCGCGGCCAGCCCGGCGACCGGCTGTTCGTGCCCACCGACCAGCTGGACCAGGTCACCAAGTACGTCGGCGGCGAGGCGCCCTCGCTGCACCGGCTCGGCGGCGCGGACTGGCAGAAGGCGAAGTCCCGGGCCCGCAAGGCGGTCAAGCAGATCGCCGGGGACCTGGTGCGGCTCTACAGCGCCCGGATGGCCGCCCCCGGGCACGCCTTCGCCCCGGACACGCCGTGGCAGCGGGAGCTGGAGGACGCCTTCCCCTACGTGGAGACGCCGGACCAGCTGGCCTGCATCGACGAGGTCAAGAACGACATGGAGAAGCCGGTCCCGATGGACCGGCTGATCTGCGGCGACGTCGGCTACGGCAAGACCGAGATCGCGGTGCGCGCGGCGTTCAAGGCGGTGCAGGACGGCAAGCAGGTGGCGGTCCTGGTGCCGACCACGCTGCTGGTGCAGCAGCACTTCTCCACCTTCGCCGAGCGCTACTCGCAGTTCCCCATCACCCTCAAGGGGCTCTCCCGGTTCCAGACCGACAAGGAGGCCGAGGAGGTCCTGCGCGGCGTCGCCGACGGCTCGGTGGACGTCGTCATCGGCACCCACCGGCTGCTGGCCAACTCGGTGAAGTTCAAGCGCCTGGGGCTGGTCATCGTCGACGAGGAGCAGCGCTTCGGCGTCGAGCACAAGGAGCAGCTGAAGCAGGCCCGGGCCAACGTGGACGTGCTCACCATGTCCGCCACCCCGATCCCGCGCACCCTGGAGATGGCCGTCACCGGCATCCGCGAGATGTCGACGATCCAGACCCCGCCGGAGGAGCGGCACCCGGTGCTGACCTTCGTCGGGCCCTACGAGGAGAAGCAGATCTCCGCCGCCATCCGGCGCGAGCTGCTGCGCGAGGGGCAGGCCTTCTACATCCACAACCGGGTGGAGTCCATCGACCGCGCCGCCTCCCGGCTGCGAGTGCTGGTTCCCGAGGCCCGGATCGCGACCGCGCACGGGCAGATGAACGAGCACGTGCTGGAGAAGCTGATCGTCGACTTCTGGAACAAGGAGTACGACGTGCTGGTCTGCACCACGATCGTGGAGTCCGGCATCGACATCACCAATGCCAACACCTTGATCGTCGAGCGCGCCGACAACTTCGGGCTCTCCCAGCTGCACCAGCTGCGCGGGCGGGTCGGCCGAGGCCGGGAGCGGGCCTACTCGTACTTCACCTACCCGCCCGAGAAGCCGCTGACCGAGACCGCGCACGAGCGCCTGGCCACCATCGCCCAGCACACCGACCTCGGGGCCGGCATGTACGTGGCGATGAAGGACCTGGAGATCCGCGGCGCCGGCAACCTGCTCGGCGGCGAGCAGTCCGGCCACATCGAGGGCGTCGGCTTCGACCTCTACATCCGGATGGTCGGCGAGGCCGTCGAGCAGTACCGGGCCGAGGCCGAGGGCCGCGAGGTCGAGGAGCCCGTCGAGATCCGGGTGGACCTGCCGGTCGACGCCCACCTGCCGCACGACTACATCCCCGGCGAGCGACTGCGCCTGGAGGCGTACAAGCGCATCGCCGGCGCCGCCACGCACGAGGCGCTGGCCGAGGTGCGGCAGGAGTTCATGGACCGCTACGGACGCTTTCCACAGCCTGTGGAGAACCTGCTCGCGGTCGCGGCCTTCCGCATCGACGCGCGGGCCGCCGGGCTCGCCGAGGTCGCGATGCAGGGCAACTTCGTGAAGTTCGGGCCGGTGAAGCTGCGCGAGTCGCAGGAGATGCGGCTCATGCGGCTGTATCCGAAGACACTGGTGAAGGCCGCGACGGAGACGCTGCTGGTGCCCAAGCCGATGACCGCGCGAGTCGGCGGCCAGCCGCTGCGGGACCAGGAACTGCTGGGTTGGGCGCGGGATCTGATCGACGCGATTCTGAAGATGTAGGGGTCGGTTCCGAAGCGGCGGCTGGGGCTGCGAAGCCGCAGCCGCAGGACACGGATCAGGGTTTCGCGGCGGCCGACTGTCGTGCCCGGAACGCCGCCGCCTTCACCCGGCTCTGGCACGGCGCGGAGCAGAACTGCCGGACCGAGTTCTTCGACATGTCGACGTACACGCGGTCGCAGTGCGGGGCGCGGCAGACGCCGAGGCGGCCGGCCAGGGCGCTGCCGACCGCCAGGGCCAGGGCTGTGGCGCAGCCGGAGGTCCAGCCGATGCCGTAGGAGTCGTCGGAGCCGTGGAAGTGCAGGGCCCACGGTTCTCCCGGTACCCGGTCGAGCTGCGGCCGCGCGCCGGACTCGCGCAGTAGGCGGTTCACCGCGGCTGCGGCGTCGTCCACGCGTCCCTCCTCCACCGCCTCGAACACGTCGCGCATCACCCGCGCCGCCTGGGCCAGGAGCTCGGCGTCGTCGGCCGGCAGGGACTCGGGGATCCTCGGCTCCGCCGACGGGATCGCCCGCCGGGCCGCCGCGGGCAGTGCGGCGCCGGCCGGGGCGGTGAAGGGCTTGCCGCGGCGCTCGCCGTCGGTGAGCTCGTTGACGAAGGACACGGCGGCGTCCAGCAACAATTCGACGTGACTATCGAACAACACTTGACTGGTCACTTTCTGGGCGCCTACGGTGGTGTCACCAACGATAGTCGATTCATCGGTCACGATTTATCGGTCACGAAGTGGTCGGGCGGGGGGTCTCATGGCGGAGCGGCTGCCGGCCACGGTCCGGGTCCTGATCCTGGCCCGCGGGGTGAATCAGCTCGGCGGTTTCTCGCTGGCGTTCCTGACCGTGCTGCTCGCCGACGACTTCGGCGCCGGGCTCACCGTCGCGGGCGTGGTCTCGGCGGCGTTCGGTCTGGCCACCATCCCGAGCCGGCTGCTCGGCGGGCGCCTGGCCGACGGCTGGGGCCGCCGCCGCACCATCGTTGCCGGACTGCTCGGCTGCGCCGTCGCGCAACTGGGGCTGGCGGCGGCGCCGGACCTCGTCGGCGCCGCCGTCTGCGCGATCCTGCTCGGCCTGGCCTTCGAACTCTTCGAGCCGCCGAGCCAGTCCTTGATCGCCGACGCGGTGGAACCCCGGGACCGGGCCTCCGCGTTCGGGCTGCTGACCACGGCGCTCGCGGTCGGCAGCCTCGGCGCCGGGGTGATCGCCGAGGTCGTGGGCCGGTGGAGCCTGCGGTGGCTGTTCGTCGCCGACGCCGCGACGGGGATCGCGTGCGCGGTCATCGTCCTGCTCACGCTCGCGCCGGACGGGGTCGCCCGGCCGAGGCCGACCGCTGCTCCGCCGACTGCTGCTCCGCCGACTGCCGCTCCGCCGACCGCTGCTCCGCCCGGCACCGCCGCGGCGTCCCGCTCCCCCTCGCCTTCCCGCTCCCCCGCGACCCCACCCTCACCCTCACCCTCACTCTCACCCTGGCGCGACCGCTCGCTCCTCGCCGTCACCGCCTCCGGGACCGTGTTCGCCCTGATCTCGATGCTGGCGCTGGTTGCCCTCCCGGTGGCGCTCCCGGCGGTCGGCCTGCGCCCCTCCGACGCGGGCCTGATCATGGCGGCCGCCACCGCGACCCTCGTCGCCGCCCGGCCTGTGCTGCGGACGCGTGCGGTCGCCTCGCTCTCGCACGCGGCGACGTTCGCCGTCGGATATCTGCTGATGGGCTCGGGGCTGCTCGGATACGCCGTCGCGCACACGCTGCCGACCCTGGTCGGACCCGCGGCGCTCTACAGCCTCGGGAACCTGTTGGTGATGGGCCGGTCGTTCGCGATCGTCAGCGAGCTGGCGCCGGCGGCCGCCTCGGCGCGCTACTTGGCCGTCTACGGACTCGGCTGGGGGGTCGCGACCTTGCTGGCGCCGCTGGCCGCGGCCTGGCTGATCGGCGTGTCGGGACCGGGTGCGCTGTGGCTCGCCGCCGCCGGATTGTGCGGGGTCATGGCGGGGGTGCAGCCCGCGCTCGCGCGGCGGGTGCGCGGGGGAGATGACGATCTTGCTGTGATCCACTCCACAAACGCGGTGGCGGAACGCTACGATGCGGTGTCGATCTGAGTTGATCTGATGTGCCGCCAGGAAGGTTCAGCACCGTGATCCAGGCTCGCTCCGTCCGTCTCGCCGCCGTCATCGTCCTTGGCGGCGCCGTCGCGCTGGCCACCACCGCGTGCGGGGGTCCGATGCAGGCCGGGGCCGCGGCCGTGGTGCAGGGCCAGCGCACTTCCGATCGCGATATCCAGAGCCAGGTCGCCGCCTACGAGACGCTGCGGACGGACAACGGCCTGACCCAGAACGCGGCGCCGACCGACGCCGACCGCGCCCAGGTGGCCCGGGCCCAGATCAACTTCCTGGTGCAGACGGCGGTGTGGCAGAAGGTCGCCGACGGCCTCGGCGTGACCGTCGGCCCGGCCGACGACGCCAAACTGCGCTCCACGGTGGTCGAGGAGACCCGCTCGGCGCTCGGCCCGGACTTCCACGGCAGCGACAACGAGGCCGTCTCCCTGGCCTTCGCCAAGACCCAGCAGCCCAACTACCTGGCCCCCAGCGCCGTCCCCGGCTGGGTGCACTACCAGGCGCTGATCAAGGCGGTCGTCGCCGACGAGGCGGCCAAGCTCAAGGTCGACCCGGAGCTGAACGACCAGGCCTCGCAGACGGCGATGCAGCAGGCCGTCATCCCGCTGCTGGACCAGGCGGCCAAGGAGATCGACGTCAAGATCTCCCCGCGCTACGGAACCTTCGACGCCGCCAGCCGCCAGCTGGTCACCGCCGACACGTCGTGGCTGCGCCCGACCGAGGCGCAGATCGCCGGCGCGATGGCGCAGATGCAGCAGCCGGCGCAGTAGCGCCAAGCGAAACGTAAAGAGCGCGCCACCCCGGCGATCGGGGTCGGCGCGCTCTTTGTCGTTCGGGATCGTCCGGGCAGGGCCGGATGCTCACGAAGCCGCGTACCGCTCGGCGATCGCGTGGAACACCTTCTTCGGCTCCCAGTTCAGCTCCGGGGTGTCGGGACCGGTCATCCGCACCGTTCCGTAGGCCGCGAGGTCCAGGTCCTTGCGCGGGTCCCCGGCGTCGTACCGGGCCTGATAGGTCGCGAACGTGAACCAGAAGGCGCTGTCGAAGCCGGTCTCCTCGAAGACGTCATAGAGCTCTGAGAAGTACGAGACCTGCTCGTCCTCGCTGCGCAGGTAGTCCCCGGCGACCACCGGCGGGTCCTCGGAGTGGTCCAGGATCGCCCAGCCGAGCCCGCCGCGGTCCCCGGCCCCGACGAACGTGGTGCAGCCGTACTCGGTGGCCACGACCGGCTTGCCGTGCGTGAAGAACTCCTTGACGTGCTCGCGGTACCGGTCGCGGTTGTGCGCGTCGCGGTAGGCGTCGACGGCGACGAAGTCGAACGGGGCCCAGTCGATCGACTCCCACGGCCCGGCGGCGTAGGTGACGCGGCCGTGGAAGTGTTCGCGGATCACCGCGGCGGCCTCGGCGAGGTAGACGTTCAGCAGACCCAGGATCTCGGGGAACCGGCTCCACAGCGCCGGACCGCCGTTGCTGAGCGTCTGGATCCGGGCGAAGGTGTCCTCGCCGTCGAAGTAGCCGGGGCAGAACAGCGAGGTCTCGCACCCGGCCACGAACACCACCTCGGCTCCGGCGGCCCGGATCCGTTCGGCGCGGCGGGCGCAGTCCGCGAGGTGGTCGAGCAGTTCCTCGCGGCTCAGCTCGCAGGGGAAGGGCGCGAACCAGACCTCCAGCCCGTTCTCGGCGGCGGCGGTCGCGGCGGCTTCGAGGCGCTCGGGTATGGCGCCGGAGACGCGGACCGCGGTGCAGTGCAGGTCGTCGGCGATGACGCGGAGTTCCTCGCGGGCGGTCTCGGGGGCGAAGTCCGGGCGGGAGTCGGAGCCGCCGGGGAAGAAGCCGGTGTCGTAGTTGATGCCTTTGCCGCGCATGGGTCCTCCCGTGGTGTGGTGGAGCGCTTCGTGTGCTGGGCGATGGCCGGAGCGAATGGGGCGGACGCGATATAACGTATCAGCGGTCTGCGGTGGGGGCCGGGGAGAGTGCGGACTCCGCCTCGATGCGGGCCGCGATCAGCTTCTCGATGGGCTCGACCGCCGCGCCGCCCAGGACGCAGCCGGCGCCGATCGCGGCCAGCAGCAGGACCGTGCCCAGCCAGGCCATCGTCGACGGCGCCAGGGTGAAGGCCAGGACCAGCCGGGCCACGCACTCGGAGACGAGGGCGACGCCCCAGATGAGGCTGTACTGGTTCTCTTTGGCGCGGAACGCCGCGTCCTCGTGGATGGCCTCCCAGGCCGCGACGCGCTGTGCGTTGCCCTTGGTGACGAACGGCTTGAGGCCCGCGGTCATGGCGGGCCGCCCGGCCCGGACCGACCACAGGATGCCCAGCCCGATGACGCTGCTGATGGCGGAGTCCTTGGCGATCATCAGCCGGGCGTCGCCGGAGACGAAGGTGAGGGCGATCGCGGCGAGGTTCACCGCCAGCATGAGGATGGCCAGCATGTTCGCTTCGCGCTTCACGACGACCGCGGCGACGGTGCGGACGGCCGGGACCACGCTGGTGATGCCGAGGGCGGCGGCGGTGCCGATCCCGAAGGCGGAGTGGAGGAGGTAGTAGCCGCCGAGGGGGACGGCGATGTCGACGGCCAGGGGGAGGAGCGCTTGCTTGAGCGGGTGGGGCGGGGCCGGGGGTTCCGAAGCCGAGGTAGTGGCGGCGACAGTGCTGGCAGAGACAGTGGCGGCGGTCATGACGGATCCTCCCCGAGGGTCTTTCTTAGGTCGGACCTAACATTAGGCTGGACCAAGTGAATAGGTCAAGCCTAAGATTGATCCCATGGAGACGATGAAGGCGGCCGGCGGGGCGGGCGGGACCGCGGGCCTGCGCGAGCG
Organism: Catenulispora yoronensis; assembly: GCF_039531695.1. Taxonomy (NCBI): domain Bacteria; kingdom Bacillati; phylum Actinomycetota; class Actinomycetes; order Catenulisporales; family Catenulisporaceae; genus Catenulispora; species Catenulispora yoronensis. The sequence goes on from NZ_BAAAQN010000024.1 coordinate 20,362, forward strand.
GAAGAAGCAACAGACCCGCGAGGAGATCTCGGCGGTGGCCACGACGTTGTTCACCGAGCGCGGCTTCGAGCAGGTGACGATCGCCGACGTCGCAGCGGCCGCGGGCGTGGCGAAGATGACCGTCACCAACCACTTCCCGCTGAAGGAGGATCTGGTCTTCGACCGCGCCGAGCACATCATCCGCGGCCTGCCCGACGCGGTCGCCGAGCGTCCGCGGGGCGAGTCGGTGCTGGCCGCGGCCCGCCGCTTCCACGCCGAGAGCCTGGCCGCGGGCGACCCGACGCTGGGCCACCTGGGAGTCGCGTTCGCGCGCATGGTCGAGGCCAGCCCGGCGCTCGTCGCGCGGGAGCGGCAGATCCAGGACGCCCGGGAGCAGGCGCTGGCCGAGGTGCTGGTGGCGCGGGCGCGGCCGGAGGAGGAGCTGACGGCGCGGATCGTGGCGGCGCAGATCAACGGGGTCTATCGGGTCCTGTATTTCACGGCCCGGGCGCTGGTGTTGGCCGGGACCGCGCCGAAGGAGAGCGCGGCGCTGCTGGGACAGGCCGCCGGTGAGGCGTTCGACTTGCTGGCCGCCGACCTCAGCGGGTTCGACCCGCGGCGCGGGCCGTGAGCCCGCTCCGCGCCGACGCCTACGATCTACTGCATGACCGAAGCCCCGCAGTCGGCCGCCGAGGATTCTGCCGGCCGCATTGTCTTCCTTGCCACTTCTCCCCGTGTCGCGCTCGGGCTGTTGTCCTGGCCCGCGTGGGAGACGTTGCAGGCGGCCGATGTCGTCTTCGCCGGTGACGCCGGCCATCCGCACATCCCCTTCGTGGAGCAGGCCAGCGGCGCGGTGGTGGCGCTGCCGGACCACAGTCCGGCGATGGCCGCCGAGCGGCTCCTGGAGGCCGCCACGCCGTTCCGCACCGTCGTGTGGCTGACCGAGGACGAGGAGTACGACGGCGAACTCGCCGTGGCGCTCGGGAACCGGCTGGTGCAGTCGACGATCTCGCCGCTGCCGGACATCGAGGTGCTGCCCGGGTCGTACGACCTGCCGGGGGCCAGGCTGCTGGATCTGGTCGACGTCATGAACCGGCTGCGGTCGCCGGGCGGCTGCCCGTGGGACGCGGAGCAGACCCACGAGTCGCTGAAGAAGTACCTCTTGGAAGAGACCTACGAAACGGTGGAGGCCATCGAGGAGGGGGAGGTGATGACGCCGGGCCCGGGCCGGGACGCGCTGCGCGAGGAGCTCGGCGACGTGCTGCTCCAGGTGGTGTTCCACTCCCGGATCGCCGAGGAGCACGACGAGGACCCGTTCAGCGTGGACGACGTGGCCGACGGGATCGTCGCGAAGCTGATCCGCCGGCATCCGCATGTGTTCGCGGACGTGGACGCGCCGACGGCCGAGCACGTCGCGGCGAACTGGGAGGTCATCAAGGCCGAGGAGAAGGGCCGCGAGTCGGTGACGGAGGGCGTGCCGATGACGCAGCCGGCCCTGGCGCTGGCGGCGAAGCTGGGATCGAGGGTCCGCCGGGCGGGGCTGGCGGTTCCGGCGGCGGGTGCGTCCGGCCACGCCGGAGTCGGGGCCAGAGCCGGAGTCGGGGTCGGGGTCGGAGCCGGGGCACCGGATTCCGGCGAGCTCCCGAGGACTGCCGACGAGCTGGGCGAACGGTTGCTGGAGTTGGCGATTTCGGCAGGTGAGGCGGGGTTCGATCCGGAAGAAGCCCTGCGTACGGCCGCACGAAGGTACCGTAACCGGATCATTACGGCCGAGGAGGAGCTAGCCAGGGGGTAGGGGTACCGGGTTACTCTGAGCGTGGTAGGCGAAGCGGACCGGCCGACTTCTCCTCACAACTCGTTGCTGACCCGGAGAAGAGATCCAGCATGTTTGGCGAATTCCAGCCTTGGCACCTCATCGTGCTGCTCGTCGTACTGTTCCTGCTGTTCGGCGCCAAGCGCATGCCTGACATGGCGCGCTCGGTCGGCCAGTCGCTGCGGATCTTCAAGTCCGAGATGCGGCAGGGGCAGAAGGAGACCGAGGAGGTCGCGGAGCAGGCTCGTGAGGCTGCTCGGGTGAACCCCGCCGTGGAGAACTCGACCGCCGGCGCCTCGTCGGTGCACGACGCGGCGCAGAAGCAGCAGGCCAGCTGAACCGCTGACCACACCCCCTGACCGTCCGCCGACCATCCGCTGGGTCGGCCGAGAGCTGGTTCGCCGAGCCCCCGGGCTGGGCTGTGGAGCCGGCGACCATGAGGGCCTCTCGTGATGGCGAGGGGCCCTTTGGCATGGCGTCGGTGTGGGCGTCGGAGTCGGCGTCGGCCTTTGACGTAGGCGTAGACGCTGGCGACGGGCCGAGCACGGTGCGTGAGGCGGCCCCGGCGGACCGCCTCCCACCGTCACTGTCCGGGCAGCGTGTTCTGGAACGCCCCGTCGGCGGCGGCGTTCAACAAGTCCTTCTGCGACTCGTCGCTGCGCAGGTCCGCGTAGACCGCCGTGGTGATCAGCAAGTACCGGTGGAAGCTCCCGAACTTGCCCTCGCGGGTGGCGGTGGTCGCCTTCGCCAGCTTGCCGCACGCGTCGGCGCCCGGCTGGCCCGCCGGCGGGCACCACTGGTTGTAGTCGCCGGTGTGGGCGACGCTCAGCTTCTGGTAGACCTTCTGAGCCGTGGCCGCGTCCGGATAGGGGATGATCATCGCGCTGACGATGACCTTGTTCTCCGGGTCGGTCCACGAGGCCGCCATGAACTCGGTGCACTTCGCGGACTTCACGATCGGCTCGACGATGGTGTCGCCGACCTTGTCGCAGGGCTTGGGGCCCGCGGCCTTCAGCGTGTAGGCCACCTTCTTGCTGTCGGTGAAGGTGCTCGCCACCATCCCGGCCTGGGTGAAGGGCGTCTTGTCGGTCGTGTCCTTGTCCAGGCTCGCCCCGCCGGGCGCGCCGGTCGTCGCCGCGGTGGTGGGCGTGCCGGACGCCGAGCTGGTGTAGCTGTTGTCAGGGAACGAGCTCGCGGTCTGGTCCGGGGTGGCGGCGGTGGAAGCGGCGGCGCTCGCGGTGGTGGCCGCCTTGGTGGGGGCCGAGTCCGGCTTCTTGTCGTCCTTCTTGTTCGTGACGAAGTAGATCGCGGCCGCGGCGCCGACGATGGCCACGGTGCCGATCGCGATGAACACGATGCCGCGCCGGTTGCCCTTGGGCGGCGGGGTGTCGTTCTGCGAAGGCTGACCCGGCATCTGCGGCGGAGTGAACTGCGGCGGCGCCGGGGGCTGGCCGAAGCCCGGGTACTGATTCACGCCGCTGGCCGAGGGCGGCGCGGTGTACTGCGGCGGCGCGTCGTACTGCGGCGGGTACTGCTGCGGCGGGGCGTAAGGACCCTGGTTCCAGCCGCCCCCCTGCTGCGGCGGCTGCTGTTGCGGCGGCTGCTGCGGCTGGGGCTGGGGAGTCCCCCATCCGGGCTGTATATGCGTCTCCCAAGGTGGCTGCTCCGACATAGCCGACAGCATAGGCAGTACGCGTGGCGGAAGTGCAGGCCCCTTCCCGATCCGGCCGTGAACACCTGGATATGTCGTCTATGGTCGAAGGATGGCCGAAACCCATGACACCTCATTCGAGCAGCTAGCCGCTGCCGTCCTGGACGAGATGTGGCGCCGTCATCCGGACGCCGCGTCGGTCCTCGGACTCCATGAACACGACGCCAGGCTGCCGGACCGGTCGGCGGCCGGGCTGGCCGCGGAGGCCGCGTGGCTCGCCGAGAGCGCCGCGGCGCTGGCCGAGATCGACACCTCGCGACTGGCGGCGCAGAACCGTGTGGACGCCGCGATCCTGGCGACCGAGCTGGCCTCGCTGCGCTTCCGGCTGGAGGACCTGCGCGAGCACGAGTGGAACCCCGCCGAGGCGAATCCCGGCGTGGCCCTGTACACCCTGCTGGCCCGGGACTACGCGCCGGCGGTCACGCGTCTGACAGCCTTCGCGGGGCGGCTGGAGCAGGTGCCCGAGGCGTTGGCGGCGAACCGGGCCGTACTGGCCGGGAAGTCGTTGTCCCGGATCCATGTCGAGCTGGCGATCGGCCAGTTCGAGGGCACGGTGGACCTGCTCGGGGGCGAGCTGGAGGCGGCGCTTTCCGAGGCGCCGGAGGCGCGGGGCGCGATCGACGCGGTGCGTCCGGCGGCCTTGGAGGCGCTGCGCGACCACCTCGGGTGGCTCAAGGAGCGGCTGGCCGCCGGGGACGCCGGGGAGGAGGAGTTCCGGGATCCCCGGATCGGGGCCGAGCTGTTCGCCCGCAAGCTGTCGCTGAGCCTGGACGCCGAATCGGACGCCGCGGCGATCCTGGCCCGGGCCGAGGCCGATCTGGAGCGGGTCACCGGGGAGATCGAGCAGGCGGCCGCCGAGTACGAGGGCGTGGCGGTGCCGGCCGAGGCCGGGGAGCGGTCCGCGCTGGTTCGCAGGGTGCTGAATCGGCTGGCCGAGGCCGTGCCGGACAACGACAGCATCCTGGAGTACGCGCGCGCCGCCGTGCTCCAGCAGATCGCCTTCGTGCGCGAGCACGATCTGGTGACCGTGTTCGACGACCCCTACGAAGTGGTCGCCATGCCCGAGGTCAATCGCGGCGTGGCGGTCGCCTACTGCGATCCGCCGGGGCCGCTGGAGCCGGCCGAGGTGCAGACCATCCTGGCCATCTCGCCGACCCCGGACAACTGGACGCGGGAGCGGGTCGACTCCTTCTTCCGGGAGTACAACCTGCACATGGTGCACAACCTGATGGTGCACGAGGCGATGCCGGGCCATCTGCTCCAGCTCCAGCACTCGCAGCGGTTCCGGGCGGACACCACGGTCCGGGCCGCGATGTGGTCCGGTTCCTTCGTCGAGGGCTGGGCCGTCTACGCCGAGGAGCTGATGGCCGGGCACGGCTATCCCGGCGACGGCGATCCGGCCGGGGTGCGGATGCAACAGCTGAAGATGCAGCTGCGGATGATCATCAACACCGTCCTGGACGGCCGCGTCCACGGCCACGGCATGACCGAGGACGAGGCCATGGCGCTGATGATGGAGCGCGGCTTCCAGGAGGAGGGCGAGGCGGCCGGCAAGTGGCGCCGCGCGCTGCTGAGCAGCGCGCAGCTGTCCACGTACTACGTCGGTTACACCGAGGTCTCGGACCTGCTGCGCGATCTGCGGGCCGCGCACCCGCGGTGGTCGGAGCGGACGCTGCACGACACCGTGCTGGGCCACGGATCGCCGGCGGTGCGGTATCTCAGGGAGCTGCTGGAGCTCTAGCCTCCGGCTTCCGGACCGGGCCGCCGGCCGTTCCGGTCTCAGACGTTCAGGTAGCGGAGGACCGCCATCACCCGCCGGTGGTCCTCCGCGGCCGGCGTCAGGTCGAGCTTGGTGAAGATGCTCGACGTGTGCTTCTCCACGGCCTTCTCGGTGACGAACAGAGAGGCGGCGATGGCCGAGTTGGAGCGGCCCTCGGCCATCGCGGACAGCACTTCGCGCTCGCGCGGGGTCAGCGTCTCCAGCGGGTCGTTCTTCTTGCGCCGCCCCAGCAGCTGGGCCACCACCTCGGGGTCCAGGGCGGTGCCGCCGGCCGCGACCCGCTTGAGCGCGTCGACGAACTCCTCGACCTCGGCCACCCGCTCCTTGAGCAGGTAGCCCAGGCCGTTGGCGCTGGTGGAGAACAGCTCCTGGGCGTAGGCGGCCTCGACCGCCTGGCTGAAGACCAGCACGGCCATATCAGGGTACTTCGACCGGACCTCGACCGCGGCCCGCAGGCCCTCGTCGGTGAAGGTCGGGGGCATCCGGACGTCGGCCACGATCACGTCCGGGCGGTAGGCGTCGGCCGCCGTCACCATCCCCTTGCCGTCGTCGACCTTGGCCACCACGTCGAAGCCGGAGTCGTCCAGGAGCCGGGCCAGCCCTTCGCGCAGCAGGACGGCGTCTTCGGCGATCAGGACGCGGATGGGATCTGGCACGGAATCTCCATGATGATCTGGGTCGGCCCACCGATCGGGCTGCTCACCGACAGAATGCCATCCAGCGGTGCGATGCGGTCGCCGAGCCCGGCCAGGCCGCCGCCGGCGTGGGCCTCGGCGCCGCCGACGCCGTCGTCGCCGACGCTCATCCGCAGCGCGCCGTCGCGGTATTCCAGATCGATCCAGGCCCGGGAGGCGTGCGCGTGCTTGGCCATGTTGGCCAGCGCCTCGGAGGCCACGAAGTAGGCCGCGGACTCCACTTCCGGGCTCGGCCGCCCGGGCAGGGCGGCGTCCACCTCGACCGGGATCGGGGAGCGGCCGGCCAGCGCGGACAGCGCCGCGTCCAGGCCGCGGTCGGTGAGCACCGCCGGGTGGATGCCGCGCGCCAGGTCCCGCAGCTCGCTCAGGGCCAGCTTCACGCCCTCGTGCGCCTCGGCCACCAGCCGGGCCGCGGCCTCGGAGTCCTCCTCCGAACCGGACTTGAGCTTGGACTTGGCGCGCCCCAGGTCCATGGCGAGCGCGACCAGCCGCTGCTGCGCGCCGTCGTGCAGGTCGCGCTCGATCCGCCGGCGCTCGGCCTCGGCGGCGCTGATCGCCTGGCTCCGGGTCGACCGCAGCGCCTCCTCCCGTCGGTCCAGCTCGGGCCGGCTCAGGCCGAGCAGCGCCCGCCCCAGGCCGGTCTGGGTCCGGGTCGCCAGCTCCAGCAGCGCCGGGCCCAGGAACCACATGAACACGAAGCCGACGGCGGCGAAGGCGATCACGCCTGGTGTGGAGCTGACGTAGAACTCGTTCCCGCTCAGGTGCATCAGCGGGATGCGGTGGTGCGGCAAGTAGCGGTACCAGAAGGGGACCGAGAGGGCGCCCAGGGCCAGCGCCCAGGTGGTGGCCACGACGGCGAACCAGGCGGCGCCCAGCGCCGAGGCCACGACCAGGTGCACCAGGTCGCGCCAGGTGGCGGCCTCCGAGACGTGGGCGAGCAGGCGCGCGGTGGGCCGGCCCGTCGGGCGCGGGGTCCGGTACGGGGACGGGATCCGCTCGCCGGTCAGGTTCAGGATCCGCCGCCGCTCCCGGCGGCTGAACCGCCGCAGCGCGGCCATGGCCACGAGCAGCAGCGGCAGGCCCACGGCCACCAGCAGCAGGACCGAGCCGGCGGTGATGGTCACGCAGACGAACAGCAGCACGGCGAAGGCGCCGAGGAAGGACGCGACGAGATATCCCTGCTGACGCAGCGCCCGGCCGGTGAACGGCCCCCGCAGCAGGACGCCGGCACCGACTTCCGGCGCGGAGCCGCGCTCCCCGCGACCGGCGGCGCCGGTCCCCATAGTCGTGATCATAGGTCCAGCATGGGCGATCGCCGGAGGGATTCGAATGGGGGTGGCCCTACTGTTCGGCCCGGCCTGCGGCGTGATCGTCAACGTCATCTTGACGACCAAGATACGTCAATGCACCATTGACGTATGGCCGAGAACACTGAGAACGCTGAGAACGCAGCGCACACCGAGACCCCGATCCCGCCGGACCTCCCGACCCTGCCCCTGCTCATCGGCGCCATCGAGGCGCACCATCCGCCGACCGATCCGATCGCCCGCCTCACCGAGGCGGTGCGGACCGCCGGCCGGCTCACCACACTGGCCGACCACCTGATCGGCCACTTCGTCGACGCCGCCCGGACGGCCGGCGCCTCGTGGACGCAGATCGGCGTCGGCCTCGGCGTCTCCAAGCAGGCCGTGCAGCAGCGGTTCGTCCCCCGGGAGCCGGCCACGGTCGCGGATTTCACGCTCGATCGGCAGCGCTTCAACCACTTCACCGCGCGGTGCGTGAACTGCATCGCCGCGGCCGAGAAGATCGCGCAGGCCACCGGCGCCGCCGCCGTCACGCCCACCCACATCCTGATCGGGCTGTTCGCCGAGCCGGAGAGCCTCGCCGTGCGGGCGCTCGCCGAGCACGGCGCGGAGCACCCCGACCGGATCCGCGCGGCGGCCGTCGCGTCACTGCCCGCCGTCGCCGTCGAGGACCTCGCCGACGCCCCGGCCGCCCCGCTCCCCTTCACCCCCGAGGCGCGCAAGACCTTCGATCTGGCCGTCCGCGCCGCGCTGACCCTCGGCCACAACTACATCGGGACCGAGCACCTGCTCCTGGCGCTCACCGCCGATCCGGCCGTCGAGCCGGCGCCGCTGCTGGCGGGCGAGCCGTTCCGGCTCACCACCGAGGTTCTCAGGGCCTCGATCCGGAACCAACTTGAGGAATTCACGCGTCGCCGCGCCGAACACCAGGCGAAGTCCGAGGCCCGCGCCGGAGCCGTCTCACCCTTCGATCCGGCGGATCAAGGGCCGGGCGCCGCCGCGGGATAGGCTCGTCCCGACATCAGAATCAGTGAAGGAGAGATGCGACGTGGCGTCCATCGAAGCCATCAACGCGCGGGAGATCCTGGACTCGCGCGGCAACCCGACCGTCGAGGTCGAGGTCCTGCTGGAGGACGGCAGCTTCGCCCGGGCCGCGGTGCCCTCGGGTGCCTCGACCGGCGCGTTCGAGGCCGTCGAGCTGCGGGACGGCGACCCGGCCCGGTACGGCGGCAAGGGCGTGGAGAACGCCGTGCAGGGCGTGCTCGACGAGATCTACCCGGCCGTGGTCGGCGAGGACGCCTCCGACCAGCGGCTGATCGACCAGGCGATGATCGACCTGGACGCCACGCCGAACAAGGCCCGGCTCGGGGCCAACGCCATCCTGGGCGTCTCGCTGGCCGTGGCCAAGGCCGCCGCCGACTCCGCCGAGCTGCCGCTGTTCCGCTACCTCGGCGGCCCGAACGCGCACACGCTTCCGGTGCCGATGATGAACATCCTCAACGGCGGCGCGCACGCCGACTCCAACGTGGACATCCAGGAGTTCATGATCGCGCCGATCGGCGCGGGCAGCTTCCGCGAGGCCCTGCGCTGGGGCGCCGAGGTGTACCACGCGCTGAAGTCGGTGCTGAAGGAGCGCGGCCTGAACACCGGGCTCGGCGACGAGGGCGGCTTCGCCCCGGACCTGGGCTCCAACCGCGAGGCGCTGGACCTGATCCAGATCGCGATCGAGAAGGCCGGCTACGTGCCCGGCCGGGACATCGCGGTCGCGCTCGACGTCGCCGCCACCGAGTTCCACAAGGACGGCGTCTACGAGTTCGAGGGCAAGTCCCGCACCGCCGAGGAGATGATCGACTACTACGCCGAGCTGGTCGACGCCTACCCGCTGGTGTCCATCGAGGACCCGCTGGACGAGCAGGACTGGGACGGCTGGAAGACCATCACCGACCGCCTGGGCGCCCGGGTGCAGCTGGTCGGCGACGACCTGTTCGTCACCAACCCCGAGCGGCTGGCCCGCGGCGTCGCCGGCGGCCAGGCCAACGCGCTGCTGGTGAAGGTGAACCAGATCGGCACGCTGTCGGAGACCTTCGACGCGGTGACGATGGCGCACCGCAACGGCTACCGCACCATGATGTCGCACCGGTCCGGCGAGACCGAGGACACCACCATCGCCGACCTGGCGGTGGCGATGGACTGCGGCCAGATCAAGACCGGCGCCCCGGCCCGCTCGGACCGCGTCGCCAAGTACAACCAGCTGCTGCGCATCGAGGAGGAGCTGGACGACGCCGCCCGCTACGCCGGCCGCTCGTCGTTCCCGCGCTTCCAGTACGAGGGCTGACGCTCCCGGCGCGGTATCGTCGTCAGTTATGAGATCGGCAGGCCAGGGCCCCTGGCCCCGGCGCTTGAGCGCGGTCCCGACGCAGCGGCAGGACGCTGCGTCGGGATCTTCGCGCTCGGCCGACGACGATTCCGGGGGGTCCGGGGGTCCGGGTGGTTCCGGGAGCTCGGGCGGCCCGGGTGGTTCCGGCGGCTCCGGCTCCCGGCCGCCGGCGAAGCGCCGCACGCGCTACACGGCCCGCGCCGCCGTCCTGCTCCTGGTGTTCTGCGCGCTGGTGCTGGCCCTGGCCTATCCGCTCCAGCAGTACTTCTCGCAGAGCTCGCAGATCGACAAGCTCAAGGAGCAGAACGCGCAGAAGCGCGTCGAGGTCGACCAGCTCCGGCAGGAACTGGAGCGCTGGCAGGACCCGGACTACGTCCGCATCCAGGCCCGGAGCCGGCTGCACTACGTCCTGCCCGGGGAGACCGGCCTGCGCCTGCTCGGTTCCGGCGACGCCGCCTCGGGCGTGCCGAACCCGACCGACACCCGCGCCGGCGGGCCCACGGCCTGGTACTCGCAATTGTGGAACTCGGTGACCTCGGCGGCTTCCTCCGCGCCGACCTCGCCGGCGACACCCACCTCGCCGACCTCACCGGCATCGCCAGGGCCGACCTCGCCGACCGCGCCGTCGACACCGGCCTCGTCCGGCTCGCTCACCTCGCCGACGCCGCCCGCGTCGCCGACGCCCGCGTCACCCACGCCCACGGCGCCGACCAGCACCAAGCACTGAACCGGGCGGCACCGGTCAGGACCGCGTCACCCCGAGGTACTTCAGGACCGCCAGCACCCGCCGGTGGTCCTCGTCGGCCGGCGGCAGGCCCAGCTTCGTGAAGATGTTGCTGATGTGCTTCTCCACCGAGCTGTCGGCCAGCACCAGCTGCTTGCCGATGGCCGCGTTCGACCGGCCCTGCGCCATCAGCCCGAGCACCTCCCGCTCCCGGGCGGTCAGCGCGTCGGTCGGCTGCGACCCGAGCAGCTGCACCACGACCTCCGGGTCCAGCACCGTCCCGCCGCCGGCGATCGTCACCAGCGCCTGCACGAAGTCGCTGACGTCCGCCACCCGCTCCTTCAGCAGGTAGCCGACGCCCGAGGCGTTGCCGGAGAACAGGTCCCTGGCATAGCGCGTCTCCACATACTGCGAGAACAGCAGGACACCGACCTTCGGATGGCTCTTGCGCAGCTTGAGCGCCGCGCGCAGGCCCTCGTCGGTGTGGGTCGGCGGCATCCGGATGTCCAGCACCACGGCGTCCGGCGGCTCGGCCGCCACCGCGGCCAGCAGCGCCTCGGCCTCCGGCACCGCCGCCGGCACGTCGTGCCCGCGCTTGGTGAGGATCTGCACGAGACCGTCCCGCAGGACGGCCGAGTCTTCGGCGATCATGATGCGCACGGGGCTTCGGTCTCCTCCGCGTGGGTCGGGCTCCGGCGCCTCGACCCTAGCCGAACCGGGCCGGACGCGGCGCCGGCGGCCGGACTCTCGGAAGTCGGGGGCCAAGCGGTCTTAGGGAGA